>JAFRIR010000129.1 GCA_017432685.1 Flexilinea sp. | reverse complement strand
TGCGCCAATTAATAAATCAGAAATAAGAAATCAGAAATCAGAAATATCGGCTGACGGTTCCGAAACTGTCCAACGGGAAACAGCCGCAACCAACCAGCTGCCATCAACGATGTCGGCAACAGTCAACCGCGAACCGGCAACAGTCATTCAGCGGGAGACAGTAAAGTCCGCCGCTACTGTTGAGAGTCATGTGGAGAGGAATAACACACCTTTGGCTGAACCGGTCTCCGAATCACAAAGCACGGTACAGCGCGAGACGGTGAAGTCCGCCGAACCGCTCCGGAGTGAATCGGAACCAATGGATTTGCCGGTCGTTCAAAGACAAATGTCAGCGGAAGTGAACCGGCGGGAAACACTGAAATCGGCAGTTCCGATGGTGCCATCGGACAGAAATGATTCTAACAGCGGAAATGTGATCCAAAGGGAGAGGTCACAGAAGGGCGCTGACTTCAACACACAACAGAGTCCCATTCAGAATACGGGTTCTTCCGTGAACAGTCATGTTTCTTCGGCAGTTCCCGTTGTGCAGCGGGAACCGGATGATGATTTGAGTTCGCTGCTGCGATCTCTGCCGATGCACTATGAGATGCCGAAAGAACAGATCGAATCGATCCGCAGAGGAGAGCCGCAAAAAGCGCAGAATAACGCAGTGCAGCGGGAATATGTAAGACCCGGCTCCTCATCAAAACCCGATATAAACGATAGCCAAAGGTTATCTCCGGCTGCATCTGTCCAATCTTCTGTTCAGCGGGAGCTTGACTTGGTCCTGCCAAAACACAAGACCGGTGATTCAGGCTCAAATTCAGAAAATGCAGCGTTTGTTCAGCGGGAACTCATATCGAAGCTCCCGGATACCGGAGTGAATCCTTCGAATTCTACCGTGATGCGGTCATTTGGAAATTTGCCCGGTGCGAATAACAGACCTCAGGGAGACAGAAGCACGCAGTCACCTTTCCCGGGCACTGACAACAGTTTTAATAATCGGCCTGACAGCAGCACGGTTCAGCGTGAAATGACTGAAAAGCCCAAGACAGACATCTCAGATATCGGGTCGGATGCTGAAGAGGCGGCTGCACCGGACAAGGATCTCCTGCCGGAAGTGACGCCCCGGGATTTGGAAAAACTGGCAGACAAGCTGGTTCCGCGGATCAAGCGGATCATGCGTTCAGAGATGGAACGAAGCATCTTTCGATGAAAGGGAAGGTGATTTATGGAAAAAGCAAAACTTTATATTGATTACCTTTATGTGGGGGCGCTGGCCGGTCTTTCGGTGGAAGTCCAGTTCAATCCGACCGAATTGAGGATCAGTCGTGGCGCCATGTGGGAAGGAACACCGGTTCCCGAACGGGATTTTCCCCGCACCGAATTCAAGGGAGGCACTGCTGCCACATATACCCTCAACCTTTTCTTTGATGCTTATGCCACGGATGATTATAAATCGACAAAACCGGCAAGACGTGATATCCGCAAAGACATCAATAAGCTGATGGCGATGGGTCTGCGTACCTACGGTTTCAGCATTCCGATTCCTTACCCTTATCTGGGTGAGCCGCCATCCATCATTTTTGTCTGGGGCGGGATCAAACTGTTCCGGGCAGTCATGACCAATATCACGGTCAATTACACCATGTTTGACAGTAACGGTGTGCCGACACGTGCGACGGCTGAATGCACCTTTATGGAGCAAAGCCACCCGCTGGACTTCCTGCCGCCGCAAAACCCAACCTCCCGTACGGAAGCTCATCAGACAGTCCGGGTGACACAGGGTGACCGGTTGGACCTGATCGCAAGCAATTTTTATGGCGACAGCCGAATGTGGCGCAAAATTGCTGAAGCCAATAACCTGGATGATCCGTTTCAGCTGCAGCCCGGACAGTTATTGACAATGCCGAATTTGGATTGATGTTGGCAGGTATTCTTTGGAAGAAGCTGAGAGCTCACAGCAGAAAGATCGGATTCGTTTATGAAAACAGAAGTTGAGGTAAAGATTGGCGCGATCCCGATGACACTTCT
This sequence comes from Flexilinea sp., assembly GCA_017432685.1. Lineage (GTDB taxonomy): Bacteria > Chloroflexota > Anaerolineae > Anaerolineales > Anaerolineaceae > Flexilinea. The sequence goes on along the minus strand of JAFRIR010000129.1, from coordinate 18,558 downwards.
CTTCCAGGTTCTGGAGGAAGTTGTGGTCGATCAGAATTATTTTTTGCCGACCGAGTTCACGATTTTGCTGCATGATCAGCGCGGACCGGTTCCGAACACTTTCCTCTATACGGACAATATGCTTGCCATCACACTGGGGACATCGGTGAAAATTTCGTTCGGGCATACGACCGGAGCGATGAGCATCGTGAAGAAAAACACGCTGGTGGATGGGGAGATTACTTCGATTGAGCCGATTTATGACGGTGCGGATGTTTATCTTCGCATCCGCGGTTATGACCGGGGACATCGGCTGACTCATGGCAAAGCTACCCGGACCTATGGAGACGGAAATCCGATGGGTCTGGGTGTGGGTGACGCTGACATCGTCAAAAAAATTGCATCGGAAGCAGGGTTGACCGCGAAAGTTGACGCGCTTTCCCTGATGACAGTGAAATATAAATATGTGATGCAGTACAACCAGAATGACTGGGATTTCCTGTGGGCACGTGCCAACCAGCTGGGCTATCAGGTCTATGTGGAGGGAAAGAACCTGCACTTTTGTCCCGCGAGCCAGGCCAGAGCAAAAACGGACCCAACAAAACTTGATTTTGGCGGGAATCTGACCCGGTTTGAACCCCGGGTAGCTGCGATGGGCCAAATCACGCAGACGGAAGCATATGGCTGGGACCCGAAGCAGAAGAAAAATGTCAACTCCTCTACCATGGCAGAGCTTTCCCTGAAGGGCACAAAAGCTCTTGCCAATACGGTGCCGGCAAATGCACAGATGAAGACCGCATACAGCAGCAAGGCAAAGGATTATGTGATCGAACCGGGTACGTCCTCAACACCGCAGGCAAAGGCTTATGCGGATGCGGCTTTTTCCAAAGCATCATCATCCTTTATGCAGGCTTACGGTGAGTTGGACGAGGGCGATCCCTTCCTGGTGGCCGGTTCCACGGTGATCATCAACGGGCTGGGATTGCGGTTTTCCGGGAAATATTATGTAACGGAAGCTCATCATACCTTCCGACACGGCGCGCACCGTACGACTTTTTCCGTGACGGGGAACATCTCCAACACCTTCAGGAGCCTGATCCTGGGGCCGGAAAAAGAGCATGAGATCAACCGGGTCGGCGGTGTTGTGACCGGGATCGTCACTTCAAACAACGATCCGGAAAAACTGGGCCGTGTACAGGTGAAATATCCCTGGCTGCCGAAAATGAACAGTTCCGAGCTCTCTTCCTGCTGGGCACGTCCCACATTTGTGGGTGGCGGCGCTGACCGCGGCATCGTTTTTCTGCCGGAAGTGAATGACGAAGTTTTGCTCGCTTTTGAAAACGGCAACATGAGCTCTCCATTCGTACTGGGCGTGCTGTATAACGGCAAGGATAAGCCGCCGAAAGGCAGCGCGGAGCTGGTCGATGCCGGTACGAAAAAGGTCAATCAGCGTGTCATCGTTTCCCGCTCCGGGCACAAGATCATCCTGGATGACAGCCAGGGCAAGGAAAAGATCACCGTCGAGGACAAAACCGGGAAAAACAAGATTGAGATTGACTCAACTAAAAATGAGTTTAAAATTATTTCGGAAGGGAAACTTGACCTGCAGTCAAAGGGTGACCTGACCCTTACCAGTGAGGGCAAGCTGACTCTCAAAGCGAAGCAGGATTTTGCCGCTTCTACGGATGCGGGAATGTCGCTGAAAGCCCAGAAAGCAATCGACCTGAATGCCAGTCAGAAGGTAGGGATCAAGGCCAACCAGTCGGTCGAGGTTTCCGCGAACCAGAAGGTGGATTTGAAATCCGGAACGTCCGGTCTCACATTGCAGGCTGCCGGTGCGGAATTGAAGGGTGTGAAAGTGGATGTGAAAGCCAACAGCATGCTTTCATTGAATGGTACTGCCATGGTTCAGATCCAGGGCGGAATCGTGAAGATAAATTAGGAATTAGGAATTAGGAATTAGAAATTAGGGAACCTCTAAAAATTTCCGGGCGGGGGGTATGGGGCGGCAGCCCCCAGAAACCTCCCGAGTAGATTCAGAGAATTAATTCTCTGAATCTACTCGGGACAGAGAAAAATTGAGGTTTTTAGAAGTTACCTAAGGAATTAGAAATTAGGAATTAGAAATGTGATGAGTAATAGATTTTCTCAGTTTCGTAAACAGGATGCGGATAAAAATTTCTCATTCCTCATTCCTCATTTCTAATTTTGATTGGAGGGTTTATGCCGTTTCCTGCTGCAAGACTTGGTGATTTGACTGCTACCGGTGATGCGATCACCGGTCCGGGGGCTTCAACGGTCCTGATCGAAAATGTTCCGGCTGCCTGCATGGGAGATATGGTTTCCGGCGCTGCCTGTACGGGAAGCATCACCGTCGGCAGTCCGACGGTCATCATCATGGGACGGCCGGCAGCGCGTGTGACGAGCACAGTGGTCGGCGTGAACCCTGCAACCGGAGTACCGGTGACAACGGCAGTGATGAAAGGTGCAATGAAGACACTGATTGCCTGAAAAAGGACGGATGGCTTATGGAAAATGAGGATAAAAAATATATCGGGGCGGGGTGGAATTTCCCTTTGAAGACTGATTCTTCCGGGAAAATCAAGCTCATTACCGGGAATGAGGATATTGAGCAGGCAATTCACATTATTCTTGAAACTTCACCCGGAGAGCGGGTGATGCGTCCACAATTTGGCTGCCGGGCGAAAGAGATGGTTTTTGAATCGATCCGTCCGGAAACCATGACGATGATGGCAGATGCGGTGCAGCAGGCGCTGACCATGTGGGAACCGCGTATCTTTGTGAGAAACGTGCGGGTAGAACGCGACCCGAGGGTTGAAACCGCTTTGGTTTGCAGCATTGACTATGAAATCAATACGACGCATGATAACCGTAATATTGTGCACCCGTTTTATATCGATAAGGAACCGGAACTTGATTGACCGGTCTGGAAGTGAAGGAGAGGCCCATGGCATTACCGATACCCAATTTAGACGATTTACGCTTCCAAAGTGATTTGGTGGATGAAGCGCGAAAGCGCATTATCCGTTATTGCCCGGAATGGACTGAATATAACCTCAGCGATCCCGGCATCACGATGATTGAGCTTTTTGCCTGGATGACGGAGATGATGGTTTACCGTCTGAACCGTGTTCCGGAAAAGAACTATCTCAAATTCCTTGAAATGCTGGGATTTCAGATGGAACCGGCAAAAACGGCGGAAACAGACATCACGTTCTGGCTTTCCGCGCTGCTCCCGCTGGATGAAAATGACAACACGACCGTCGTGGTTCCCGCGGGTACGGAGGTTCAGTCCGAAGATCAGCCGGAACCGGTCGTGTTTACGACTTCCAGAGATTTGAACATCAACGCTCCGATCCTGGCCCATCTGCGTACAGAAGCGAACTTCAATCAAAACAGCTTTTCCCGCCTGGGACTGGATATTTTCCGTCCTTTCAGCAAAGTACCGCAGGCAGGCGATACCTTCTACCTGGGATTCAATGATAAAAACGATATCAGCGGTCACATTCTCCGGTTTGAGTTTGAATGTGAGCCGACGGAAGCTGTCGGTATCCGCCGTGAAAACCCGCCGTGGGTGTGGGAATGCCTGACGGATGAGGGGTGGAAAGAGATCCGCCCCAGCCAGTTAGAGGGCGAACGCGACACGACGGGTGGTCTGAACAATGAAACGGGCAGTCTGACGCTTTATACACCGCTTGATTTTACATCGCAGGTGCTTCATGGTCTTCAGGCGTTCTGGATCCGCTGCCGGATCGAACAGCGTGAGGCAGCTCAGGGTATGTATACAGAATCGCCCCGTGTGTCAAACCTTCATGTTTATACGATAGGGGCACAGGTTCCTGCTGCGAATGCACAGGTTGTCAACGGTGAGATCCTTGGTGAGTCGAACGGGGAACCGGGGCAGCGTTTCATGCTGCTTCATTCACCGGTCCTGAATTTTTCTGATGATGAGACTGTTGAAGTTGAAGAGACCGTGGAAGGTATGCAGGTGTTTGTCCCGTGGACACGGGTGGACGATTTTGCTTCATCCGATAAATTCTCCAGACATTATATGCTGGACACAGCCAAGGGAGAAATTATCTTCGGGCCTTCCGTACGGCAGCCGGACGGTTCCATGATCCAATATGGCCGGATCCCGGAAAGCGGGCGTCAGATTCGCGTGACCGATTACCGTTATGGCGGCGGTATCCGCGGAAACATGCCGGAAAATTCTCTGGATGTGATGAATACTTCTCTTGCATATATTTCCCGGGCTTCCAACCTGAACCGCTCACTCGGCGGCCGGGACCAGGAGACCCTTGAGGAATTGATCCAGCGCGCACAGCGCGAAATTCAGTCACAGCGGCGTGCGGTGACTGCAGCAGATTTCGAACAATTTGCGCTCAAGAGCAACCGGGCTGTTGCCCGTACACGTTGTGTGACACCGGAAGTGACCGGTACCGGTGCGGTGTCCATGGTGATCGTCCCGGATGTGGTCGATTCACTGCGGTTCGGCGATTTACATGCTCTGCATATCAGTGATGAGCTGCGGGCAAAAGTCCGTGGATATCTCGACAAGTACCGTCTGCTGACCACTGCTTTGAACATTGATGAACCGAAATATTATGGCATCAGGGTGAAGGCGACAGTGGTTCCGCAGGATTTTGCCAGTGATGCGGATGTGAGCACGGAAGTAACGGATGTCCTGAACCGCTATCTTTGCCCGCTGAAAGATAAAATCGTTGACGATGAATATTCGCAGGGATGGGAGTTCGGCCGGAACGTGTTCAATGCGGAAATCGTCTCGCTGATCCAGAAGATCCCGAGTGTCAAATATGTATTGGACACCCAGGTGGAGTGGCGGTCGGTCAGTCCGCTGAATGAAACCACGGATGATTTGGGAAGCAAAGATACGGAACTGAAACCGGTTGAAAAGATGCTTGTGCTCCCTCCTGACGGTCTGGTTTGTTCTCTGCGCCATGAGATCACCGTGACCTCGATGGAAGATTATGTGAACGGAGTGGCGTCATGAGTCCTATGGCTTTTGGCGGGAGAGACCGTTATTCTTTTGAGCTTGCTCTGGATCGATATGTGTGTTATCCGATGGAGAGCGTAGAATTGATCGTTCGGGTGAGACTGGAAAACCCGATGCGGACAATTTTGTGCATCCATCTGCCGCATAAGACAGAAGTTGAAGCAGTGCATATGGATGGTGTCGATGACAACTATCTGACCGTTTATACGCATGATTTTGACGGGAAACTGCTTGCTGTTCAGTTGTCGAAATATATGGAACCGGGACAATCTTCCGAGCTGCACATCGGTGTACGGCTGAATTCCATCCGGATGAACCATTATTTGAGTTTTTGTGCCTGGATGGCCGCGGATGTCCCGGATTTCGATGGTGATTTCTTTGTTGAACCGCGCGGTTCCCGGTCTGTTGAGCTTACCGTGAAGGCAGACGCTGCATATCTGAGTTATCTTCCGGAAATTTACAGCTATGATGATTTCATGAACCGCTTCCTGATGATGTTTGAGAGCTTTTGGAAACCGATCAGCCAGCAGATTTCGATGGGAGAAAGCTATTATGACCCTGACCTGACGCCGGATGTGTTCCTTGACTGGCTTGCTTCATGGGTCGGGATGCAGATCGATGAAACTTTCCCGCGGGAAAGGGTCCGCGACCTGATCAAAAATGCAATTCCCTTTTCCCGTACCCGGGGAACTGCCGAATCTTTACGGTTCTTTCTCGAAATGTATTCCGGTGGTCATGTGGAGGTAAGCGAGCGGAAGGCTCACAACATGGTGCTGGGAGGGCAGATGGGGATCGGTGACGGTCTCGCGCTCGGAATGGATAATAAACCCAATACGGTTCTTGTTTCAATGACGGTGCCTTCTTCTGAATTGGAACGAACCGGGTTCACCAAACAAAAATATTCAAGGAAAATCAAGTCGTTTATCCGGGAAATCGTACCGGCTCATACGGTTTTTTCACTTTCCTGCAAATACGAATAACATCCTGCATAGCAGATGAGGAGTAAAAATGAACGATTCAGCAAAAATTAAATATTTTCCGAAACGCAGCCTGAAAGCTTATGATGGGATGTCCGTTACAGCCGATGTTTGGGAAATTGCCCATAATGAGCATCGGGATGAAATGAGGGCCCATATCCTTTCCATGCATGGGCCGGGGATCATCTGCGGTCTTGAGATCCATGCCAATGATCCGGCTGACCATTATGTGTTTATTACACCCGGCGCCGCTATCGATGAGATGGGGCGTGTGATCGTGGTAGACCAGACCATTGCCTACGACTTCGGTGATGAAGGCGCCGGCAGTTATATGCTTTTGCTGGGCTTTGCGGAGCATGAAAAGGAAATCACCGAGACGAAAGTAAAGTTCATGCAGCATGAATATATCATTGCCGCACGGCAGTCTCTTCCGAAACAGCCGGTTGTGGAGCTGGCACGGGTGACGATTTCAGCGAAAGGCGCTGCCATCCATGATGCCAAAGATCCTTATCAGCCTAAAGCTGATGAACTTGACCTTCGCTATCGTGAAGGGCAGGCTGATATCAGGGGGCAGATCCGGGCAGCGGTGATCACTTATCCGTCCGATAACCACCAGGTTTATGCCAGTTGGCGCGTTTTGATTCGTGAGATGGAACAGCTGATGCATGTGAAGCTCATTGTTGATATGCTGCCGGATATTGATGATCGGATCAACAATTATGACATGGTTTATATTGGTGCGGCTGAAACCTTTGAGCCGTCAGCAACACAGACCGCGATTTTGAAAAACTATTATAATAACGGGAAGGGTATCCTGATGGAAGGTCTTGATACAAATGGAGCAAAGACGCTGAAAGCCCTTGCCGATGCCTTCAAGGTCGTTCCAGCCGATCCGGAAAAAGCCGGTTTCTTCCATGAACCGTTTTTCTTCCGTATTCCGCCGGAACAGATTTCCGCAAAGCGATTGTTCTGCGGAAACAAATGTATATTGTGCAATGATCCGCTGACAGCTCCGTGGAGAGGCGAATTGAATGAAGAACTGCTTCACAGAGAGGAGATTCGGACAAATTTGGAATGGGGAGCAAACCTTGTAATTTATTGTGCCAGGTAAACGTGCTGTACCCTTTGCACAACTGAGTAAGGAGACATTATGTCTCCTTTTTTCACCGAAAAGTATACTTTGCAAAATATGGTGGAGTATACTCTGTTTGCTTTTAATTCGCTTCCCTGTCAGTGCCCAGCAGGATATGCAGACCATCTGGCAGCTTGCCTATTGGGAGAGCTATGACACTGCCTGCACGATCATCATGGATGAGGACCGGACTCCAAACAATGATGAGATCCAGCGAGCGTGCGGGGATGTGCTTTATCAGGCCTGGCTGACGACCCCGGTCTGCAACCGGCATTACGGTCAGGATCCCTCCGCAGTGTCCTGTACCGGTTTGTTCCTGCGCAGGGTCGGGCAGAAACCGAAAGAGGATCCGATCAGTACGAACCTGATCGACTATCAGGCACAGAACCTGCGGCAGATTCGTTTTGATGTTTCCAATGTGAATTGCCAGCCGGGGCAGTTATGTGATCAAAAACCGGAGATCCTGCTCATTGCGCACGGTCCGGACAACAACGACAGCATCATTTCGTCTGTTCACATCCGTATCGGGACATATGAGGCTGCCTGCAACGGCAACGCCTGCCAGATGCGGCTGCCTGCCACTGATTCTGCCGGCGTATGGTTCGAGTACTGGGCGATGGATTCAGGCGCCAATCAAAGCGATCATTTCTGGCTGAAGTTCCGTGCTGTTCCTGCGCAAAACAGTTCATCAGCTTACTTTTATGATGTGATCGGGGATGCTTTTCCGGATTCCGCTTATTACGGTTCCGATGTCTGGTATGCTTTCCCTTCACTGTCGCAGGAAACACCTGCTGTGCTTGAAAAGGTGCCTACAGTGGATTATCTGGTGACAAAACACAAACTTCAGCTTCTGGGAGCAAAACTGATTCGGACAGGTAAGGTGGACGCATCCTTTTGTGACAATTACGGTTTGAACCTGGATGGGACCCCGAACGGCTGCGGTGAACAGGTGACTGCCAAGATGGTCTTTGATATGCAGAACCAGTATGACGAGCTGATTTACAATTATTCCGCCAAACAGAAGGTTCCGCCCCGCATCGTCAAAGGGCTGATCGCGCAGGAATCACAGTTCTGGCCTTATTCGGAAACACCCTTCGAATACGGGCTTGGTATGCTGACGGAAGGCGGCGCTGATATGCTGCTGCGTTGGAATGCCCCTTATTTTCTGAATGTGTGCATGAACACTTATCCTCATGACCAGGAAAAATGCATGGGTGGTTTTTCAAATTTGGACGAATCGGAGCAAATCGTGCTTCGTGGTGTGGTGATTTCAAAAGTTGGTTCAGATGAAGAAATCGAGGTACTGGCCGCGGCGATCCGGGGCAGTGTTTACCAGGTGAACCAGATCGTGACCAATGTCATGGGGGATTCTCCGGCTGCGGTTTCAACTTATGAAGATATGTGGAAGTTTACGGTTGCGAACTATTATTCCGGATCAGGCTGTCTGTACAATGCGATGAACCAGGTCGCTGCATACAGCCAGCCGATTACCTGGGAGAATGTAAGGCGATTTTTAACCGGAAAGTGCGAACTGGCCAACCTTTACGTCGACCGGGTCTATGAGCTGGGAAATTAAGGAAAATAAGAAATAAGAAATAAGAAATACGAAATAAGAATCTTTTTTCTGTGCTTCCTTTGTACTTTTTACATTATATTTTTTGAAAAATAAGGAGGGAAGATCAGGTACTGCATCTTCCCTCAAAACAAAGAGTGATTGAAACTCAAAAACAGTACCCGTGTGGTTCTGGTTCGGGACTGCTTTCCAAACTGCAGATAAGAACGATCTTATCAATGCCGATACAAGTATTAATATCCATGATCAGGACCTTCATACTGACAGGACTGACCGTTCCGATGGTTGGAAAAGACTACACTTTTCTCGAGTAGTGAGACTATATTTGTTGAATGTTGTCTCACCCTTTGTGCTATTTATTATAATGATTTGGATGGAAAAGACAAATAACAAAAATCATGTTCTTTTCTTGATAATTAACATTTCCCTGAATGACATTTGTCCATGACAACGCAGGACACGTTCAGCTGAGCTGATCCAAATAAGGGTTTGTCCGGTCTTCGAAAACCTGACACCTGAAACCTGATACCTGATACCTGATACCTAAATTGCAGGCAATGCCTCGATCTTCTGACTTCTTGGCAGGTAAACCGTTATCCGGGTGCCGATGTCTTCCCGTGTCAGCACATCAAAGCGCCCATTGTGCTTCCCCACGATCCAGCGGGCAATTGCCAGTCCAAGACCTGTTCCGCCGGTGCCTCTGGAACGGGAGCTGTCCGCACGGTAGAAACGGTCGAAGATGTGTGGCAGAGATTCGGAATCAATACCAATCCCCGTATCCTGGATGGTGAAGGTCGGAGTCCCGTTGATAAGCTCTGCACTGATGCGGATCTCTCCGCCTTCCGGAGTGTACTTTTTGGCGTTATCCAGCAGGATCCTTGCGGTTTGTTTAAGCATGGAAATATCTCCGTATACAGGTACGGGTTCTCCGGCTTTGCAGCGGTAAACATGATCGCTGTCGATCATCACATACTCTTCGTAAACTTCGTGGATCATCCGGGCCAGGTCAAATTCCGCAAAAGCCATCTTTGTCTTTCCGTTGTCCCCGCGGGCAAGGAAGAGCAGCTGTTCCACCAGATAATTCATGTGTTCGGATTCTGTTTTGATGGCTTCAATAGATTCCGTAAGCACTTTTTCGTCAGTTTTCCCCCAACGGTCCAACATATCCGCATAGCCTTTGATGACTGCGATCGGCGTTCGCAGCTCATGTGAGGCGTCTGAAACGAAGCGTGTCTGCTGCCGGTAGGAATCTCTCATTCGTTCGATCAGGTTATTGACGGCAAGCTCCAGCCCTGCAAACTGTTGATCGCCGGTCCGCAATCGGGCGTTTTCCGCCATTGGACTGATTTCGTCGATGGCAGATTCCAGCCTCAGGAATTTTTCTTCATCGAAGTCATTGTTTTCAGAACCGAGCTGCAGCGCAACATTGGTGAGCTCATCGATTGGTTTGAGTGTCCTGCGGATCGAGATCGTGCCAAGGGATAGCTTCATCAGCAAAATCAGCCCTTCTCCCCGCAGGAGAAGGGTATATTTTGTCATGGTTAAAATGTGTTTGATCGTTAAAAATACAGAATCAAAGAAGTTTGTTCCAAAAGTCGGGATAAGGCCGTCTCTGATATCAAACAAAATGAGAAAAATGTTCAGGGCAAGGAAGAGGATAAAGAGAGAAACGGTCCCGGAAAGGTTTACCTTCCAGGCAAGGGCTCCGGTCCGTACGGCAGTTTTCTTCTTCTTTGCCATAGAAAGATCAATCCTTTATCACGTAGCCGACACCACGGACCGTCTGAATGATGTGCACGCCATATACATCATCCAGCTTGGAGCGCAGGTAGCGGATGTAAACATCCACGACATTGGTCTCGCCCATGTAGTCGTAGCCCCATACACGTTCCAGCAGGGTACTTCGCGAGAGGACGATGTTTTTGTTTTCAAGCAATGTCTGCAGCAGGGTGAATTCACGGGCGGTGAGGTCTATCAGGTTTTCTCCGTAATGTACCTCATGGCGGCTGACGGAAAGTGACAAATCACCATGAGTCAGTTCATCTGATTGAGTCGCTGCGCCTGCTCCGTTATGACGCAGTACAAGGCGGATGCGGGCCAGGAGCTCTTCAATTGCAAACGGTTTGGTGATGTAGTCATCGGCGCCCAGGTCCAACCCGGAGACCTTGTCCATGACCGCGTCACGGGCGGTGAGCATGATGACCGGAACGGAAGAAGTTTTGCGCAGACGGCGCAAAACTTCTAATCCATTCAATCCTGGCAGCATGATGTCCAGCAAAATCACGTTGTAATTACCGCTTTCTGCCATAGTCAGACCTTCCCGCCCATCCGTGCATTTCTCAACTTCATATCCTTCGTGTATAAGCTCCAATTCAATAAAGCGGGCGATTTTTTCTTCATCTTCGATAATCAGGACTTTACCGGACATATCGTTCAATTACTCCTTTTGATGTGGTTCTCTGTAATCGATCACATCATCTTTATTGTTTCCCGCAGGATTTTTTGTGGCGTCATAGTAGCCATTATTTTGACTGCTGCGTGGGTTTTTCATGCGGTCGATGAAGTCTCCCGCGGCGTTTTCAGCCCGGCTGAGGATCCTGTTTACTTTTTCCGATCCAAGATCCGGACCGTGAAGGCGGAAACGGAACCCGAGGATAAACACCAGTACCAGCACGATCAGAGATGGCCAGAAGGCGACGACCAGCAGGACCACTGCCAGCCAGATTGGGATCTCCAGGAAGATCTCACCACTGTTTTTGCAGATCACAAGTTCGTTGTCTGTGATGATCTGTCGGGCTTTGGTGAGAATGGTTTGGAAGATCCGGTTCCCGGAGGAAGAGGTACGGTTTGACGAACCTGTTGAGGTTCTGCGCCGTTCTTCTTTCATGCGTTCTTCTTCCTGCTGTTTTTGCTGTTCCTGTTGCTGTTCCGGGTTGGTAGTAAAATGATTGCTCTTGTTTTCGATCTTTCCGTTTTTTTCCAACCAGACAGCTGCATCCAGCAGGTCCCATCCGCAGGCCTCCAGTGCCGCTTTTGCGTCTTCATAACCGACCCCGGTGCTTTTTACCAATTTTTCCACAAGTTCAAAGCGATCCATTTTTGCTCCTTTCTCTATCTTACTCTATCTATCTTACTTTATCAAGATGAGGAGGATGTTTTAAAAAGGTTAGAAAAAGATTAGAAAGTTTGAAAAATGGATTCAGGATTCAGGATTTAGGGGTTAGCATCCTGATTTTCATGAGAAATTGATGAATCCGGATTCAGACCATAAAAATGTAACCATGGGTTTTCTTTTGAGCCTTCTCTTCCGGTTTATTGAATTATGATTATAAAGTAAATCTATACTTTCCGGAGGCTGAATTATGGGCGCTAAATGGTTGAAAGACGCTGTGTTTTATGAAATTTATCCGCAATCCTTCTGTGATTCAAACGGTGACGGGATTGGCGATATTCAGGGGATCATCTCAAAGCTGGATTATATCAAAGATTTGGGCTGCAACGCCTTGTGGATCAACCCCTGTTTTGATTCTCCCTTCAAGGATGCGGGTTATGACGTCCGCGATTACAAAAAGGTTGCAACGCGTTACGGAACGAATGAGGATCTTTATCAGCTTTTTGAAACAGCACATGAAAAGGGCATCCATGTTCTGCTTGACCTCGTCCCGGGACACACGTCGGAAGAACATCAATGGTTTCGGGAAAGCCAGAAGGAGGAGCGGAATGAGTACAGTGACCGCTATATCTGGACCGACTTCTGGCTTCACGGTGCGGCCGGCATGCCCTATATCGGCGGAGAGTCAGAGCGGAATGCCTGTTACGTGTTGAATTTCTTTAAATGCCAACCGGCGCTGAATTATGGCTTTCTGCATCCCAATCAATCCTGGCAGTTTTCGATGAATCATCCGGAACCGCTCAAAACCCGGGAAGCGATGAAAGACGTGATGCGTTTCTGGCTTTCTCATGGCTGCGATGGATTTCGTGTAGATATGGCAAATTCGCTGGTCAAAGGAGATGACGAGAAAAAGACCGGTACCAGTTTGATCTGGCGGGATGTGCGCCGGATGTTGGACCTGGAGTTTCCGGATGCTGTCATGGTTTCGGAATGGTCTGACCCGAAACTGGCGCTGCGTGCCGGGTTTGATATGGATTTCTACCTGAATTACGGCGGTGTGAACGGTTATTGCACACTGATGCGTGATTATTATTATGATGAAAAACATAACGCAAGTTATTTCAAAAAGGATTCCGGTGGGAACATCAACCGCTTTTTGGGCCAATATCTGGACTGGTATGAAGACACGAAAAGCCTGGGTTATATTTCCCTGTTGACCTGTAATCATGACACGACCCGTCCGCGGTATGGCCTGGATCCATCAGAATTGAAACTGGCTTTTGCCTTTATCTTTACCATGCCGGGGGTCCCGTTTCTGTATTACGGTGATGAGATTGGAATGCGTTTCCTGAATGTGCCGACGAAAGAGGGAGGATATACCCGTACCGGATCCCGTACCCCGATGCAGTGGAGCCGGGAAAAGAATCTTGGTTTCTCAACTGCTGCTCAGGAAGAGATTTATCTCCCGGTTGATCCTGCCGAGGATGCCCCGACTGTGGCAGAGCAGGCTGCCGATGCTGATTCTCTTCTGAATACGGTGAAGGCAGTTCTGGCGCTGCGTCATCAGGAAGAGGATCTTCAGGCTGATGCGGAATTCAGTGTGGTCTGTTCGGAACCGGGCAAGCCTTTTGTTTATCGCCGCGGTAAGCTCCTTCTGGCTGTCAACCCGAACGGGGAGGAGGTTTCGATCGACCTGAATGAAGAAAACCGTTCTGTGATCTTCAGCATTGGCAGCGGTAGTTTGAAAGACGGAAAGTTGAGTGTTGGTCCGCAAACATTTTTGGTTTTGCGATGAACTGTGAATCGTGTTAGAATTAATATCGGTTGATTTTACGATTTTTATACGGGGCAATGAGTCGGCATGGAAACGGATATAAAAGCAGCGGACGTTTTGACGAATGAATTTGATTCTCTTCAGGGGACCAAAACAGTTCTGGTCGTTGAAGATGACCTGACCAACCGTGAGATCCTTGGAGCTGTTCTCGGGCAGAATTATGATGTGCTTTATGCCGAAAACGGTGCGGAAGCAATGCGGGTAATCCGCAGCCGACATGGTACCATTTCCCTGATTCTTTTGGACCTTCTGATGCCTGAAATGAACGGACAGGAGGTTCTCAAACAAATCAGAGAGGATGCGGAATTCTCCCGCATTCCCGTGATCGTTCTGACTGCTGATCAAAAATCGGAAGTTGAATGTCTGAAACTCGGCGTGATAGACTTTATCCCGAAACCCTATCCTCAACCTGATGTCATTCTTGCGCGGATACAGCGCACAATCGAATTATTTGAAGACCGTCAGATCATCCGGAGTACAGAACGCGATGCACTGACCGGTTTGTATGCGAAGGAATATTTTTTCCGTTATTCCGAACAGTTTGATGTTCAGCATAAAGACACCGCAATGGATGCTATTGTGGTGGATATCAACCATTTTCATATCCTGAATGAACGGTATGGAAAATCCTTCTGCGATGATTTGCTCAGGCGAATCGCTGAAAAAGTCCGTGAGTCGATCCTCAAATCCGGCGGTATTGTCAGCCGTAAAGAAGCTGATACGTTTTTGATTTATTGCCCTCACCGCAGCAATTATGAGGATATACTCCATCTTGTTTCTGTTGAGCTGGGGGATGAAAGCGGGAACAACAGCCGGGTCCATGTGCGGATGGGCGTCTATGAAAATGTTGATAAAGATATTGATGTGGAGCGGCGTTTTGACCGTGCAAAGATAGCCGCAGATACAGTTCATGGCAGTTTTACGAAGACGATCGGCTATTATGATGAGAAATTGAATGACCGGGAACTATTTGCTGAACAGTTGATCGAAGACTTTCACGCTGCACTTGAGGAAAAACAATTTCAGGTCTATTTCCAGCCGAAATATGATATCAGTCCTGATAAACCGGTTCTGACAAGTGCGGAAGCGCTTATCCGATGGGATCATCCGGAACTGGGTATGATCAGTCCGGCAAAGTTCATTCCGCTTTTTGAAAGCAACGGTTTGATCCAGCAGCTGGATCATTTTGTCTGGCAGGAGACGGCCCGTCAGATACGGGAATGGAAAGACCGGCTGGATTATGCGGTTCCTGTTTCTGTGAACGTATCCCGGGTTGACCTTTATGAAGAGGATATTATCGAGGTACTTCTCAAAATTGTTGAAGCGAACGGTTTGCAGCCAAATGACATGCTGCTGGAAGTGACTGAATCAGCTTATACGGAAAACTCCTCCAAAATCATCGAGACGGTCAATAAACTGCGTGGTTATGGTTTCCGGATCGAGATGGATGATTTTGGCACGGGGTATTCTTCTCTGAACATGATCTCCAAATTACCGATCGATGCCATCAAGCTGGATATGGGGTTTATTCGTGACGCGTTTAAAGAAGGCGGCAGTACCAAAATGCTTGAGATCATTATCGACATTGCTGAATATTTGAATGTTCCCACGATTGCGGAAGGTGTCGAAACGGAGGATCAGTACAAGGCGCTTCGCCTGATGGGATGTGATATCGTTCAGGGCTTCTATTTTTCCAAACCGCTGCCTGCTGATTTGTTTGAGACATTCCTTTTGGAAGGGAAAAAAGCCAAAGCTGAAATGGAATCCATCCGTCAAGCAGAGATTGCAAGAGAAAAAGCAAAGCATGATGAAGAGCTCATCGCGATGCGGCGTTCTGATGAGGAGAAAGTGAAGAGCGCTGAAGTCGCTGATGCTTTAACCGAGAAGAAGATCGGCGGTATCCCGATGCGGGCCGTCAATTTTGTTCTGGCAGCGCTTGCGGTGATTGTTGCCGTTTCCCTTTACATCGCAGATGGAAATGTGAACCGGAGTTACCAGGCATCTGTGGAAGCATCCAATCGTTATTCGAATGCCCAGCAAGCTGCATTTTTGATGGAAACAGTATCCGATTACCTGACCTACCAGGTACGAAGTTTTGTGATCAACGGTGATCTCCGTGCGATGGAGAATTACTTTGAGGAAATTAACGTGACGAAACGACGGGAACAGGCGCTCTCAGAAGTCGAACAATTACTTGAAAGCAGCGAGAACAGTGCCTATTCCAGTCTCGCTTTGGCTTTGGATTATTCAAATGAGTTGGCAGAACGCGAGCTATCAGCAATGCGTTTATGGCTTGAATCGGCTGGTTACACCCGGGAAGAGCTTCCAGTTGAGCTCGCTGCTGCAGAACTCAATGATGCATATAAAGCTCTTTCTCCGGAAGCACAGCGCGATCAGGCAATAGCCCTTGTTTTCGATGATGTTTATATGGATTACAAGGATAAAATTAAAACGAATGTTGGCCGCTGTACGGAGGAGCTGCTGCAGAAGTCAAAACAGGATGTTGAGAGAACATCCGAGCGAATGTTCTCTCAGCTGCGTTTCCAGTCTGTTTTAACCACGGTATTGCTTGTAACCGTCCTGGTGCTGGTATTCCTGGAGAGCACTCAGGTCCAGAAACCGTTGGCAGATCTGGTTGAGGGAATGCGGAACCAGAAAAGAGTCAAGCCGGTCGGTGCACAGGAAATGCGCTTCGTTTCGCAGACATATAATGAATTTCTCGAAAACAGTCAGAAAGCACGGGCTCAGCTTATCTATGAAGCTGCTCATGATCCGGTGACAGGTTTATTCAACCGAAATGCATATGATCTCCTGATTCGTTCTGTTGACCAGCAGCATATCGCAATCCTGCTTTTTGACGTCGACCGGTTCAGAAAAATAAAGGATATTTATGGACAGGAAATCTGTGACCGGATTCTGCAGCGCGTTTCTTCTGTGCTGAAAGCAAATTTCCGTTCGGTAGATTTGATATGCCGTTTGGAGAAAGATTTGTTTGTTGTGATCATGACGCGGGTCAATGATTCCATGCATCAGTTGGTGATGACAAAATTCCTGCAGATCAACAAAATGCTTCGTGATCCGCAGGGTGATATTCCCGGGATTTCTGTCAGCCTCGGAGCTGCATTTTCAGACAGGGTGAATCCGCAGGGAAATCTTTATACGGATGCGCAAACTGCTCTTGAAAAAGCAAAAGCTGCCGGCAGCAAAAGCTGTGAGATCTATTGATTCTCGTGTATCTATTCAGAACGGAGCACACGGAGACTGCTCTGATGTTGCGGCGAATCCCGCACAGCAGGGCTGTATCTCGTGATGCGTCGCCAGGTTCTGAACTGTTACCTCGTTTTATTGTTTACCTTTCAAAAAACAGTGTCGTAAAAGACACTGTTTTTTTGATAAAGTCTGCTAATTGCTTCTGCGGAAGCGGTTCCTGATTTTGGACATATAAGAGGTATCTTCTTTTTCGGCCGGCAGGCATGTTGTGACGAATTGCCGTACACGTTCCCAATATTTTTCATAGTCTGCAAACATTGCGTATCCATGAGCAGCCTGTTCAACGATCATGATGTCTTTGGTGCAGTCTGCGGCTTCATAAAGTTCATAACACATCTCAACCGGGAACAGTTCATCTTCACCGCCATGGATAAAAAGTGTCGGTGTATGGCTTTTAGCCACCTGGTTGACAGCGGAGGCTTGCATGAAGGAATAGCCTGCACGGAGCCAGGTAATCATGCTGACGGAGAAAGTGAGCAGTCCTGAGGGCAGGCTGCGCTTCTTCAATATGTAATTGCTCAAATCTGTCAGGCGGGAGTATGCACTGTCCGCAATGACACAGCGGACATTTGAGGGCAGATTATCTTCCCCGGAGGCCATCAGGACGGCATCCGCACCGGTGGAGAGTCCAAAAAGGACGATTTCTGCCCTGGGGTGGTCGGCGCTGATCAGGCGGCACCATTTGACGATGTCCATCCGGTCTGCCCAGCCGAGGCCGTAATAGTTCCCTCCCGAGCGTCCACAGCCGCGGCATTCCGGAATGAGCACGTTATATCCGGTTTCATAAAACGGTTTCACGAACGGGAACATGGCAGATGCTGACTGTCCGTAGCCGTGAACGGCGATGATCCAGCGCTGTGCCGGTTTCGGTTGTTCAAAACAGTAGGCGTTAAGGTTCGTCCCGTCGTATGCATGGGTTTGCCTCTGGGAGATGGTCGTCTTTTCAGCCCATTCCATGGTCTCTTCCGAGATGTCCATACGCAGAAATTCACCGACTTTGACGGATTCTTTGTATTTCTTCAGCGGCCCGAACATATAGCTTTGATTGCGGTTGATAATGTAATCATATAAAATATTCCCGGCAGCTGCCATAAACCCGGTTCCTGCAGCGGCAATAGCCATTGTTGTTTTTATTTTTTCATCCCAATGCTGTGTCATTTTTCGCTCCTATCATATCCGCGTTAAAGGAACCTCTAAAAACTCTTAAACTTATATCCACATTCACAGTTCAATCGTTATGGCGCGGGATTCTAATTGATTTTTACTTGGGAAATAACCTTCCCGCGCCATGGTTTTCGGGGGCTATGCAGCCCCCATACCCCCGCTCATGAGTTTTTAAAGGTGCCCTTAAGTATAATCCCAAAATCGTGTATAATTCATACCCGCTGACAATTGATAATTGAAGGTGTATATCACAAAATATTAACGAAAATGGCGGAATTTGCTGTTAGATTAAAAAAATGTGGTAGAATACTTTTTTGTTGGTTGGGAAACCGGCAAACTCTAAGAGAAATAATTTTGCAGCTGAAACAATGCTGACCAAAGGTACGAAAGGAATTGACAAAATGGCAAAATGTGAAGCATGCGGTAAAGCGACAACTTTCGGTCACGCCCGAAGTTTTTCACAGCGCGCGACAAACCGGGCA
>JAFRIR010000128.1 GCA_017432685.1 Flexilinea sp. | reverse complement strand
TTTTTATAACCTATTATCTACTACCTACTACCTATTATCTACTACCTACTACCTACTATCTACTATCTTACTTACTATCTACTACTTACTACTTACTACTTACTATCTACTACTTACTATCTACTACTTACTGCCTGTTCTTCTCTGTGCGCTTTCCGCTTTTCTGTGTACATCTTCCGGTCTGCCTCATCCAGCAGTTCCTTTACGCTTATGGAGCCAATCTGGTCGGTGTAGGCATAGCCGAAAGATATACTCACGTCATGCTCTTTTTCAGACTGTCGGAATTCATAGACCATCTCATTGATCGATTGCGGTGTGCAGTCTTCCACGATTGCGGCGAATTCATCACCGCCGAAGCGGAAACACTTTTCCCCGAAACAGTTGGAGATGCATTCTGCCGCTCTGCAGATCAGCTGATCCCCCGCAAGGTGTCCCAAAGTGTCGTTGGTCCGTTTGAGGTAATTGACGTCAAAGAGAAATACGGCTATGGGCATATTATTGTTATTATCCGCAGATTCCAGCATATACTGCTCAAAGCTGTAACGGTTTGGGAGGTTCGTCAGCGCATCGGTTTCTGCCGCGGAGCGCAGGATGTTGTCCAGTGAATTGCGCCGTTTCAGTACATCGTTATAGGCGGAAGCGAGCATGTTCACTTCCAGGAATCCCTTATTCTCGTCCAGAAAATCACCGGTCGGGATCTGTTCTGTGAACTTTTTCAGCGGGATAAGGATTTTTGAGTAAAGCATTGTGAAGGTGATGATGAGGATCACAATGATAGCAAGTGTGACGGTCCAGAGAGAGGTACGCATTTTCGCGACTTTTTCGGATGCTGCTGCGGCCCTTGCCGCGGAGCTTCCCTGGATCAACCCGACAGCCGCATTCACATTTTGGGAAACGGACTGTTTGTTGAGTGCATATACCGAACCGAGAATCATCGTCCGGGCTGCGGACAGCTTTTGCTGGTCCGTCATGTTCATCTCTTCTTCCGTCAATTCAACATGCGGAATGAAGTTCAGAGGAGCGATATCCGGCAGCGGGTAAATGCTGCTTACCAGTGAAATCGCGTGAAGCTGAGCGTCCAGCATAAAATTGGCATTATCCGCGGCTGCTTCCAGCATGTTATAGACTTCCTGACTGACACCGTAGTTTCTGAAACGGGCCAAAACCTGATCACCCCGGCGGTCCTGCACCAGCTCCTGTGCATAGGCTGCTAACGGGCTGACGTTGACCTCACCTGTTTCCGTGAGGGGCATCAGCACAAAATTGCTGGCTGTTTCTGAAAGCAGACTGGAGCCGGAAAGAATCGATGTGGCTTCCTGCGTATAAAGTCCCGCATCCTTCATGGTGGAGGACAGGACGCTGCTGGAGCTATTAATACCCAAAATCAATATGACGATCAGCACATGAAGAATTGCCAAAACGACAACGATCGGCATCACCAGCGCATTGGCTGAGATATTCTGACCTTCTTTGCCGGTCCTGCTTGCTGCCGGTTCCTTTTCCGTTGTTTTTTCCGGTATCTCCGGATTGAGGTTTTTGTTTATGTTCATTAAGGCAGCAGGCATTGTCCTGATATATCTTGAGATCGTTCCTGTTCGTATCATGTTCTTCCTTATTTTTATAAATTATCCTTATTTTTCACAAAAATACACATACTTACTCATAATAATTATACAGGACAATATTGGAAAAAGTTTCATTTTTGAGGAAAATCAAACCGAAAAAAGAAAAAACTCATTATTTTTGTCATTCGGTTGCATTTTTTTGAATTTATGGTGTATAATCCTCCATCGAAAGTTACGGAGAGATAGCGTAGTCTGGCCTAACGCGCGCGCCTGGAGAGCGCGTTTACCGCAAGGTAACGAGGGTTCGAATCCCTCTCTCTCCGCCAGAAAAATGCCGGATTAGTTCCGGTGTTTTTATTTAATCAGTTATTTCCTGAAGGTACAACCGTGACAGAAGTGTTGAAATATTTTTCCTGGAAGGCAGTCTGTTTTTGGATCTCAGCGGTGGAAAAATGAGTTCCGGATGGTGCGACAACCCACTTGTCTTCAGAATCATCGTGCCTGTGGATGACTGCAATAACAGCACCGATCATTTCCGAAATTGGTTTGTCAATGCCAAGAATATAGGCATCCTGAGGTTCACCGTCGCCTCCGGGTATTCCTTCGATATATCCATAGTTGAGCGGATAAACAAGATCAGGATATTTCGGGTGTGTGCTGCCCAACGGACGGTCGATTGAAACTCGCACGATTTTTTCCAGAACATCTTCCCGGAGATTGCAAAAGCGCATTCGGGCTTGATATTTATCGGTACCGGGCACAAATTGACGCTCTCCGGTGAAACAGAAACCATGCTTTTGATAGAAGCGTATTGCCTGGTCATTGCCTTCCAGAACCCAGAGCCGTGGGTTCAGAATTTTTGAAAACGCAAAATCCATCAGTGCTGAACCGATCCCCCGGTGTTCAAAAAAGGGATCGACATAGAGCTCCGCGATCTCATCTTCTTCCAAATGGAGCAAACCCTTTACAAAACCATCGTCATAGACCCAATAATTTTTGATCTTTCCCGGATTTGTCAAAAGATCCTGAGCCACCGGAAGGACCTGCAGCTTCCCGAAAGAGTAGTCATCATCCTGAAAGATCCGGCGGTAGTGGGTCCGTTTTGAAAAAACAAGGATCTCGGCGATCCGTGAAACATCTTTCTTTCCTGCGTTTCGAATAAAGGGTGTCTGTTTTTCCATGACCGGATTATATCATACCTGAATATATGCAAAACAAAAATACGGCACAAAATCAATTGCACCGTATTTTCTTCTATCTTATTTCAGATGTTTTACAGGTTTAGTATCGTTTGCACTCCGGCGCGTTGGCTTTGAAGGATTCTTCATCGAACCAAATCAGGTTGCGCTGCGTTTCCTTATCAAACAGTTGGATAAGTTCCGGCATGGTGGTGAAGTTCACCTTTGCATCCATGGAGACATCGGTCGTCAGTCCCATGGTCGGAATCACCATCACAACTTCGTCATTACCGCTGCGGGCGTGGATGTTATATTCCGTACCCATCAGTTCACTAACTTCCACCGTTGCGGTGAGGTCGCCTTTGCCGACAGTGATGTACTGAGGGCGGATACCGGCAACGATATCGCAGGGTTTCTGACCGTTCTGCTTGAGCGCTTTCTGCTGGAATTCGCTCAGTTCAAACTTTACGCCCTGGATTTGGGCATAGTATTTGCCGTTTTCCAGCAGCAGTTTGCTGTCGGCGAAGAAGTTCATCACCGGCATACCGATGAACCCGGCAACGAAGAGATTTACTGGTTTGTCAAAGAGCTCCTGCGGAGTTCCGATCTGATTGACGAAACCATCTTTCATGATGACGATGCGGTCACCGAGAGTCATAGCCTCAGTTTGGTCATGAGTAACGTACATGAATGTGGTGTTGATACGCTTGCGCAGTTTGATGATTTCCGCGCGCATCTGGTTGCGGAGCTTGGCATCCAGGTTGGAAAGCGGCTCATCCATCAGGAAGACTTTCGGGTCGCGGACCATGGCACGACCGATGGCGACACGCTGGCGCTGTCCGCCGGAAAGAGCCTTCGGTTTGCGGTCCAGATACTGGGTAATGTCAAGAATCTCTGCAACTTCCTGGACTTTTTTGTTGATTTGATCCTGCGGAGTGCGCTTGAGCTTCAGAGCAAATGCCATGTTGTCACGGACGGACATATGCGGATAAAGCGCGTAGTTCTGGAAGACCATGGCGATATCGCGGTCTTTCGGGGCGATATCGTTCATCAGGTTCCCATCAATATAGAGTTCACCGCCGGAAATGTCTTCCAGCCCTGCGACCATTCGCAGCGTGGTGGATTTTCCGCAGCCGGAGGGCCCTACGAGGACGATGAATTCCTTGTCTTTGATGTGAAGGTTCACATCATGTACGGCGGTCACTTTGTTATCGTAGACCTTTTTCATGTTTTTGATCAAAACTTCGGACATAAGACTGACTCTGATGATCCTGCCCACGCGGGATCATCTCGCGGACGTCCGCTGAATGGAACGTTCCGCATTACGACAGGTCTCCACGCTGCCGCACCGCGAGCCTCACGGTAATTAAACCTCCTGTTCGATGAGCGCCCTTCATATTGTGGAGTGAATTGACGCCATTTGTATTTCCGTGTATTGTAAATTAGGATTTACACGGTATTACAATTTTATCGGTAGTATCAATGCAATGGTATGGAAAAATGTCGCCTTTCCATGATTAAATGTGTGCTATAAGACAGATAATAATCTTGTTTAGTGCCAAATATCATAATTAATGTCACTTTTATCACATATTAAATATGGCACAAATGTTGCTCAAAAAAGAACAGCAACATTTATCTAACAATACACCACATTATTCCATACAACATTTTTCTATGTGGTAGTAAATTTAAAAATAATTTGTGTCCCATGCCGGTATTTTTGTGTATGGGAAAAAACTGATTGGAAACGATCAGTAAATTCATAATTCCCATTCAGTGATGGGAATCATATCTAAAAGGAGTTTTTGTAACATGAAACGTATTGCCCTTTTGGTTATGCTGATGCTGGCCCTGACCGTCAGCGCAGCTTTTGCAGAAACATTGACTGTCAATATCTGGGATAACAACCAGAGAGCCGGCATTCAGCAGATTTGCGATGAATGGTCTGCCACCTCCGGGATTGATGTCAAGGTTGACGTCATTGACTGGGATAACTATTGGACCCTGCTTTCCGCCGGCGCTTCCGGCGGTACGCTGCCGGATGTCTTCTGGATGCACTCCAACACTGCCCAGATGTACATGGACTACGATCTGCTTCTGGATCTGACTGATTATGTCGCCGCTGATGACGCCATCAATTTGGATGACTACTATCAGGGTATTGTTGACCTGTACACCCGCGACTCTGACGGCAAAGTCTTTGCGCTTCCGAAAGACCATGACACCATCGCCCTGCTTTGGAACAAGGCCATCTTCGATCAGTACGGTGTGGAATATCCGACCGACAACTGGACCTGGGAAGATATGTATGAAGCTGCCAAACAGATCACCGAAAAGTCTGAAGGCAACGTTTATGGCATGGCAATGAACACTTCCAACAATCAGGATGGCTGGTACAACCTGATCTATGATTACGGCGGAAATGTTGTTTCCGATACTCATGACAGCACAGCTATCGACTCCGAAGGTGCAAAAGCCGGTATGGAAATGATGCGCAAGCTCCTGACCGTCGGCGCTCCGCAGACTGTTGTTGCCGAAACCGGTACCGAAAACCTGTTCAAATCTGCCAAGACCGCGATGATCTCACAGGGTTCCTGGATGATCAACAACTTCTACACTGCCGAAAATCATGAAGATTACTTCTGGGCTCTGCTGCCGTATGCTGATGTCAACGGCAATGGTCAGGCTGATGACGGCGAACGCTGGTCCTGCTACAATGGTCTGGGCTGGGCTGCTGCTTTCAACACTGCCAACCCGGATGCTGCCTATTCCCTCATCTCCTGGCTCTGCGCAAAAGAACAGCAGATCAAACAGGCTGAACTGGGTGTGACCATGGCCGGTATGCCCGGTGTTTCCGAAGCTTTCGCAAACGCCTTCCCGGGTATGGATATCTCC
Source organism: Flexilinea sp. (assembly GCA_017432685.1). Taxonomy (GTDB): domain Bacteria; phylum Chloroflexota; class Anaerolineae; order Anaerolineales; family Anaerolineaceae; genus Flexilinea. Next base: position 26,556 of record JAFRIR010000128.1, on the reverse strand, counting down.
GCTTTCCTGGCTGCTGAAGATTTCAACCTTTACATGCGCCCGTACACCAAGATGACCACCGTCTGGGAAGATCCTATCCAGCAGGCCGGCGGCTTCCTGGATGCCTGGCAGAATCCTGAAGATCCTGCCATCATGGAAAAAGCCTGTGACAATGCTGCGGCCATCATCCGCGATGCCATTGCTCAGGGTTACTAATCTATAACCTATGATGTGGTTGGGGACTATTGTCCCCAACCACCTTTATTGAGTCAATCTGGTCGTTTCCTTTTGGCTCAATAGTTGATAAAAAAAGGAAACGTCCTGATTGACTCTAATGTCCCATTACTCATAAAGGAGGATCATGAAAGAACCTTCCCTGAAAAAAATGACGGCAGCGGAAAAAACGGAAGCCAAATGGGCTTGGGCGTTCATTGCCCCGACCATGATCGGTCTTATTGTCCTGAACTTTTATCCCGCCGTCAATACTGTCTGGCAGTCTTTCTTCAAATCCGATCCCTTCGGACGTGGTGGAAAGTTTGTCTGGTTTGATAATTACAAAACCGTTCTTGCAGCAAGTGAAACCTGGCAATCATTGTGGAATACGATCAAATACGCGATTATTGAGGTTCCTTTCGGTGTAGTGATCGCTCTGATTTTAGCGGTATTCCTCAACAAGAAGCTCAAAGGCACGTCCGCATTCCGCACCATCTTCTTCCTGCCGATGGTCTGTGCTCCGGCAGCGGTTGCCATGGTCTGGAAATGGCTCTATAACCAGCAGTTCGGTTTGCTGAATAACGTATTTCATACCAATATAGCCTGGATCTCCGACCCGAAGATAGCCTGGATTTCCGTCGGCGTCATCGGTGTCTGGTCCGTGATTGGTTATAATATGGTGCTGTTTATCTCCGGTCTGCAGGAAATTCCGGGTGACTACTATGAAGCTGCAGCTATCGATGGTGCGACAGGTATCCGACAGTTCTTCCACATCACAGTTCCGCTTCTGAGCCCCACGACCTTCTTCATTGTGCAGACTCGTCTCATCGGTGCTCTGACCATCTTCGACCTGATGTTCATGGTGATGGACAAGACCAACATCGCGTTGAAGAGCGTGCAGTCCATTGTTTATGTTTTCTATACATATGCATTCACACAGAATAACAAAGGATATGGCGCTACAGTGGTCATTGTCCTCGTTGCCTTTATCATGATCGTTACCTTCTTCATGCAGAAGCTGGAAAAGAAAATGGTATTCTACAACTAAGAAGGAGGATTGAAAATTATGGAAAGCGCACGTGCACAGGCCAGACTCAACAAGTTCATCATGTATCTTGTTTTGTTCATCATGGCTTTCATTATGATCGTCCCCTTTGCGTGGATGATCCTTACTGCTCTGAAAACTTCTCAGGAAGCGATTTCTGTCGACCCGTTTTATATTTTTCCGAATAATGGCTGGCACTGGGAAAACTTCGCGTCCGTTTGGGAGAGCTATAATTTTGTTATTCTTTACAAGAATACTTTGCTGATGATCTTCCTTCGTGTGGTCTTTGCCTGTCTGACAGCTACCATGGCAGGCTATGCGTTCGGCCGATTGAACTTCCCGGGAAAGAATTTCTTCTTCTCTCTGGTCCTGATCCAGATGATGATCCCGTCTCAGATCTTTATCATCCCTCAGTATGTGATGGCATCGAAATTAGGATGGCTGAACACTGTGATGGGGTTGGTGTTCCCGGGTATGGTGACCGCATTTGGTACCTATCTGTTGAAAACCGGTTATCAGGGACTGCCGAAAGACCTGGAAGAAGCGGCTGCTATTGACGGCTGTAACATCGGCCAGCGTTTCCTGAATATCATGATGCCGCTGACCCGGTCCTCTATGGTGTCCCTGGGTATTTTCACCGCCTTGTTTGCCTTCAAGGATCTGATGTGGCCGATGATCGTCTGCCCGAAGATCGAAACTACCACCCTTTCCGCAGGGCTGGCTAAGATGCAGGGGCAATACGGTTCTGAATACCCGACCATGATGGCTGCGGCTGTTTTGGCAATTGTCCCGATGATTGTGATCTACGTTATCTTCCAGAAACAATTTGTGGAAGGTATCGCAACCTCCGGCGGTAAGCTGTAATTTGGCTGCCTGTTGCCGGTTATCTGTTGTTAGTTGAATCTTTATCCGCCGGAAGTGTCTCAATAATACATCCGGCGGATTTTAGAAAGTTAGAAGTAAGAAATAAGAATTTAAACGGATATGCGTAATTTGAACTTGACTTTCTTAAATAATAAGATTTTTCCCAATTTCTTATTCTTTATTTCTTATTTCTTATTTTGAATCATGCGTCTGCCGATCAAAACCACATCCACTTTATATGAAACCAATTACTATCGCTGTCTGGTTTATCACGAAAAACAGACGGATGATATTTATCTCACTTTCTGCGGTGTTGAGCGATGCCTTCCAGGCTATGAATTTCACTGTGAAAACCGGACAGGTTATCACCTGCATGTGATTCTTGGCGGCAGAGGAATTCTGAATGTTGACGGCTCCTCCTTTCCGCTGCACCGCGGACAGATGTTTGTCACAAAACCCGGCGAGCAGACCTGGTATCGGGCTGATGAAAAAGATCCATGGACCTACTGCTGGATGACCTTCGACGGTTATAAGGCATCAAAATATATCGAAAGCATCGGATTGAAGCCGGGAACCAACTGGCGGGATTGTTATGAAGATCCCAGACGGTTTTACACATGTGTAAAAGACGTTCTCGACCGTCCGGAGATGACGCTTGCCAACGATCTCCAGCGGCTTTCACAGCTGCTGGCATTTCTTTCTCTGGCGATTGACTCCGAGGAGAAAAAACAACCTTATCCCCGTCACGAAAATGACGTCAATACGGACACTTATGTGGATAAGGCTGTGATTTATATCCAAAGCAATTTTGCAAATGTGAAAATTTCCGATGTAGCCCGGAATATCGGGATCAACCGCTCGTACCTGACAAAAATATTCAAAACTAAAATGGGAATTTCTCCACAGGAATATCTGATGGAGTGCAAAATGGATTATGCCTGCAAGCTGCTGCTGGAAACAGATGCACAAGTTCAGGACATTGCGCAGCGAATCGGTTATGATAATCTATTGACGTTTTCGAAAATATTCAAGGGCAGATTTGGCGTCAGCCCGAAAAATTACCGGCTCCAGAACCGGGGCGGGAAGGAGCAATTTTTATGAGCATTGTATTTGATCAGCAGCAAAAACTGTTGACCCTGGCCACGGCCAACACCAGTTACCAGATGATGATCGATGATCTTGGTTTTCTGCATCATTTGTATTATGGAAGCCGAACAGGTATGCAGGATATGTCTTATCAATATTATGATTTTGACTATGCCTTTTCCGGGAATCCCGTTGAATGCCGCAAAGAACGCACTTTTTCACTGGACATCATACCGCAGGAGTTTACCTCTTTCGGGGTGGGCGACTACCGGCTGAACAGTGTGGCGGTCATCAATTCAGACGGCAGCCGTGCCGCTCGTTTTCAGTATGTTTCCCACGAGATCCGCAAAGGAAAATATGCCATTCCGGAACTCCCTGCAGCCTATGAAAACGGAGATGAGGCCGAAACACTGGTTGTCACCCTTCGGGATGATGTCACCGGTCTGATGATCCGCCTATATTACGGCGTCTTCGAGAAAAAAGATATCATCACCCGCTATACGGAATTCTTCAATGACGGCAATGCCCCGATTTCTCTGGAAAAAGCTGCCTCCCTTTGCCTGGATCTGCCCTACGGCAATTGGGACCTACTCCATTTTCATGGAAAACATTGTCTGGAACGCCAGCCGGAACGTCAGCCTGTCGGCCACTGCCTGACCACTGTCGGATCTGACCGCGGTATGTCTTCCCATCAACATAACCCCTTTATTATCGTCTGTGATCATGACGCTACGGAAGATCATGGAGACTGCTACGGCATGATGCTGGCTTATACCGGAAGCTTCCGCGCCGAACTGGAACAGAATCAAATCAATGCCGTACGCGTGGTAATGGGCATCAGTGAAACCGCATTTTCCTGGACCCTTCAGCCGGGTGAAAGCTTCCATACACCGGAAGTGATTCTCTCCCATGCGGACGGCCTGACTGCTCTGAGCCATAATTATCATCGGTTTATCCGCCAAAATATCTGCCGCGGCAAATACCATCTGGCGAAACGCCCGGTACTGATCAATAACTGGGAAGCGACCTACTTTAATCTCGATGAAGACATCATTTACGGACTGGCGCAGGAAGCTTCAGCCCTGGGTGTGGATCTGTTCGTCCTGGATGACGGTTGGTTCGGAGCCCGTTATGACGACAATGCCGGGCTCGGCGACTGGTTTGTGAACCGCAAAAAACTGCCGAACGGTCTGCCCCATCTGATCGAAAAGATCAACGGTCTGGGTATGGATTTCGGCATCTGGATCGAGCCGGAAATGGTCAACGAAGATTCCGACCTTTACCGCACCCATCCGGACTGGGCATTTGCTTCCCCGAACCGTACCCCGAATTTCGGACGGAACCAGCTTGTGCTGGATATGTCCCGTCAGGATGTCCGGGATTATCTGTACGGATGTTTCTCCATGCTGCTGCGGGAAAACAATATATCCTATGTGAAATGGGATTTCAACCGCTCGGTTTGTGACATTTATTCCAATGCACTGCCGCCGGAACGGCAGGGAGAAGTCGTTCACCGTTTTGTTCTGGGCTTTTATGATCTGCTGGATCGTCTGACTTCCGAATTTCCCGATGTTTTGTTTGAAGGTTGCTCCGGAGGCGGCGGACGCTTCGATGCCGGGTTGCTGTACTACACACCGCAGATCTGGTGCTCCGATGATACTGATGCGGTTGAACGTTTGCTGATCCAGGGCGGGACTTCCTATGGCTATCCGGTGAGTGCTATGGGTTCCCATGTCTCCGCAGCCCCGAACCATCAGACAGGACGGATCGTCCCCATCGATACCCGCGGTGTGGTGGCCATGTCCGGCGCTTTCGGTTATGAACTGGACCTCAAAAAAGTCTCCGATGAAGACAAACGGGAGATCAAAGACCAGATCGAACAGTACCATCAGGATGAGGAACTGATCCATCAGGGACTTTACTACCGCCTGACGGATATCACAAAGAAACTTCACTACACCGCCTGGCAGATGGTTAGCGAAGACCGGTCCAAAAGCCTTGTAAACCTTGTCGTGACAGATCCTCAGCCGAACCCGGCGCCGCTTCATATCCGCCTGAAGGGGCTGGACCCGAATGCTCTTTACGAGATCGATGAGGATGAACACATCATTTCCGGCGCCGCGCTGATGAATGCCGGTTATACCTTTCCGCCTATGATGGGAGATTACCGCTCTCTGCAGATGCACCTGCATCGAATGAAGAATGAGGTTTAAAGGATAAAAAGCGGGGACAGTCCCTTGATGGGACTGTCCCATAACCGGGGAGATAAGAGGAAGCAAACGTGCCGAAAAAGTTTTCGTTCAGTGAATGGTGGAAAGAAGAACACGCCAAACTGTCTGAGATGAGCTTGAAAAATGCGCTTAAATATATCTGGCAGTATTATTGGATCTTTATCCTTGGTTTTATCGGAATTGTCTGGTTTGCGGTCTTTTCAGTTCACCGGCTGATCGTCGGGACGCCGGAATATTGGATTTACGCCTCTTTTGCCAATTCTACCGTAAACCCTGCCAGTGTGTCCCGGCTTCATGATGACTTTGCGGCTTTTACTGGCTGGGATACAAAAGAAAAGCGCATTGAGTTTTCAACCAATATGTACTTCGACTACAGCCGTAATCAGGCAAGAGGTAATGAATATTACAACAGCTTTGTTGCACTCACTGATTCCGGTACACTGGATCTCATCACCATGGATCCTTCACAGCTTGCCCCGCTTGGACAGAGCGGACGGCTGATGAACTGGAACTTTGAAGAATGTGATGCGCTTCGGGAAAAATATGCGGACCGGCTGATCTGGTATCAACCGCCGGAAGACGCGGAAGAAACGGATCCTGTCCCAGTCGGTATCGACATCAGTGACAGTCTGCTGGTAACGAAATACGGCATTTACCCCGAATCCGCCGCCCTCGGCATCGCCTCCGAATCTCCCCGCCTCGACGCAGTCGGAAAATTTCTCGAATTTATTTTGGATAAATAAACAGCTATGCATGAATTAATTGGCAGTCTCATCAGCAACGAAAGCCTGTTCGGGCGCATCATGACCCGCATTGGCACCGTGATCGCAGCGAATATCCTGTTCGTTCTTTTTTCCATGCCTGTGGTGACGGCAGGCGCCGCTTTTGCCGCTCTGCATCACACTATGTTCAAAATGCTTCGCTCCAAAGATGCCATCAATCCCTTCAAACAATTTTGGAAGGGATTTACCGGCAATTTCAAACAGGCGACAATTGTCTGGCTGCTCGCTCTGGTTCTGATTGTGCTGGGTTGGTTCAATGTCCGCATTTGTCAGCAGGCAGGCGGGTTCATCGGCAGCATTCGTTACGGAGTCTATGCGTTGGGAATTATCCTTTTCATCGTTTTGATATACCTCTTTCCCACCATGGCTGCCTTTTCAGATACGCTGCCGAACCTTGTCCGGAACAGTGTCTACTGGGCTCTGCGTAACCCATTCAAGCTGCTGGTCAATCTGTTCTTCCACTTCTTCCCCATGTTCCTGACCTATACAGATCGGCAATACCTGCCCCTTTATGCATTCCTGTGGACCACTTTCGGATTCGCAGCTATTGTTCTTCTGACGGATTACCTGCTGCTGCCGATGTTCGAGCCTTACCTGCCGCTGGTGGATGAGTGCGGTGATTTCATTCTGGATCCCGAAACCGGAAAGCCGCTCATGCCCGGCGAAGAATATAAACTCGATCCTGAATCTTTGGGTTCTGAAGCGCCCGAAATGTCCGAAGAAGAGATTCTTGAGGAAATGCGTAAACTCGATGGGTTTTGATTTCTCAGGGAAATCAATAAAAAATTTACACTAAAAATATAAATATCTGCACTATAATTAAGTTAACAAGAATGGGGAGCTGTCCCCGGAAGGAGTAAAACGCATGGAAAATTTGAATGAACTCGTCAGTTCCCAAAAGAGCGGACTGCAGAAGTTATGGGAAAAGATTCCCGGCATCAAAGGGTATGAGAAAAAAGAAGACCGCAGAGACACTGACAAAATTGTCCGTGAAAACATCTCTCAGCGCTTTTCTGAACAGTGGGAGCGCATTTCTGCTATCGAAAAAGAACTCTCCAAGGGAATGGGAATCGTCTATCTCAGCGATCTGGAATCCGCTGCTCTGAAGATCCGCCAGTTTGCGGACCGCATCAAAACCGCGGCATATGGCTATGCCGGTCTCAGTGACGCGGTGAAGGTTGACGATATCGCATTACAGCAGCTTTATGATTATGATCTTTACCTCTTCAACCTGGCTGATACGGTCAAAGAATCTGTGGACAAAGTGGAAGATGCAGTGGCTGCGAATGATGGGATCGACACTGCGATCAAAGATCTGAACAAAGTCGCCGGAGAGTGCATCACCGCCCTCAACCGCAGAGCGGAAGTGAAACTCGGGACACAGAATATTTAGGAGTAAAAACAATGGCACGAATTTTTGATGTTGTTGAATATCCGAGCGAAATGCCGGATGAGATCGTACACCATTTTCCGGAAACCGGTGTCGCGGATATCCGCTGGGGTTCCCAGCTGATCGTCCGGGAATCGCAGAACGCGATCTTCATGCGTGATGGTAAGGCGCTGGACGTTTTCGGCCCGGGACGCCATACCCTGTCGACTGCAAATCTGCCGCTGCTGACCAATCTGCTTGGCAAAGCCTTCAACAACCGCACACCTTTCACTGCGGAAGTTTTTTATGTTGCTATGCGGGAATTCGCCGATCGCAAATGGGGCACTGCTCAGCCGATTATCATCCAGAATGCCGGTGTCGGTCTTGGCATGACGCTGCTGCAGGGTTTCGGTACCTACAGTTTCCAGGTCGCTGACCCGCAGCAGTTTGTCACCCAGATCGTGGGTGCCACTTCCAGCTATACGCTTTCTTCCATTGAAAACCGACTGCGTTCGATGCTGCTTTCCAAGCTGCAGGATACACTGGCTACCATGGCAAGCCAGGGGCAGAACATTTTCCAGCTGATGAGCCTGACGGAAGAGTTGGGTACCGCTGTCCGTGCCAAGACCCAGGATGACTTTGCTGCGATCGGACTCACACTGAAGTCCTTCTATATCACCAACCTGAAACCCTCCGAAACAAGCGCTGAAGATCTTCGCGCCATGGGTATGCTGGATATGAACACCTATACTCAGCTTCAGGCTGCTGACGCTATGCGCGATGCAGCTAAAAATGAGGGCGGTGGTGCCGGTCTGACGGCCGGGATTGGTGCCGGGATGGGTATTGGCAACTACATGAGCCAAGCCTTCGGTTTCAACCAGCAGCAGCCTGTGCAGCAGCAGGCAGCGCCGTCTGCATCCGCTGCGGCGCCTGCTTCCGGCGGTGTGATGACCCCGTCTGAAGTTGCACAGCTGTTGAAGGTTTCTGAGGAAGATATCATCGCGGCCATCCAGGCAGGCGACCTGAAAGCCCGTAAAATCGGCAGCGCCTACCGAATCAGCAAAGAGTCCGTCGATGAGTTTTTGAAAGGATAAAATTATTAGGGTGTCAGGTATCAGGTTTCAGGGATCAGATGACCGAACCCAAAACTGACACCTGATACCTGAAATCTGACACCTAAATCTATGAAATTACAAGAGTACCAGCTAAAAAACATCTTTCGGCAAAACGGAATACCTGTCCCTGATGGACAGGTGACGTCTTTTGCCCGTGAGGCGAAACGTATTTCGGAAGTTATCGGCACACCGGTGGTGGTCAAAGCGCAGGTCCTTTCGGAAGGACGCGGTATGTCCGGCGGGATCCGTCTTGCACGGACACCGGAGGAAACTGAAGAGTTTGCTTCTGAGATTCTCGCGTCCAGAATCAATGATATGCCGGTCAGCAAGGTCCTGATTGATGAAGCCGTGACCATCAATGAGGAATACTACCTGCTGATTACGTATGATCGCGCTGAACAGATTCCGGTGCTGGTGATGTATGATACCGGCAGCCTTTACATTGAGACTGCGGCAAATTCGCTTTATGAAAATCTGGAACGAGTGAAAATCGATCCGCTGATTGGTTTGCAGAAGTTCCAGATCTATGACCTCGCCTCCCGCTGTAATTTCCCGCAACGCTATATGCGCAAGCTTTTCGAGGTCTGCAAACAAATGTGGAAGATTTTCTGTGACCTCGATGCACTATTGGTGGCAATCAATCCGCTGGCAATCTCAACGGACGGACGAATGATGGCGCTGGATGGCAAGATCACACTGGATGACAATGCTTTTTTCAGACAGCAGGCACTCTTTGATACGCAGCTGGGCTTCATTTCCAACATGACTGAATACGAGGCTCAGAAATACGGTATGTGTTACTTCCGTATGGATGGGAACATCGGGATCCTGGCGAACGGGGCCGGGTTAACCATGAGCTGTATCGATTACCTGCGGCACCGCGGTGGACGTCCCGCTAATTATCTTGATATGGGCGGCAGTGTCCATGACCAGAAGGCAGAAAAGGCACTACGGCTGCTTTATGAAGATCCGCGGGTCGATGCGATCATCATGAACATTTACGGTGGCAAGACCCATTGTGACCGGGTTGCTGAAGGACTGATGCGTTCCATTTCCAGCAATAAAAGGAAAATTCCTACTATCGTACGCTTCAGTGGTACAAATGCTGATATTGCGCTGGAAATGCTGAAGGGGTCGCTGGTTGCTACCGTGCCGGACTTGCCGGAAGCTGTGGACAAAGTTTTTGAATTCATCGGAGCACCGGCTAATGAGCGTATTAATTAACAAATCCACCAAGGTCGTTGTACAGGGCATAACCGGAAGAGAGGCAAGCTTCCACTCGCTGGATATGATGAATTACGGTACCCAGATCGTTGCCGGTGTGACACCCGGAAAGGGTGGCAGCTGGGTTCTGAACGAAAAGGTTCCTGTTTTTGACAGTATGCAGATGGCTGTAGAGGCTACGGATGCCAACACTTCCATTCTGTTTGTTCCGGCCCATCAGGCAACTGACGCCCTTTATGAGGCGGCGGATTCCGGGGTTGAGTTGGTTGTTTGCGTTACGGACGGTATTCCCGTTCAGGATATCGTCAAAGTTAATGCCTATATGAAGACCAAAGGAGTTCGTCTGTTGGGACCGAACTGTCCCGGTATTATCACACCCGGTGAACAGAAGGTGGGAATCTATCCCTCCGATTGCGTTATTCCCGGGCGGATCGGTGTCGTCAGCCGTTCTTCCACTATCAGCTATATGGCGATGGATCGTATGAAGACCGTCGGGCTGGGTGTCAGCTCCTGTGTTGGAATTGGCGGTGACCTGATCTGTGGGACAACCTTCGTCGATGTCCTTGAGATGTTTGAGATCGATCCTTACACGGACAAGATCCTGTTGATGGGAGAGATCGGCGGGCTGGAAGAGGAACGGGCTGCGAAATATGTTGCTTATCAGATGAGCAAACCGGTCATTGCCTATGTTGCCGGAATGAACATCCCGGAAGGAAAGCGTACCACCCATCCCGGCGCTTACATTGATGGCGGGATCGGCAGTGCCCGTGAAAAGCTTGAAGCCTTTCGGAATGCCGGCATCAAGGCTACATCCAATTGGATGGAGCTGATTGACCTGCTAAAACAATGAAGAATTAGAAATGAGGAATGAGAAATTGGGGAGGTAATCAGTGGGGAGTAAGAAATTAAGAATGAGATTTTTTTCTCATTTCTGATTTCTCACTTCTCATTTCAAACTCCTGCCTTCTCATTTGACACTATGCAGAGATATGACCGCCGGCTCGTGACCGCACCTCAATGGATGGAGCGCTTCCAATGCATCGCAGGAAAATGCCCTGAAACCTGCTGCCAGCAGTGGAACATTGAAGTTGATCCGGTCCATGCTGACTGTTACACTCACCTGGGGGATCCGGAGCTTCAGGATGTTATGGATCGTCTGCTGCGCTGTTTCCGTGTGCGCCGTCCGGGGAAACGAAATGCCGTGGTGCAGTATCGCCTGCAGCTGCTGAATTCTCCGGACCGGCGTTGCCCCATCCTGAACGAAAATGGCGAGTGCCGTCTACAAAAAAAATACGGCCCCTATATGCTCTGCGATACCTGCTATTTCCATCCGCGGACTTTTTTTCAAATTAATGAAGAAACATCCCTCAGCGCCTGTCTTTCCTGTCCGGAATGTGCCCGACTGGCAATCCTTCACAGGGAACCGACTGCATTTTCTCGTTTTGAAACCGAAATCGATCCGAACACTGAATGGCTGGAAACCTCTCTGATCTCCGATGCCGGTGTACGGCTGCTGATGGAAAATCGTGCCCAGCTGATCACCGTCTTGTGTGAAATTCTGCAGGATCGGAATTTGCCCTTTGAGACCCGTTTGTCCCGTGCAGCTGATTTTTTTGAACTCCTTGCCGAAGTTAAACAGCCGGATGCAGGTAGGATCTATGCGGCGTCTGAGAAGTCGCGTGACCGATATGCTGAGTTCATTCCCGCCGCCCCAACGGAGCTTATGAGCTGTTGGCTGAAGGTATTTGATCCGATTCCGGAAGCGCTGGAAAAACCGGTTCAGGGAACGGCGGAATTGACTCGTGCACTTGCCGGTGGCAGGGAAGGCTATACCCGGCTGCTTGCGGAAAACTATGCAGAAGGTGCGAAGATCCTTGCGCCTTTCCTGACTGAAAATGAGTACCTGGTTGAAAATTTCATGGTGCACTGCGTGTTCTCCGACAGCTTCAAACAGTTTTACCGCTGTCAGAATGAACAGTTGAAAACCAGGGATATCCTCTGTCATGAGTCTGCCCTGCTGCAGGTCTGGTACATTTTTCTTAAAGTTCAGCTGGCACAGACCGCACTTTTACGAGGGACCATGGATGAAGCTCTCTTCTTGCAGACTGTGATCCGGGCTGACAGAGGATGGTGGCATTATCCGGATTGGTTTGCCCGTGCGGCAGACAGATATATTCAGGAGTTCGGTTAAATAAAAAAGACGCTCAGCGCGTCTTTTTCAATTACAGTTATCTTCCGGCTATTTGCAGCCGTCGATCAAACACATTCCATCATCAGATGCCCGGAAAGCCACAGAAGGGACTTCCGGTAATTCCACTGAAGCAGGCGCTGACTCGGTATTTTTCGTCTCTAAGATCGGGGTCACATTGATCAGGTCCATCACATTGCGGTCGGCAAAGACCCACCCCGTGATAAACAGGACTGAGAGGAAAATCGCGACGATCAGCGCGAACATATTTTTGTCTTTACACATATCAGTACCTCACAAATGACCTTTTTCCTTATAATAGTGCAAGGTTAGTACCAACATAACGTGTAATATCTTACTGCATATTCTGCGGAGAAGCGGAAAAACAGTTACAAAATCGGAAGGGACAGTCCCCTCTGACTCAATTCTGAGCCGACGTTAACAGTCCCAGGTCCGGTACATTGTGAACCGGCGCGGAATTTATCTTTCTTCCGGCTGCTGCTCCTTTCAGAATTTCATCATTTAGCTGGTAGATTCGCAGTCCGTCGAATTGTTTGATCAGTTCCAGCATCCGGTTGAACGGTTCCGCATCTTTCCCTTTATCATCATCGGAAAGTGTCTCGAAATGTTCCCGGATTTCCGCTTCGGTTGGGTCACCATCTATGGTTAGCTTGTGCATGCGGAACTGCTCCCGCAGTGCGCTCCGGAACCTTTTTTCCTCATCTTTATCCGCAAATGTCCTGCTTTCCGGCGTCAGAGTCTCATAGGTATCACCGTATATCCAGCCCATGGCGATATGTTCCCGGATCCAGCGTTCATGTTCCATCGGCGCGATGATTTCTGTCTGTTCAGGTGAGAATTGGGTGATCATGTCATAATCGACCGGTTTATCCGTGAAGAAACAGCCCAGTGCGTTCAGATATTTTCCGAAGCTCTTTGCCTGATTGATGTTGGAAAGCTGATATTCCAGAGAAAGGTCCTCGAAAATCGCCTCCAACCATTTATCCGTGTAATCTTTTTCATTTTCTTTATACTGATATCGGCCGTTCAGCGAGACCGCAAAGTCATACAGGTGGAGAAAATTACTGGTTGACAGAAATGTGTGTTTGCTGGAGTGGTCTACGACCTGCAGATCCTGTGTGACATTCAGCGGGATCTGAGAAGTGTCGACGATTCGCTCAATATCTCCCGAGAAGCGCTTCTCCGGTGCAGCCATATCACTATAATCCTTCAGCCGCGGCTCTTCGTCCTTCGGCTTTCCTGCGGCTTCCCAGGCCGCATAAAGGGATTCGTATTCTTCGATCTTTTTATGTTCTTCCCGGTCAAAATGGTAGACTGCGCGGATTGAATTATTGCTGAAATCAAAATCCACGCTCATCGGATGCAGTTCGGTGCGTGAATTTCGTCCGTATGCAGTCCGATCCCAGCACTGCAGCTCGTCGCAGAGCATCAGCAGGAATGCAAGCGGATGGATCTCCATCGGGAGCGGAGCCTTCCGTTTATTGATATTTTTATCTTTGTAAAAAGCGATGGCAAATTTGTAAAGGCTGTTGTGCAGCATGATTGCGGTCAGCGCGTCCAGGTGTTCCTGACGGAAGATTTCCGGTTTAATTTTTTCCGGATCAAAGGGATCTTTGACGATCTCATGATAAAGCCGGATCGCGCTGAAATAGGCATGGTCCATGTATAAACCAAAGGTTTCCGGATAAATCGGTTTTTCATGGATCTTTCTCAGCAGATAGCCTTCCGTGAAGTTGTAGTCTTTCCCCAGCTTTTCGGAAATTCCCCAGGCAAGCAGTTCTTCTATTGTGTAGAAAGTTTTATGAAAACAATCCTCGAAATGTTTTTGTTCTTTTTCTGTCAGGTTGATCAGCATGTCAAGATCCTGGTAAGCCAGATAGGGCTTTCGAGAACCTTCTCCGCGTTTTTCACCGGCAACTTCATAGTAGGAGATTGCCTGTTCAAAGGGCAGTTCAAAGGGGTATCCGATGTCATGGAATAGTGCGGTCAGCCCCCAGAATTCCAAAAAACTGTTGGCTGCAGCCCGGTCCTGCTCCGGATCACCAGTGGTGAATCCATAATGATCTTTGAATGCTTTGCGGAAATTTTCATTGGTTTCATAGATTGCAAGCCCCAGTGTGAACACATAAACGGAGTGAGAATAATGATCCCGATGTTTCATCAGCAGGGAGCTGCCGTTCGACTCAAACTCCGAGAGCAGTTCCACCATCTTTTTGGATTTTCCATAACGGCCGAAGAACATTTCCAGATAACAGTAGTAAACATTATAGGCATCCTCTGCTACACCGGAGTCAATGAAATGTTCCAGCTCCCGTTCCAGGCACAGCCGGTTGATGTCCATCTGCATATTGTAGGGGATTTGGCCGGAAGCGGTCCCGGTTCCCTGAAATATACCGCTGTTCTTTTCACTTTCGGCGATTTTTTCATCAAAATTCAGTTTTTCACAGTGATTATGAATGAAGCGCAGAGCCGCCGATTTCAGGTCATTGCTGTTCCCTTCCGGTATATGTAAACAGGGCTCGACCGGTCCGTTTACTCCATAAAGGTCCATGTTGCGCTGACGCATATCTTCAAATGCAGTATAAGCCATAATACCCCCTTTTCAGCTCCTGATCTTACTTTTCAGGATCGCTATCTCCTGCCGTGCCTTTTCGGCCCACATTATATATTTTACATCCTGGTTCTCCGCGTTCAATGCCTTGCTGATCTCAAGGAATTGCTGCCAATGTACCAGCCGCTGATCATCAGGGATGATTTCCAGCATACCCATATTGTAGTGGCTGAGTGCAAGGTCCTTCCGGCTTTGTACCGTACCGGTGTCCCGGGCAATTTGCCCGGCAATTTCCAGACCCTTTTCATACCATATTTTTGCTTCTGAGAGATTATCCTGATTTTTGTATATTTTCCCGAGCTTGTGACAATTGACCACAATATCCCGTGCCGATTCGGCGCTGCCTGTTTTTTGGAAAAAGACCTCTCTTGCTTCAATGCCTTTTTTGTAATACTCGATCGCCTGGGCATCATCCTTTTTGTCTGAACTTATGTCACCCAGCCGTTGATAACAAACGATCAAATCTTTCCACGTGCCGCTTGATTCGGAACGCTCAGATAACGCTATTGCCTTTTCATACCATTCTTTGGCCTCATCCTTCTTTCCCTCACCGTTGGCATACTCTCCCATGTTCATGAAACTGATGAAAAGGTCCTGTTCTGCTGCGGGCGAAGGATTTTCCTCAACCACAGTCCGTCTGAGTTCCAGACTTTTCTCATACCAGCTTTTGGCGGATTCTTCTTCCTTATTTTCAACAGGCTCAACTGACTTGCCGGTTGATACGTTATAAGCCCGCTGGATCAATGCTCTCAGGCTTTCCATCGGGTCACGCGATGCTTTTGCACAGGCTGCAAAAGAATCATAGAGATCTGCCAGGTCCAGCCGTGCTTCGGGGCTTCCGGTTTCATCAAAAATGCCTTCCAGCAGAGCGAGACTTTTTTCATAATAATCTTTGGCTTCCTGCAATTGGTTTTCTGCCCGGCTGAGGTCGCCGAAACGGTGATAGCAAAGCGCAAGATCCCGGCGGATCAGCAAATCATCGCTGAAATCTTCGGACTTCTGAAGTTCCGCGAGCGCTTTTTCATATAATTCTTTTGCTTCGGCGGTTTTCCCTTCTTTGTGGCGGTCAATGCCCTGATTATAATAGCCGAGAAACGCGTCGTGACAGGCCTCAGCGGTGTGTACACGGCGGGCAATGTTCTCGTTGATCTGACGGCTTTTTTGATACCACTCCTCTGCCTTTTTTGTCTGACCTTCCTGACTGCACAGCATTCCGAGGCGGTTATAACCTGTAAAAAGAATGTGGTCTGTATTGACAGATCGTTTCTCCGGCGGTATTTCCTCAATGAGGCTGATTCCTTTCAGGTAGGATGCTTTTGCCTTCCGCGGGTGCCCCTCTGCTTCATTGAGTCCGGCAATTTTGAAAAAGCACACTGCATAATCCTGCCGGGAATCGAGCGTCCCGGTTTTTTTCAAAATTTTTTCTCTCAGATCAAAGCTTTCCTGATAAAGAATTCCGGCTTTTTTGAGATTTCCTTCGTTTTTATAAGTATCGCCAAGATTTTCCAGAGCCACTGCCAGATCTCTTTGAGAACCGACCGTTCCGGTTTTGTTAAACAGATCACGGCTGATTTCCGAACTTTTTTCAAAACACTCCTTTGCTTTATCGAAAAGTTTTTTCCCGCGATAAATGATCCCTGCCCGGCTCCAGCTGAGCGCAAGGTTTCGCAGGTCCTGAAGCTCTCCGGTTTCTTCCGCGATTTGTTTGGATAAGGCAAGATGCTTTTCGTACATTTCCGCTGCCTGATCCGGGGCTCCGGTCTTTTCAAAGACAGAGCCGAGCATGTCATAGCTGATGCACAGATTTCTTCTTGCATAAAGCGTTCCGGTTTCCCCGGCAAGCTTTTCCCGGATGTTCAGACTTTTCTCATACCAGATTTTCGCATCCTGCGGATCACCGCTGCTCTCGCTGATCATGCCGAGATAGTCATAGTTGATCGGCAGGTCCTGATCAGCAGTCAGACCCGGGTTTTCCCTTGCGATCTGTTCCCTGATTTTCAACCCCTTTTCATACCATTCTTTGGCTTCAGACAGGTTTCCTTCCGCTCTGCCGATATCTCCAAGCTTGTCATAACAGATGGCTGTATAACGCCAGGCATTGTCAGCCTGTAAAGAAATCAGTTTTCTTGCCGTATTGATCATGGATTTGCCGGTTTCTTTTGCTTCATTCAGCTTGCCGAGCTCCTGCTGAAAGTCACAGAGATCGACTTGTGCGGCAAACAATTTTTCATATGAATTGATATCCTGCGTATCGGATGCCTTTTGCAAAAGCAGCTGAACCAATTGTTCCTGACGACTGAGTGCCTCATGAAAATCCCGCTCAACCCCTTCACCGGTGCGGTACATGGTGACCAGTTTTTCGCAAGCCTCCGGAAGGCCGGCATCAGCCGCTTCTGTGATGAGCCGGACGGCCCTTTCATGATCCACTTCAACATCGATGCCGGAAAGGTAAGCCAGACCGATCAAAAAATGGTGAGACGGGTCATGCTTATCCTCCTGCAGAGCAATATCATGCAGCAGCGTGTGAAGCCGATCCGTTACATTTGCCGGGTCTCCCGTCGGGCTGTAATTTTCAATTCCTTCATACATTTTGATCAGTTTTTCTGCGTCGGTGTCCTTTGCAATAACCGGCAGGATATCTTTCTCCTGTTTGACAGCTGACGGATATTCCTGTGTCTGGACATAGTTTGGATCTTCCAGCAAACTTGGCGTGACCACCAATGCAAAGAGCCGGCTCTTTTTCATAGCGGCGTTGATCTCTTTATTGAAATTTTCTCCCGGCGTCAGGAATTCATCATACCAAATCGCCATATCCCGGCAAAATTCATTTTTATGGATCAGGCGCATGATTTTTTGCGCTTCTGCCCGGTCTTTTTTACGGTAACTCAGGAATATATATGCGTCAAACGCTTCACGAATGCGGGCAGCCATTTCATCCCCGACCAGAACGGCTTCTAAAAACTTTCTGAGCTTCTCTTCATAAGGCAGAGCTGTCGAATCTTTTGCGGCTGCGGACTTGTCAAGGAACTGCAGCTCGCCGCAAATTTCATTAAAATCATTTTCCAAACCTGCTTCCTGCATTAACGGCAGGACCGGTATATGAGACTGAAAAGCGAAGGCCATTTCTTT
Source organism: Flexilinea sp. (assembly GCA_017432685.1). Lineage (GTDB taxonomy): Bacteria > Chloroflexota > Anaerolineae > Anaerolineales > Anaerolineaceae > Flexilinea. The sequence continues at coordinate 8,699 of JAFRIR010000128.1, read as the reverse complement.
CGTTCTGGATGGGTCATCCTGATAAAGGAAGCGGGATGTGACCGGTATGACAAACAATTGCATCAGCCCCAGGTCAGAAAGGAACTGTTCGTCTTCCGGAAAAGGTTTGGCCGGGTCACGGTACCATATCACTGCATTTTTCTGGATCTCAAGCAATTCATTGGTGATTGGCCCGAATGTGTTTTGAAAATCCTCGGGATGGCAGCAGAAATAGATTCGCGGACGTCCCTGCGGGCTGGCATTTCCCCTGGTCTTATAAAAAAGAATCTGAGAAGGATCCGGTTCGTTTCTGTCGCTTTCATCTTCCTGGATGAGCTCTTCGGGATCTGTATCACTGTTCCCGTCTGCTGGCTGCACTTCACCATGCACCTCAGGAGGGAAGGACACCTGCTCCTTCGTTGTTTCTTCTGTTTCACCCCGGGTTCCCTGTTCCGGAACGGCAGTCTCGTGGTTCAGATTTTCTTTGAGGGTGATCTCATTCCGCAATCCCTTGTTAATGAAATTGACCGCATCCTGATATTCCAGATCGGCCTGCCGTTTCTTTGCTGTTGATTTTCTGATTTTCCTGACCAACGCCAAAAGAATAAAAAACAATGCGGCAGCGGCAGCAGCAAGTAAAACCAAATAAAAGAAATTCATCTGTACCTCCAATGGGAACCTCTAAAAACTCCAATTTTTCTCTGTCCCGAGGAGATTCAGAGAATTTATTCTCTGAATCTCCTCGGGAGGTTTCCGGGGGCTGCCGCCCCCATACCCCCGCCCATTAGTTTTTAGAGGTGCCCCAATGATTTTCTTTCAAAACGCAAAACCCGGTGGCTTTCTTTCACTTTACAATATAAATAATAATATAATTATATAGGATGACAGATCAGAACTGTCAAAATGGAAATAATTCAAAGGAGGTTTTCTATGCAGCTCCCTTATGGTTTATGGAACGGACATATCGACCCGGATCTGGTGGCTAATCGAGCCCGGGTGAGTGATTTTAAATGGAACAGTGACGGCAGCGGATTGGCTTTTTCTGCCAGATCCATCCTTTACCGAAAGGCTGAAGGAAAGCCGCTCGAGACAGTGCAGACCGGACACGATGTTTACGGCAGTGTAGGCTATGGCGGCGGTGATTTGGATGTTCACGGAGATCTGACTGTTTTCTGCTCCGGCGCCAACGGGCTGTTTGCTGTCCGTGACGGTTCCGACCGGGCAGTTCCGCTGACCAATGACCGCTTTGACCGTTCGACTCCTGTCATCAGCCCCAACGGAAAATATGTGGCTTATGTGACCAGTGACGGCGAACATGACCAGATCGCGCTGCTGGAGCTCTCCGCTTATGACTGGCCGAGGCTTTGGATCAAAGGGGCTGATTTTTATATGCAGCCCGAGTGGAGCCCGGACGGAACAAAATTTACCTGGGTGGAATGGGACCACCCGGAAATGCCCTGGAGCGGTTCCCGGGTGATGCTGGCTGATGTGGATGCGGGGACCATGGAACTGAAAAACGTTCACTGCATCGCGGGCGGCAGACCGGATCCTGCTTCTCAGCCGCATTTCTCACCGGACGGGAAGAAACTTGCCTATATCATTGCTTCCGGTGACTGGGAAGACCTGATCGTTTACGATCTGACCACCGGTGACCACCGTGTTGTCATCCATGGGGAGGGTTTTGCGCTATCTGTTCCGGCTTTCACACAAGGGAATTGCTCTTATGGCTGGTTTGCGGACAGCCGCCGGATCGCATATACCCGTATGTACGGGACAAAGAGCGAGATCTGGATCTGCCATCCGGAAACCGCTATTGAACAACGGATCTCCCCGGATCACCTGACTGCCTTTGAACAGGTTCGTGTCTCACGGGACGGGAAGGTGGCGGCGATCGCGGCCGGACCGCTGGATTTCTCTCAGGTGGTCGTGATGAGCAAAGGGGAATGGGAGGTGATCTACCGCACTAATGATCTCAAACTGGACGCGTCCTTCGTTTCCCTTCCTCGTGAGATCAGCTGGAAAACCAAAGGCGGGATGACTGTTTATGGGCTCTATTACCCGCCCTGCAGTCCGGATTACGGCTGGCACGGGGCACCGCCTGCCATTGTGCAGATCCATGGCGGACCGACCGGAAAAGCAGACCAGTGTTTTTCCGCAGAGACTGCTTATTTCTGCTCACTGGGCTATGCTTATGTGAGGCTGAACTATCGCGGCAGTGCCGGGTACGGACGTAAATATCTCGAAAGTCTAAACGGACACTGGGGCGAATATGACACGGAAGACGCGGTAACAGTGGCAAAATTTCTCGGGGAGAAAGGCCTTGCCGATCCGAAACGGCTGCTCATCACCGGCGGCAGCTCCGGCGGGTTCACCGTGCTGAACGTTCTCACCAGGTATCCGAAGGTTTATGCCGCGGGCGCTTCGCTTTACGGTGTGTCTGATCTGTTCGGACTGGCCCGTTCTACCTGGAAGCTGGAGCTGCATTACACTGAAAGCCTGACCGGAGCTCTTCCTGAAGCGGAAGAAAAGTATTATGCCTGGTCGCCGCTTTATCATGCGGAAAAGATTGCGGTTCCGCTGGCGATCTTTCAGGGCGACAAAGATGTGGTGGTGCCGAAGGAGCAGTCCGAGGGGCTGCTGGACCGTATTCATGTCCCGCATGTCTTCAAACTTTACGAGGGTGAAGGACACGGCTTCCGCAAGGCAGAACACATCAAAGATTACCTGCTCACGCTGCATCAGTTCCTCCAGCAGTATTTGTAAATTCAGGGCTTTTACCGTGGAAATTAGCAAAAGGAAGACAACCGTTTGGCTCTTGATTCTGATCGGGCTGACATATTTCTGTTCACTGATCCCGGCGAATCTGACCGGGGCTGAGACACCGGAAATGCTGGAGGTCTTCGAGGTGGACGAATATGCCCAGTACGGGCATGTGATCCGCATGCTCACACCCGGGGACAGCCTTTATCAGACCCTGCGCAGCTTCTTTATCTACCTGCATTATTTCTACGGTTTTCCCTTCTACTTCTGGTCAGCGCTCAGCATCCTGCCGCTGAAGCTTTTTCCTTCGGTGTGGCAGGGAAACACCCGGGTGATCATGTGTGTCCTGCGGCAGATGATCAGCGTCCTGCCGATGATCCTTTCAGCGGGACTGCTGACCTGGATCGTCACAAAATTCAAAAATATCCTTACCGCGGTGCTGCTGGATGTGCTGCTTCTGACCATGCCCGCGGTGCTGCAAAACGATTTCTGGTGGCATCCGGACAGCTTGACACTGCTCTTCCTGAGCCTGACCTTTTTCTTTCTGGACCGGGACGAAATGCGCTGCGGCAGAAATTTTTTCTTCGCAGCTTTTGCCTGCGGTGCGGCCATCGGGACCAAATATCTCGGGCTTTACTTTGCTCTTGCCATCCCGGCCTATCTGCTCTGCTGCCTGATTGCGGAGACTGTCAGCTTCCGTCAGCTCATTGTCAAAGCCGGTTTGTTCCTGCTGGTGATGGCGGCGGCAATTTTGTTCTCTGATCCGCTGCTTCTGCTCCCGCAGGAACGGGCGGAAATTTTCGGCATCATGAAGCAGCAGACGGAGCTCAGCGGCAGCGGCATCTTCCTGCAATATCAGAACGTCTTTCTGGAAGACGGTCATCTTCCTGACTGGCTGACGGAGAACTATCTGCGTCTGCCCTGGATCGCATTGGCGTTTGTCACGCTCATCGGTGCGGTGGTATCACGAAAGAGAAATATCCGAACGCTCGGGACTGTGCTGCTGTGCTATCTGGTGACGGCCTGTACCGTCAACCTGAACGCGGCAGCCAGCCGGCTGCATTATTTCCTGCCTATCATGCTGCCGCTGGCTGCCTGTCTTGGATGGTTCCCGGAGATACTGCCGGCACGATACCGGAGTTCTGCCCGGAATGCTTTGTATGTCTTGCTGGGACTTCAAATGATCCTCAATGTGCATACCGATATTCCTCTGATGAAGATACAGCTGCACCGGGAGGAAAACTCCGGTTCTATCGCGCTTTACAACACGCTTCAGGCAGATTATCTGCCCCTTCCGGAGGTTCCCCCGGAACGGATGACCCGGGTTTACCGCGACTGGAAAGTCTATTTTCCTGAACAGGAGGGCTATGCCGTCCTGACGGATTGGAATCTGGCTTCATTTCCGCTCCTTTCGGAATGGCATCCGGACCTGATCCTGCTGGAAAACGAGAACATCCGGGCTTACAGTGCGGAGGGGGTGACGGAAAGGGGTGTCAATTCTGATAAGATGGCTCTGACTGCCGCCTTTTATTCGGCAGCCGCAGAAAAGGCTATTCCCGGTTATGAATTCCTGACAGAAAACAACTTCGGCATGGTCTTCAAAAAGGAGCTGCCATGAGTGAAAAGATCCGCCTGACCGCTCAGGAAAAGCCCCGGGTACCGGATCCGGACAGGCAGAATGCTGTCCGCTTCTGTCCGAAATGCGGCAAAGAGATCCCGTTGGATCGCAGCGCCTGCCTGTTCTGCGGAAACACCGGAGCGATTCCCTATCCGGCACGCCCTCGCAGGCGGAAAGTGATCCTGATTGGGAGCATTGTGATCATTTTTTTGTTTCTGCTGGCGCTGGCACTTTTCTTAACCCGCAATACGGGACTGGTTTGATAATTTGCACATGATATAATAAGAACAATAAAAACCAAGAGGGGGATTCTTATGAATTCAAGAACCAGAGAACAAAGGGAAATCGCGCAGCTCGAGAAGGCGCAAAAGTTCCATAAGGCCAAAAATTACTTCATTGTCCTGATCATTGTCCTGACCGTCGTTTACATTGTGGACGAGCTGGCGTCCAACATCAGGGGAACTGTTGCCTCCTTCACGATCTGTGACCTGTTTAATACCACTTTCGGCACCCCGGAATATGACAAAGCCTCCGGTACACTGGATCTGGTGACCACGGCCTGCTACCTGATCTATCTGGTCTCACCCTTTTATAAGGCCCTGGCTGACAAATACGGGCGGCGGCTATTTCTGATTATCAACACCCTCGGCATGGGCGTCGGGATGCTGATTTCCATCATCTCCCACAACATCGCGCTTTACCTGGTCGGCGTTGTCCTGATGACCTTCTTCACCCCGAACGATGTACAGGTGATCTACCTGATGGAATGCGCACCGAAACAGCATCGCGCCAAGCTCTGTTCCATCACCAAAGGTATCGCGCTGATCTCCGTTTCCCTGCTGGGACTTTTTGTGAAACTTTATGTGGACCGGAACAACCCGGGAACCTGGCGCAATGTTTACATCATTCCCATCATCCTGGCTTTTGCTGTCGGGATCGCCGCCATCTTCCTCGTGAAGGAGACGCCGGTCTTCACCAAAAAGAGACTCGAATATCTGAAGGCAAGCGAGGAAGAACGCAAAGCCCTTACGGCGGCTGACAAAGCGGATGCGGAAAAAGAGCAGAGTGTCTCCGTACCCGCAGCCTTCAAGTTTATCTTCAAAAACAAGCAGACCCGTTATATCGCTATCGTGGCGGTCTTGATGGCTTTCGCTACCGGCTATACCGGCAAATTCCAGAACATGATCGAAGTCGGGGTTGCCCGGGGAGCCATCACCACCTCCGGCTCCGAAACGATTTTGATGTTTTATCCCCTCATCAACGGTGTTTTCACCCTCATCGGCGGTTTCCTGACTGATGCATTGGGGCGCAAGAAGTCCGCGCTGATCCTTGGCCTGTGGGCCGCGATCGGGCTGGGTGTGTTCGCCTGGGGCTGTAGTGCGGAGCTGAATCCCTATATCACCGGTTTTGCCTACGGTTTTTCCATTGCGGGTCTGTGGTCCATCTCTGATATGCTCTATTTTGTCATCACCTCAGAATCCACCCCGACACAGATCCGGGCGTCCGTCGTCGGTTCCATGCAGCTGCTGGGTATGGTTGGTACCGGGCTGAACATGGTCTATAACGGTGTCGTTACCCTCATCGCGGGTTCCATGAACCTGCCCTTCGTGCTGACGGTTTCCTATCTGCCGCTGATGGCTATCTCCCTGCTCATCATGATGTGGAAGGTCAAAGAAACGAAGGACGTGGACCTGGACAATGTAGTGGTATAAAAATAAGAAATAAGAAATAAGAAATTAGGGCATCTCTAAAAACTACCGGGCGAGGGTATGGAGGCGGCAGTTATTGCCTGCTCCGTAAGGTACGGGCTGACGCCCGATTTATATTCGGAGCAGGAGCTTCGCCCCACGGAAACCTGCCACTCTGACGCGTTTGAAATATTGGATAAGAGATCGGATAAATAAATGATATACTTTCTGCTCATTCTTTTGGTGCTGATCATTGGTCTGTTCGCGGCCGGTTATTATGTTTTCGCTTCAACGTTTGACATGAAGTTCAATGCCAAACCAAACGACGACCCAAACTTTATCGATTCCGATGCGGACCTGATGCGTCCTACTGCACGGATGCTCTACGCAAATCGCGAAGCCTGCCATGAAGAGTTCTCTCAGCTTCCGTTCAGGGAACTGGAGGTCACTTCCTTCGACGGGCTGAAACTGAAAGGCTACCTTCTCGAGGGGGATCCGAAAGAGGTCGTCATCTGTGTTCATGGTTACAAATCCGGCATGGAAGAAGATTACTGTGACAAAATCAAAATCTACCGGGACCGCGGCACCACCGTTCTCCTCATGAATGACCGGGCACACGGCAATTCGGAAGGCCGCTACCTGGGTTTTTCGGAGCTCGATCGCTTCGATGTGGCGAAATGGGTCGATAAAATCAACGAGATGTATGACAACCCGCGCATCTACCTGCACGGGCTTTCCATGGGCGGTGCGACGGTGATCCACTGTGCCGACATGAAGCTGAAGAATGTCTGCGGCATCATCGACGACTGCGGTTTCAACTCTATTCTCGGCATCAGCAAAGCCCTGAGCGCTGACATGTACCATCTGCCCTTTTTTCCCATCGGTTATCTGGCCTGGTTCTGGGCGAAGGTGTTGAACCATGTTGATTTCAACACCTCTATCGGTGAAGAATGCGTTCGGAAAGCAGATGTCCCGATCCTTTTCTTCCACGGGAAAAACGATGCCTTTGTTCCGACCCGGATGTCTGAAAGTATGTATGAAGCCTGCATCACGCCGAAAGAGCTGCACCTGATCGACAACTGCGGTCATGCGGCGGCTTACATCTGTGCCCCGGAAGAATATACGGCCGCAGTCAACCGCCTGCTGGACGGAAAAATAACAGAATCAGTAACTAATCAGAACGGAGCACACGGAGACTGCTCTGCTGGTGTTGCGAAGCCAACACAGCAGGGCTGTATCTCGTGATGCGTTAATTGGTTCTGAATAAAAGTTACCGGACTCATAAGGAAAGGAAAATCCCATGAAAAAGCTTGTGCTGGTTTTATTTTCGCTGCTGATGCTCATTTCCGCTGCGGCTGCAAAGGAAAATGACGAATATTCAGGTACGGTCATGCTTTATACCTCCGCCGGAGAAGATGTGGCCCGTTCCTTCAAAAAAGTATTCGAAGAAAAATACCCGAATGTCACGCTGGAGTATTATGCCGGCACCTCCGGCAACTGCAACACAAAACTGGTGGGTGAATTCGAGTCCGGAACGGTTGCCTGTGATGTCGTATGGCTGGCAGAGCCTTCCGGCTTGATCGAATTCAAAAACCAGGAGCGGCTGCTGAAATATAACTCTCCCTACGCCAAAGCCGTTGACCCGCTCTTCAAAGATACCGCGGGCTATTTTACCGGCGCCCGTATTCTGATCATGGGCCTTGCCTACAGTACCACAGGCATGAGCGGGGATCAGGTTCCGACCAATTTTGACGGACTGCTGGATCCGGCTTTCCGTAAGCAAATCATCATGTCCGACCCGAATTCTGCCGGCTCTGCAAAAGCCTGGGTCTACGGGCTGAGCCATAATGAGAAGTATGGATGGGACTTTTTTGAAAAACTCGCGCAGCAGAACATCGTTTTTGATACCAGCGCCAATGCGGTCAATCAGAAGATCGCCAACGGTGAATATATGATCGGCATCTCTCCGGAACATTCCACCCTGAACCAGATCGCTCAAGGCTCGGCGATGGGCTATCAGGCGACGGATGACGTCCTTGCGATTGCCTGTCCGATCGCCATCCCGGTGGGATGTCCGAATGAAGAGCTGGCGAAGCTGCTTTATGATTTCATCCTGGACCCGGAAGGCGGTCAGGCCTCCCTGCCCTCCTTCAACATCACCCCTATCATTGATGGCATTGACCTTCCCGAAGGCATGAAGTCCGCTTCCGAGATCACGGCAAATTCCCTGCCCGTCGACTGGGAAGACCTAGCCGAGATCGGCAATGACATGATGGACCAGTTCAATTCCTTCTTCAAGAAGTAGAGAAAAATGATTCTGAGCTCGTACCAACGAAGCACGACGAGACGTTTCTGCTGCTGCGGCGCAGCCCGCACGGCAGGGGCGTATCTCGTTGTGCGAATTGGATGCTGACAGTGAGGCCGGTTGCCCGGAGGCACGGTGAGCCTTGTCATGAGAATCATGACAAGCGCGTAGTGCCGAAGTGGAACCGTCACCATCTGTCACGACAGGTTGACAAAGGTGACAGCGGAGACGGTTCCCTTTGCACCTTCACCAGCCTGTATGGAAAACGCCGCTTCCAATTCTGATAGCTGCCCGGGAAGTTTCCCTTGCGGTGCGCCGGGCAACCGGCCCGCTGTCACCACAGCCGTCC
>JAFRIR010000127.1 GCA_017432685.1 Flexilinea sp. | reverse complement strand
TATTTCTTATTTCTTATTTTCACTGTCACTTCATCGTCATTCGCCTGACATTTCTGGCTATAATAATTTCTTTGATTAATAAGCGTTTAATTTTTCAGGGGGAGCTCTGAAAACTCCCAGGCGGGGGTATGGGGGCGGCAGCCCCCGGAAACCTCCCGAGGAGATTCAGAGAATAAATTCTCTGAATCTCCTCGGGACAGAGAAATATCGATGTTTTAAGAGGTACCCTTACGAGGATTAACAATCATAAAACGCACAGATTAACGAAACAGATCGGGAAGTGAAAGAATGAGAGAAGATTTACGCGAACTCGTCGGAGCATTGAGCAAAGTTTATATCACACACCGCAAATGCTTTCTACAGCAAAGCCAAAAATACGGGCTGTACGTCGGCCAGCCGCAGGTGCTGAATTACGTCATCTGTCATCCGGGCTGCACCCAAAATGACATCGCCTCAGCGCTGGGCGTGTCAGCCGCATCCATCGCCTTTTCCACCAAGCGGCTGCAAAATGCCGGCTTTCTCCAAAAGCAGGTCAACAGCCTTAACATGCGCTGCAACCGGCTTTACGTCACGCCGGAAGGTCATGAGATCCTGGAAAAATTCGGCAAGGGATTTGATGAAATGAACACAGTGATGTTCTCAGGCTTCACAGACGAAGAATTGAAACAGCTCGAAGAATTTGCGAAACGCGTTAATGATAACCTTGATAATTTTATGAAGGAGGAAAAAACCTCTTGAAGAATTTAAAACGGATATTGGGCTATTTGGGTGAATATAAAAAATATGCGATCCTGGCTCCGCTCACCGTTGCTCTTGAAGTGCTGCTGGAGATCTGGATCCCTTACCTGATGGCTGACATCATCGATGTCGGCATTGCCAACAAAGACTCAGCATATGTTCTCAAAACCGGCGGGGTGATGGTGATTGTGGCTGTCGTCTCCCTTTTCTTCGGAGCCGGTTCCGGGCGTTTTGCAGCGCTTGCCTCCACCGGTCTGGTCCGAAACCTGCGCAAAGCGCTCTTTGACAAGATCCAGGACTTCTCCTTCGCCAACACCGACCACTTCAGCACCCCGTCCCTCATCACCCGCATGACCACCGACCTGAATTTTGTTCAAAACTCGGTGATGATGATGGTCCGCATGCTCATCCGCGGGCCGCTGATGATGATCGCTGCCACCTTCATGACCTTCCGCATCAACGCGGAACTGGCAGTGATCTATCTCATCGCTGTTCCCTTCCTGGCAGCCATTATCCTGACCCTGTCCGTAAAAGCGCACAAATATTTCAAAGCCATGTTCGACAAATATGACACACTGAACCGGTCGATCCAGGAAAACCTGATCGGCATCCGTGTGGTCAAATCCTTCGTCCGCCGCGATCATGAAAATAAAAAATTCATCAAATCAGCCTCTGATGTCATGGATATGTCTTTGCATGCCGAACGCATCATCACATTGAACGGGCCTTTCATGCAGCTCACCGTCAACGCCTGCATCATCGCCCTGCTCTGGTTCGGCGGAAAACGCATCATCATCGGCAATATGCAGGCTGGTGAGCTCATCAGCTTTATCAACTACACCAATCAGATCCTGATTCAGCTGATGATGATTTCCATGGTGCTCATCACCATGGTCATTTCCCGCGAATCCATCCGCCGCATTCTCGAAGTGCTGGATGAAAAGCTGGACCTCAGTGATACCGGAGCCGATCCGAACCTGAAGCCGCTCAACGGGAATGTCAAATTTGACCATGTCTCCTTCAATTACAGCTCCCGCAAAGATGTCAGCGACACCACCCTGACCGACATCGATCTGGATCTCCCGTCCGGATCCATGGTAGGCATCATCGGCGGTACCGGCTCCGGAAAATCCACCTTTGTGCAGCTCATTCCCCGCCTTTATGATGTCACAAGCGGATCTGTTCAGGTAGGCGGGCACGATGTTCGGGACTATACGCTTCCAAACATCCGTGACGCGGTCGCGATCGTCCTGCAAAAAAATGTCCTTTTCTCCGGTACCATCAAAGAAAATCTCAAATGGGGCAATGAGAATGCCACGGACGAGGAAATCATCGCAGCCTGCAAAGCCGCTCAGGCACACGATTTCATCATGGCATTCCCCGACGGTTATGATACCGAGCTGACCCAGGGCGGCACAAACGTCTCCGGCGGTCAGAAACAGCGTCTCTGCATCGCCCGGGCATTGCTCAAGAACCCGAAGGTCATGATCCTGGACGACTCCACCAGCGCCGTGGATACTGCCACCGAAGCAGCCATCCGCGATGCGCTGCGCAGCCGTTATAAAAATATCACCACCCTCATCATCGCCCAGCGCATCAGCTCCGTTATGGATGCGGACAAGATCATTGTCCTGGATGAAGGGCGCGTGAACGGTTTCGGCACGCACGAAGAACTGATGAAGACCAACCACATCTACCGTGAGGTTTATGAATCTCAGCAGAAAGGGGCGGAATAATGGCAGACAAAAATCGCTATAAACAATCCGAAGGCGCGCGTCAGGGACGCGGCAAACGCATCGAGAAACCCCAAAACGTCGTCAAAACCCTGACCCGGATCCTCAGCTATCTGCTCCACTACAAAGCCCGGCTCATCACCGCTGCCGTATGCATGGTGCTGGCTGCCGTCTGCACTGTCGCGGGCACCTATTTTCTCAAGCCAGCTCTGAACGATTTCATTGTCCCGCTCATCGGGCAGGAAAACCCGGACCTCAGCGGATTCATCCGCACGCTCCTGATCATGGCCGCCTTTTACATCACCGGCGCCATTGCCAACTTTACCCTGCAGCGCATGATGATCGCCATCACCAACGGCACCCTGCGCCGGGTACGAATCGAAATGTTTACCCATATGCAGGACCTCCCGCTGCGCTATTTCGATTCCCGCACACACGGTTCGATCATGAGCGCCTATACGAATGATACAGACACCCTGAGGGAAATGATCTCGCAATCCGTCCCGCAGATGGTCAACTCCATTGTATCGGTCGTGTCCATTTTCATTATGATGCTGGTCCTGAGCTGGCAGATGACCGTTATCGTCATCCTCTGGATCTTCGCCATGCTCAACATCATCCGCATTGTCGGCGGCAACAGCTCAAAATACTTCATCCGTCAGCAGAAGGAGCTTTCCGTTACCAACGGCTATATCGAGGAGATGATCGAGGGGTCCAAAGTCATTAAAGTCTTCAACCATGAACCGACGGTAAAATCCGATTTTGACGAATTGAACGGTGATCTTTTCCATGCGGCCAGCTCTGCTCATACCTTTGCCAACATCCTCTTCCCGATCACCGGCAACCTTTCCTACGCGGTCTACGCAGTTCTTTCGGTTGCGGGTGCATTTCTGGCAATCAACGGCCTCACCGACATCGGCACCATCGGCACCTTCCTGCAATATTCCCGCAACTTCTCCCAGCCCATCACCCAGATGTCACAACAGATCAACTCCGTGCTCACCGCACTTGCCGGGGCGGAACGCATTTTCCGTCTGCTGGATGAGCCGGTGGAAGTGGATGAGGGCAAGATCACCCTGGTCCGCTGCCGCATCTCCCCGGAAGGCGCCATCACGGAATGCGCGGAGCGCACCGGTCACTGGGCCTGGAAAGTCCCGCAGGAAAACGGTTCCTTCAATTATGTTGAACTGAAAGGTGATGTGCGCTTTAAGGATGTAACCTTCAGTTATGATGGTGAAAAGACCGTGCTGCACAACATCAGCCTCTATGCCAAACCCGGCCAGAAGATCGCCTTTGTCGGATCCACCGGCGCCGGCAAGACCACCATCACCAACCTCATCAACCGCTTCTATGATGTCCAGGAAGGTGAGATCACCTATGACGGACTGAACGTCAAGGATATCAAAAAGGATGACCTGCGCCGCTCCCTCGGCATGGTGCTTCAGGACACCCACCTCTTCACCGGCACGGTCGAAGAGAACATCCGCTACGGGAAGCTGGATGCCACTCATGAGGACGTTGTCAGGGCCGCGAAACTGGCCAATGCGGATTTCTTCATCCGCCACCTGCCGCAGGGTTATGACACCGTCCTGACCGCGGACGGCGCGAACCTCTCCCAGGGACAGCGCCAGCTGCTGAACATCGCCCGGGCGGCGGTCGCCGACCCGCCGGTGTTGATTCTCGATGAAGCAACGTCCTCCATCGATACCCGTACGGAAGCCCTGATCGAAAAGGGCATGGACGGACTGATGGCCGGCCGCACCGTCTTCGTGATCGCACACCGCCTCTCCACCGTCCGCAACTCCAACGCCATCATGGTGCTGGAAAAGGGCGACATTATCGAACGCGGCGACCACAACAGCCTCCTCGAACAAAAAGGGCGCTACTACCAGCTGTATACAGGGATGTTTGAACTGAGCTAGGATACAGAGCACACGGGGACAGCTCTGATGCTGCGGCGAAGCCCGCACAGCAGGGCTGTAACCCGTGCTGCGTCGTCTGGATTTAAAATGCTAAGAAGAAAAGAGGTCTGCTTTGCAGACCTCTCTTTATCGTTCATAATGAGTCCAGAGACTAACGATTTTAATTATTTTCTCTTTTTCATAGACCTCATATACCAGCCTATGATGAATATTGATCCGTCTTGAGAACAAACCCTGAAGATTGCCGACAAGTTTTTCATAATCTGGTGGTGTTTGGTAGGGATTATCACGAATAAGGCTGATCAGTGTTTTTGCCTTCTCATCAAGATGTGCGGCCTTCAATTTGGGAATATCTTTTAATGCCGTTTTTGTGTAAACAATTTTATACATATCACCAGATTACTTCTTCTTCAGGAACCGTATCGTCCAGTGGCGTATTCAGACCATCAATAAGTTTCTCTTTCATTCCGGGAATGGAGTTTAAAAACAATGTTTCAACAAGGCTGTTATATTCATCCTCACTGATCACAACAGCATTCCCTGCTTTAGAAATGATGTTCAGCGGCTCATTATATCGAATCGTATTTTCGATCATTCCGTAAATGTTTTTTCGAAAATTTGTTATTGTTGTAACAGTCATTTTCCCGGTCCTCCATTATTTTACGTACATTATAACGTACGTATTGACTGTTGTCAACATATAATTCAGGATTTTTAAAGTATGTTACAATGTTTCACAGTTGTTGTTCAGTTGCTGATGGAACAAAGCAAGGGTAAAGGGTGAAAAATGAGGAAAAAACGCAATGAATAAAAGTAAGCCATTTACCCTAAAAAATAAAGTACGCCTTCCCCGCTACAATAAAGAAACCGAACAGGCTATGCAGGAAACCCGGGAAATTCTTTCGGGTAAAATTGAAACGAAATCATATAATTCAGCACGTGAACTTTTCGATGAATTGGACAGTGAATCATTAAGGAATATCAGTCATCAGGAGCAGAAGTTATGATTAAAGACCTCTTTATAAAATATAAAAGCCTCATCATGTATGCCGTGTTCGGTGTATTGACGACCGTCGTCAACATGGTCGCATATTATCTGTCCTACAACGTCCTTCACATTCCCAATGTCCCCTCAACCGTCATCGCCTGGGTGCTGGCAGTGGCCTTCGCCTTCGTCACCAACAAACTCTGGGTGTTTGACAGCCCCTCCTTCGACGCGCAGACCCTGAAGCACGAGATCCCGACCTTCTTCGGCGCACGTCTTGCCACCGGTGCGCTGGACGTTGCCATCATGTACCTGGCTGTGGACCTGATGCACTGGAACCCCACCTTCTGGAAACTCGTCAGCAACATTCTCGTCATCATCATCAATTACATCGCCTCCAAACTGGTGATTTTCAAAAAAAATAAATAACACGGAGCACACGGAGCACACGGAGACTGCTTTTGCGCTGCGGCGTAGTCCGCACGCAAAGGCTGTATCTCGTGTGCGTCACCTCCCATACCGCCTCATACCAGCGCACGACAAGATACGCCCCTGCTGTGCGGGCTGCGCCGCAGCAGCAGAAACGTCTCGTCTTGCTTTTTGTAATTATTTTTCATACATTTTTTCTATTTTCCCTTGACTTTTTCTATTTTATGTTTTATTATTATGGAAATTTAGAAATTATGATTATATGAAAGGATAGAAAAAATATGACCCACGTATTTATCGTTCTGGACGCAAACACCTGCATCCAAAGAGACTACCCCAAAACCGCCGATGAATTGTTTCGTGAGATCGAACTCGGAACCTTCGAATGCCCCGCAGGGCTCAAAAACCCCACCGCTGTCCGCCTTCAAAACTATCTGCTGGTGGCAGAAAGAGAAACCTCGCCCATGCTCTCTGTAAACCAGCAGAGGATCCTTTTCCTGCTTTCCATGGGCGCCAGTGAGGCCGAGATCTCTCAAGCCATGCAGCTTTCCTTCAGCGGTGTCCGCCACCATGTGACTGCCCTGAAGAAGAAATATAATGTCAGCACGAGGGAAGAACTTATTTCCATTTATTCCAAAACCCACCGATAAAATGGGCTATAATTATCTGAGATTGGAGCAAGTGCATGCAAACCTCAGAAGTGACCCTTGTGATTCCCGCTTACAATGAAGAAGAGTCGCTCCGGCAATTTTTGCCGGAGCTTCTTGAGTTTTGCGGTCAGAATCATATGCAGCTCGTGGTCGTGGATGACTGCTCCACCGACGGAACCGGAGAGATGCTGGACAAAGCAGCTGCGTCCCACGATTTTCTCCGCGTCTGCCATCACAAGGTCAACCGAGGCTATGGAGGCGCCCTGATCTCCGGCCTGCAGCTCTCCCAAACCCGCTTCTCCGTCACGCTGGATGCCGACGGACAGCACCGTCTCGAAGATGTCCCGCGCCTGCTGGAAAAACAGCAGGAGGTCGATGCGGACCTGGTGGTCGGTGCCCGGGCAGATGATTCCGGCGGCGGCAGCGGGCTTTATCGCGCCCTCGGGAAAAAACTGATCCGCTTCACCGCCGGCCGGTTGGTGGATGATCTGCCCATCAGCGATCTCAACAGTGGTATGAAGCTTTATGACACCAAACTGGCTCAGCGCTACCTGCGCCTTTGTCCGGACGGCATGGCCTTTTCCGAAGTGCTGCCGCTGATCTTCATCCAGCAAAAACACCTTGTCACCGAAACACCCATCACCGTCGCGCCAAGACGCAGCGGAAAGAGCACGATCAACACCATGACAGCGCTCGACACCCTGTTCCAGATCATCAACATTGTAATGGTCTTCAACCCCATGCGAATCTTCCTGCCCGTGGGCGGGATCCTGATCCTGCTGGGGGTCCTCTGGGCAATTCCCTTCCTGGTTCGCGGTTCCGGCCTCAGCTCGGTCTCCATGATGTCCATGACTGCGGGTCTGCTGCTGATCATGATGGGTCTGCTGGCAGAGCAGCTGGCTCAGATTCGAAAAAAGGACCTCTAAGCACACGGGGACTGGAGCTTTGCTGCGGCGAAGCCCGCACAAAGGGCCTGTCCCCAGTGCTGCGCTAATAAGAAATGAGAAATTAGAAATGAGAAATGAGAAATGAGGGAAACACCGAAAAACTCCCGGGCGGGGGTATGGGGGCGGCATAGTATAGCCTGCTCCGTAAGGTACGGGCTCACGCCCGATTTATATGCGGAGCAGGAGCTTCGCCCCACGGAAACCTCCAGTGGAGATTCAGAGAATAAATTCTCTGAATCTCCACTGGACCGAAAGGAATCGATGTTTTAGAGCCTCCCTTAGTAAGAAGTAAGAAGTAAGTAAATGAAAAATCATCACGTTTTATTCTGGATCCCTATGATCTACAACGGCTTCTGCCTGCTGATCTCACTGATCGTCGGCATCACCTTCCTCATCGGCTCACAGATGCCCGTCACCGCGGAAGTTCAGCTGCCGGATATCATCGTCATCTGCTTTACGATCTTTGACCTCATCATGATGATCAGCCCGCTGATGCTCGTGGTCATGGTTATCATTTCCATCTTCAACCTCATCCGTGAGAACACCAAAACCAGGCGCTTCCTGCCGCTGGTCTTCACCACGATCATGCAGGGTCTCCTCAGCGCTCTCTGCGTTTCAGCCCTCACCCAGCCCGTTGCCTGAACCAAGCACATGAAACAAACCGTCATTTCCTACCTCAAATTTGCCGGCGCGGGACTGATTGCTTCTGCGGCTGATAACCTCACCTATTTCATCATCAACCACCTGGGGATCGCAGACACCTGGGCGCTTCTTGCTGCCCGTGTCATTTCCCTCATCGTCAACTTCTTCCTGCTCAAAACAGCCGTTTTTCAACACAGCAAACGGAATGACTCTTTTCTGCGCTATATCCTGCTGGTGATTTTTTCCACCACGATCATTTATTTTCTGCTGCAGTGGGTCAAGCCCAGGCTGCCGGGTCTCGACCCGGTCTTCATCAAAATGGGTCTCGAATTCATCATGAACTTTTTCAACTATGCCGTCTCCCGCTTCTTTGTTTTTGACGACAGAAAGGCAGGTCAAAATCATGAAGCGTGAACAGCTCAGCGACGATGAGCTGCGCGAATTGCTGATGCAGCGTAAGATCCGCAGCCGCGAAGCAAGGGTCTCCGCCTACCGGGCAGCCGGAAGGATCGTTGACGCCGATAACGCTCCCATTAATGAAGACCTGATCTATAATACCGAAACCCAGCGCATCGAACGGGTCTCCGGAGGCAGGACCATCCGCCGCATTGACATTTTTCTGCTCATCGTTGAGATCCTGGCGGTCATCGCCGTGGTCATTCTCATCGGCCGCGGTTCCAGTATTCTTCAGACCCTGAACGAAGAAGCCTCCCGGGCTTTCAGTGTTCCGACCGTCACCCCCACCGCACTCATCCAGGCCGTCGTCCTGCCCGGCGGGCACACCGCTCCGGACGCGGTCGGCAACGCGGTATTCAACGAGAGTGAGATTCCCGAACACCTGAGGGGCCTGGTAAGTGTCCGTTCCACTCCCGTCGTACCTATCGACAGCGATTCCGGGCGCATCATCCGCATCGGCATCCCCGCCATCAACGTGGATGCTCCCGTGGTCCAGGGAGACGACTGGGAAGCGCTCAAGACCGGTGTCGGGCTCAATGCCGAAAGCGGTCTGCCCGGTAAGCCCGGCAACGTGATCCTTTCCGGGCATAATGACATCTATGGTCAGGTTTTTCGGGAACTGGACCGCCTCACGACCGGTGATGAGATCCTGCTCCTTACTGAAAAAAACGCTTATACTTATATCGTCACCGGTACTCAGATCGTCCAACCTTCCCAGGTTGAAGTGATGCGCCAGACAGAGGACAGCACACTGACCCTGATCTCCTGCTACCCCTATCTGGTCGACACCCAGCGCATCGTCGTCTCCGCCGCCCTGAAAAAATAAGAAATGAGAAATAAGAAATAAGAAATGAATATTTATAATCATAAATCAATAGTTGTTCCATATCATCTATTTATTAAAAGTTGTGTATGGTTTCCTTATTTCAAAACAACACCATTTACCCCTTATTTCTTATTTCTTATTTCTAATTTCTGATTTCACGTTATGTCCCGCTGGTTCGTTCCTAATCCCGCTTCTGTTTCACCCGGTGTGCTGGCAGCACAGGTCATCCCTCCGGGTGTCGGCACACTGCTGCAGCCCTCTGTTCTTGCCGACCGCATGCGGGAATTTTTTTTCCCGAATTCGGAAAGGCCGGTCTTCTTCAGCTGCACCCGAGAAGGACTGCTGCAGATGGCGTTGGAATGGTTCTCCGACAGGAATCTCTTCATGATCGTCAACGGGCCTATGTCCCAGGAATGGTGGGATATCGCCGATGACTGCCACAGTCAGGTCACACTCTTCGACACGGCTTATAACGCTGACATCGACCTCAAAAGTCTCGGACCCGCGCTTCATAAAGACAAATATGATGTGCTGATGTTCGTCGAAACCGATGTTTATACAGGTTCCAGCCTGAACGCTGCAGCCATCTGCGAAGAATTCCGCGCACAGAACCCTGACGGGCTCGTCGTCATCGACATCAGCGGCTGCATCTTCTGCGGTTTTGATGAGACGCTCGCCGGGCTGGCTGATATCTGCCTGTGCGGGTCAGAAATGGCAATGGGGCTTCCGCCCGGGCTGGGAATGGCAGTCGCCAACACCCGCGCTCACACCCGCCTTCTCGCCCACAATGTGATGAACGGAAGATATTTCAACTACCCCCGTAAAACCGTCAGCCGCAGCCTGTCTGCGCTGGACGCCCCGGTCTATCCGCTTCTCAACGCTCTCAACGAACAGATCGATGCCATCCTCACCGAAGGGATGAATGTCCGTGTCGAACGAATGCAGAACGTCTGTGACCGGATTAACAACTGGGTCGGCAGCCGCGGTTTTCACCTGCTTGCTCCCGAAACTTGCCGGGCATTGAACTGTGCCGCAGTCGAACTCACCGGTGAGCTCAGCGCTCAGGAGATCACGGATCACGCCGCCCGGTACGGCGTCTACATCACCCCGGGGATCGGTCAGATGCCGAAGAACTCCCTGATCCTGTTTCATGGCAATGACACGACCACGGAAGATGCCGGCGCCCTGACCCGGGTACTGGAACGCTTTCTTAACGATTATGATACACGGCAGCGCAGCATTCCCCAATACCGCCGCCCGGTCGAACAGAAAGTGTAACGGGAAAGTAAGCACACGGAGACTGCTCTTGCGCTGTTGCGAAGCCCGCACAGCAGGGCTGTACTCCGTGCTGCGTCATAATAGGTAAGCACACGGAGACTGCTCTGATGCTGCCGCGAAGCCGGCACAGCAGGGCTGTATCCCGTGATGCGTTATAAAAGGTAAGCACACTGAGACTGCTCTGATGCTGCCGCGAAGCCGGCACAGCAGGGCTGTATCTCGTGATGCGTCATAACAAGGAATAAAATATTGAACGCATTAAACAAAGACTCAAATCAGAAAAAACAGGAGACCCTGATGCTGGTGGTTTTTGCCCTGCTGCTTGCCATCATCATCCTCGTTTCCAAGTTCGTCATCGGCATCAACTTCTCCCTCATGGAACAGGGTGGCTATCTCTCCATCGGCTACCATGAAGTCCATGGCGCCCAGATCTGGGCGCTCGAGTTTGAATCCTTCACCGGCTCCATCTCCTCTGATGGGGCGCTACCGGAGGAAAACGAACGGAAATTGATGATACATTCCGCCAGCGGAAATTCTCAACTGACACTGAAGGTAAACTGCGGCAGGGAAGAGGCAGAATATGCCTTAGAGGGTGGTCCGCTCACCATTCAGATTCCCGGTGAAAACAACGAATTCACCATGACCCTCAGCGGCACCGATGTCTACACCGGCTACTTCAACGCCGTCTGGGAGTAAAGAGAAATAAGAAATAAGAAATAAGAAATAAGAATGAAGATTGAAGCACACGGAGACTGCTCTGATGCTGCGGCGAAGCCCGCACAGCAGGGCTGTATCCCGTGATGCGTCGCCAGGTTCTGAACAATCACCTCATTTCTCATTTCTAATTCCTCATTTCTCATTTCTAATTCCGGTGCACAAAGGTACCGCTTTCTGAAAAACGCGTATAATTGAATTTGAGGTAATTATGTGGTTATTCAGCAAACCTTTTCCAAACCAGTACAAAGATGAAGTCAACCGCCTGATGGACGAGTTGACCCGTATTGCCAAAGAAGACGACTTTCTTTCCGAACGCCCCGGCAGCCCCTTTGACCGGGAATGCCGTCATATCCGAGCCAGAGAGATCGGCCAGCGTCTTTTCGACATCGGTAAAGCCGATACCATGGAATGGGTGATCAAAAAACTCACCAAACCCATCGGCAAGGATATGGCCGCCCATCTCGAAGCCTGCTGGCGTCAAATCGGAAACTTCTAACACCCTGAGTTGGAGGGGTCAGATTTTGTAGGCTTGTGCGCAGCATGAGTTGGAGGGGTCGGATTCTGTAGGCTCGTGCGAAGCATGAGTTGGAGGGGTCAGATTCTGTAGGCTCGTGCGCAGCATGAGCCGAAAGGATCTGACCCCGCAGACTCAGGAGATGGAAGCACACGGGGACGGTTTCTGCGTTGTTGCGGAGCCAACACGCAGGAACTGTCCTCATGTGCGGCAAATTACAGGAGAACTTTTCAAATCAGACGCACAAGGTGACAGTTCTTCTGTGCAGGCTTCGCTGCAACAGAATAACCGTCCCCGTGTGCTCTTGTCTGATAGAGGGTCAGTACCCGTATGGGGACTGTACCTCGGGGAGGACAGGTATACCTCTGGCAATTTGATGCCGAATCCCCGGGGCCGAAGGTCCTGCGCTGCATCAATCGAGCGAAGCTCGCACCTTACAGCGCAGGTTTGGAACAGGCCCCTGCGGGACCCGTCCCCTACCACATTTT
>JAFRIR010000126.1 GCA_017432685.1 Flexilinea sp. | reverse complement strand
ATAATGTGAGCCAAATTGGGAAAATAGTGACAGATGGGGACGGTTCCGCTCCGACACAACGCGCTTGTCATGTTCCCATGACAAGGCTTAGCGTGTCTACGGGCAACCGGCCCCACTGTCACTCATGTTCCCATCACCTTTGTCAACCTGTCGTGACAGATGGGGACGGTTCCACTTTCACCCGGCAATTGGGCGCCGAATCCCCGAGGGCCGAAGGTCCTTCGCTGCATCAATCGAGCGAAGCTCGCACCTTACAGCGAAGGTTGGCTGCAGTCCCCTTCGGGTACCAACCCTCTATCAGACAAGGCTCAGCGTGTCTTCCGGCAACCGGCCCTGCTGTCACCTGAAAAATGATTATCACTAATTACTTTTGTCATATAAAAAAAGGATTTATAATACACGGCAATTAGCCCTTATGCCTGACGAATGTCATGGTAATTCAGACAAGTGCAGCAAGCGGTTCATTCGTGGCAGCCGCGGTTGTATACAATTAATTACCCTTGCGGGCATTGGGAAGACCGCGAAGAAAGTGAAGCAATTATTATGAAAAAGAAAGCAATCATGTCGATCAGCTTCGGCACTAAACTGCATGATGTCAGCGAACGAAATCTGCACACCCTTGAAGCTGATTACCGTGCGGATCATCCCGACTGTGATCTGTACCGTGTCATCACCAATGAGTCACTGATCAAAATCATCCAGGCAGAAGGCGACCCGGTTTACGCGGTGCGTGAATGCATGGCCCGCATGGTCCTGGACGGTGTGACTCACCTCTATGTCCAGCCGGCTTATATTCTGAACGGTTCCGAATATGATGAACTGCTGGATATGGTCTACGGGCACAAAGCGGACTTCATCAGCGTCAAATGCGGTACCCCGCTGCTGACCAACCACGAGGATTATGTCCGGGTCTGCAAATCCATCATGGAAGAAGACTATAAAAACCTGCCGGCGAATGAAGCTGTCGTTCTCGTCGGTCATGGCAGCGATCATGCCAGCAATTCCGTTTACTGCACGCTGGATTACATTTTCAAGGATCTCGGGTATGAACACACCAATGTGTGCACCTTCAATGCTTTTCCGCAGATCGACACCGTCATCCGCCACTTGCAGCGGAAACCGGATATCGACACCATCCACATTTCCCCGTTCATGTTCGTTGCCGGTGAAATGGCTATGGAAGGTGTCTGCGGTGATGCTCCCGATTCCATGAAGAGCCGCCTTGAACAGGCCGGCTTTAAGGTCGTTGCTCACCGCAAGTGCCTGGGTGAATATGAAGGCATCCGCAAGGTCTACAGAGACCACCTGAACAGCTGCTTTGATTAAGAAGGAATGGAACTATGGCATACGTAGATGAAATCATGGAATCCGTCCTGAAGCGGAACCCGGGTGAACCCGAATTCCACCAGGCGGTGAGAGAAATTTTGGATTCGATCGCGCCCGTCATCGCCAAACACGAACGCGACTATCGTGAAGAAAAGCTTCTGGAGCGTATTGTGGAACCGGAACGGAGTATTTCCTTCCGCGTCTGCTGGACCGACGATAACGGCAAGGTCCATGTCAACCGCGGTTACCGCACCCAGTTCAACAGCGCCCTCGGCCCGTACAAGGGTGGGATCCGCTTCCATCCCTCTGTTAACCGCTCCATCATCAATTTCCTCGGTTTCGAGCAGATTTTCAAGAACGCGCTGACCGGTCAGGCGATCGGCGGCGGCAAGGGCGGTTCCGACTTCAACCCCCGCGGCAAATCCGACACGGAAGTGATGTCCTTCTGTCAGGCCTTCATGTCCGAGCTGTTCAATTACATCGGGCCAAATGAAGACGTTCCTGCCGGTGATATCGGTGTGGGCGGCCGTGAGATCGGTTATCTTTATGGCGCGTATAAGAAGTACACTCACCGCTGGGAAGGTGTGCTGACCGGTAAGGGTGTAGGCTGGGGCGGTTCTCTGGCCCGTACCGAAGCGACCGGTTACGGTGTGGTTTACATCACTGAAGAAATGCTTTCTCACAAGGGCCAATCCGTCGCCGGGAAGACCGCAGTCGTCTCCGGTTCCGGGAACGTGGCGCTTTACACCATCCAGAAGCTGCAGACACTCGGTGCGAAGGTCGTCACGGCCAGTGATTCCGACGGCTATATCTACGATCCGGAAGGCATCGATTTCGCCGCCCTGCGGGAGATCAAAGAGGTCAAACGCGGCCGTGTCAAGGATTATCTTGCCTATCGTCCTCACGCGGAATATTACGAGGACGAAAAGCCCTGGGGCGTTCCCTGTGATATGGCATTCCCCTGCGCAACCCAGAACGAGCTTTCGCTCGAAAGTGCGCAGAAACTGGTCTCCAACGGCTGCAAATCTGTGACCGAAGGCGCCAACATGCCGACCACCCGTGAAGCTACCGACTTCCTGCTGGACGCCGGTCTCGACTTCCTGCCGGGCAAGGCTGCCAACGCCGGCGGTGTGGCGGTTTCCGCCATTGAAATGTCCCAGAACGCCTCCCGCCAGTACCGCTCCTTCGAGTCGGTGGATCATCAGCTGCAGGACATCATGAAGGGCATCTTCGCCCAGATCCAGAGCGCCTGTGAAGACTATAACACGCAGGGCAACTACGTCAGCGGCGCCAATATCGCCGGTTTCCGCCTGGTTGCCAAGGCTATGCGCGCTCAGGGATACGTATAGATCTGAAGCACACGGGGACTGCAGCGCTGCTGCCGCGCAGCCGGCACAGCGGGGCTGTCACCTGTGTTGCGTATATTGAATTCAAAGTAAAGGCGGGGATGCCCCGCCTTTACTATTTTAATTTCTGAATCCTGTATAATAATAATCATGAAAAAAACAGCTCCTTACAAGCCCCAGGGGCATCAGACCCGGGGAAAGACCGCCCGGAACCGGCTGCGCCGCAGTGACATCTTTATGCTGCTGACGGAAGGTCCGCTGATCCGTATGCGGGATGAACCGGGAAGCCGTTCCTTTTACGTTGACCTTGGTTATGGCTTTGAGCCTTTCACGACACTGGAAGCAGCGGAACGGCTGCGGGTCCAGAACCCGCGTTTGCCGGTGCTGGGGGTCGAGATCGATCCGGAACGGGTGGCGATGGGAAAACCCTTCGAAGATGAGCAGACCTTTTTCCGTCTCGGAGGCTTCAATCTGCCGCTGCAGACCGGGGAGTCCGCGCGGCTGATCCGTGCCTTCAACGTGCTGCGTCAGTATGAGGAAGCGGAATGGGCAGAACCCATCCAACAACTCGGAGAGCAGCTGATCCCGGGCGGTATGCTGCTGGAAGGGACGTCCAACCCGACCGGTTCCGTCTGGACGGCAAACGTGATCCGGCGCTCAGCCGCTGAACCGGATAAGGTGTATCGGGAAGGTTTCCTGTTCAGCACGAATTTTCATATGGGATTCGAGCCGGATATTTTTCAGCCGGTGCTGACGAAAAACTATATCCACCGCATGGTTCCCGGGGAAGAGATTTATGAGTTTATGGAACGCTGGAAGACAGCATGCCGCAATCAGGCACCCATGCGCTCCTTCGGGCTGCGTGCCCTGTTCTGTGCAGCTGCCCGCGAACTGTGTGAATCCGGATATCACATTGATCTCCGCCCGAAGCTTCTCCGTCAGGGCTTCCTCTATTGGAAAATGAGAAATGAGGAGTTAGGAATGAGGAATGAGGAATCAGGGGTAAGAAGTTATTGCTCTAATACGCCGCGAAGCGGCACCGCTTTTTTTCATTTCTCATTTTTCATTCCTCATTTCTAACTCCTAACTCCTAACTCCTAACTAATTATTCTTTGTCAGCCAGGTAAAGAGAACTTTATAAACTGCCTGAAGGCTGCTTTCTGAAAGTTTGTCGGTTGTGTCGCTGAGGGTATGCCACCAGGGATAATCGAAGTCGATGAGGTCCGCGGCAGGAATGCCCTGTTCGATGAAGGGAACATGGTCGTCGTACATGTTGTACTTCGGCTCGTTGATGAACTGTTTGGAATACCCGAGTTTAGCCGCGATGCTGAACAGCTCATCCGTCAGCGCCTGATCTGAGTTCTTCTCGCGGTAGATGTTGAGGTCCGCATCACCGATCATGTCGATTACGATCACCGCATCCGGTCTGCGTTCCAGCTGCCCGTACTGCTCTGCCAGCAGCCGTGAACCGAGGCACCAGTCCGGCCAGCCCATCACCCGCCCCTGATCCTCCGCGTCAAAAAAGGTCAGTGTGATTCGTTTATTCAGATCCTTCGGCAGTGTTTTTGCCAGCCCCAACAGCACAGCCACTCCCGAGGCGCCGTCATTGGCAGCGGGTACGGGAAGCTGCTGATTGGCTGGGGGCTTTTCCTGATCGGCCGTGATGCGGGAATCGTAATGCGCCCCGACGACGATCCATTTGCCTTCACTGTTATCCATACCGCGTTCGGCGATGATGTTCCGTACGGTCTTGCCCTGATAGCGCTCTTCCTCACAGCGGACTTCCCATCCCTCGGCTGTCAGTATTTCAACAGTCTGATCGATAAATTTTTCATGTGCCTCGCTGCCCGGTGTCCGGGGACCGAGCGTCATCTGCTGCTCCACCAGCGGCATCAAAGTGATCTGATTCTTGTCTTTTGCTGTTCCGCAGGAGGTGAGACACAAGAGAAGGGTAAGAATGAGAAAGTAAATGGCGTGAAATCTCATGTGAAGGCAGTCCTTTCTCTGTAATTATAATTCTGAACTGTATTTTTCTGACACATTTCAAATGATCCGGGTTCGATTATAATATAAGGTTAATACTTTATTGGTATAAATACTGCAGGGGATGTTAACGATGCAGATAAATTATTCGAAAAAACAAAAAGATACAACACAGCAGGTGCGGAACGTCCTCACCGAGCTGTTAGCCTGTGCCTCGGCTGCAAACACACCGCAGGAACAGATCGATATGCTCAAGGAAACGCTGCAGGCGCTCGAAGACAGCTTTCTGGTGGTTGTGGTCGGTGAATTCAACGCCGGGAAAAGCTCTTTCATTAATGCTCTTCTGAACACGGACAAACTGGAAGAAGGCGTCACCCCTACTACCGCACAGATCAACCTGATTCGATACGGAAAAACGGAATCCGTCACTCCGATCGAGCAATGGGGGCAGCTGGTTCAGCTTCCGGCGGAATTGTTGGAATCCATCAGCTTTGTGGATACACCGGGGACAAATGCTGTCATCACTGAGCATGAGGTGCTGACGCGCTGGTTCCTGCCCCGTGCGGATATGGTCCTGTTCCTGAGTTCCGCGGACCGCCCCTTCTCCGAAAGCGAGAATAAATTTTTGCAGAGCATCCGGGACTGGGGCAAAAAGACCGTGCTGATCCTGAACAAGATCGATCTGCTGGAAAAGAGTGAAGAACGAGAGCAGGTCATCAATTTTGTTCGTACCAGCGCAGAAGCCGCTTTGAAGGTCGAGATCCCGGTGATCCCCGTTTCTTCCCGGCTGGCGAAAAGAGCCCGCGCCAACATGTCACAGGAGCTGTGGAAGGAAAGCGGGTTCGGTGAATTGGAACAGTTCATTCAGGACAAGATGGATGAAAAAGCCCGCTTCACCATGAAGATGCTCGCTGCATTGGGCGTCGGCTCGAAAGTGGAAAAAGAAGCCACAACCCGGGTCCATAACGAGCTGCAGTTTTATAATGAAGACCGAAAACTGACGGAAACGATCCGCGGAGAAGTGGACCTTTATCATGACGATATGCTCAAAGAGATCGACCGCTCGATGAAAGAGATCCATTCTATTTTTGCCGACGTGAAATTGCGCGGACACCAGTATTTTGAGGAGTTGTTTGTTGTCAAAAATTTACCGAACATTCTCAAAAAAGACAAAAACCGCCTGCTTTTCCAGGAAAACGTGCTGCAGAACATGCCGACAGAGGTCGAACGGAAAACCACCGAACTGGTAGAAAGCCTGTCCACGCAACAGCAGCGCATGGTGCAGATGGTTCGGCTCCAGATCGAAGCGCGCAACAGTCAATTCCCGGGATCCGAACTCCCGAAGGAAATATTGGATGAGCGCTCCGAATTGATGACCCGTATGCAGAACTCCATTGATTCGATTTTGAATAAGATCGAGTCGGACATTGCCATGAACATCGGGATGAAGCATGCGCAGTCAGCTATCACCGCCGGCCTGGCCATCGAAGTTTCCGCCATTGGCATCGGCGCCGCCCTGACAGCAGTTGCTACCACTGTCGCCGCTGACCTGCTCGGAATTGTGGCAGCTTTTTGGGTGGGAATTGCCGGTTTCCTGGTTTTGCCTTATTACAAAAAGAAGGCTCAGCGGGAATTTGACGAAAAAATCACTGATATTGAAGAAAAACTGGTGACATCGCTGCAGAATGAATTCACACAGGAAGTGGAAGACCAGGTCAGCCGGATCAACAACGCGACACGGCCTTTTGAGCGTTTCGTCGAAGCTTCCATCGAAGCCGGAGAAAAGCAGCTTGAAACGCTGGATGATATTCGTGAGAAAATCAAGCGGCTGAATGAAGAATTGGAAGGCTGATAAAGTATTATGTCTGTTGTCGATGACATCAAAAACCAGATCGACATCGTTGATATCGTTTCTGATAATGTGAAACTGCGCAGAACCGGTAAGAACTTCATCGGTTTCTGTCCGTTTCATGCAAACACGCACACGCCTTCCTTCGTGGTATTTCCGGATTCCGGTACCTGGCGCTGTTTCGGACAGTGTTCCGAAGGCGGGGATGTCTTCAGCTATGTGATGAAACGAGACGGTTGTGATTTTCAGACCGCGCTGGAGCTCCTCGCGAAAAAAGCCGGAGTGGAGCTGACGCCTTACACAAAAGACGACAAACCGCGGGAAGAAAAACAGCGCCTGTATGACCTGATGGATGAAGCCGTAACCTATTTTCATAACAACCTGACACAGCATCCGGCGGGAAAGAATGCTCTGGAATTCCTGACCGGTAAACGGGGGCTGAAACAGGAAACGATTGAAAAATTCCGCCTTGGCTATGCCCTGCAATCATGGGACGGTCTGACCCAGCATTTGATGGGAAAAGGCTATACCCGGCAGGAGCTGATCGACACCGGTGTGGTCAGTGAACAGCGGGATGAGAAGGGCGAGGTGATCCCCAACGGACGGATCTATGACCGATTCCGCAACCGTGTGATGATCCCGATCAATGATTCACGGGGAAATCCGATTGCTTTCGGCGCCCGGATCCTTGACCCGAATGATACGCCGAAGTTCCTGAATTCACCCCAAACCGTTCTCTTTGATAAAGGAAAGACACTTTTTGCTCTGAATGAGGCGCGCCCGGCGATTCGTGAAAAAGATCAGGTGGTCCTGGTGGAAGGGTATATGGATGTGATCGTGCTCCATCAGGAGGGCTTTGCCAATACCGTTTGTCCCATGGGTACCGCGCTGACCGATTTTCAGGCGAAGCAGCTCACACGCCAGACGAAACATATCGTATTAGCGTTGGATGGTGATGCGGCCGGTTATCACGCGGCGGTCAAGGATATCGACATCATCCGGGAAGCCTCTGCCTCTGAAACGCCCGGGGACAGCCAGGCGCTGCTCCGTCAGGAGAGCCGGCTGAATGTTGACATCCGCATTGTGACCATCCCAGAAGGGCTTGACCCGGATGAAGTAGTACTGGATAACCCGGAAAAATGGGAAGAGATCATTCAAACAGCCAAGCCCATCGTGATCCATATGATGGAGACACTTGCCAGGGACAGAGATTTGGGGGACGCGAAAACAAAATCGGAAATCGCCGCGAAGATCATGCCGCTGATCCGTGAGGTTCCTGACGCCATTGAACGGGAAACATATCGGCAGCAGCTGGCTCGCTTTCTCGATATCGATGAATCGCTGCTGACCTATACCGGACACACGGTAAGCCCCGGCAGCGGGACCCGGCGGGCTTTTCCTGCCAAACCAAGGCTGAAAACTTCGGCAGATGCCATGGTTTTTGACCCGCGCGACAGTTTTTATAACAAGGAAAATGAGATCCTGCGATGCCTCTATCGTTATTACGAAAACCCGGGGGCATTGGCTGCTATTGACCGGAAGCTGCGGAAATTTCATTTGGAGGCGATGAGCCCGGCAGATTTCAACCAGACCGATCTTCATGAGATTGCCCGGATCTATTTTCGTGCTCTGGACCAGGATGAAGAACTTGACACCCGGGCGTATATTGAAAATAACCTGCCCGAGTCCGTCCGTGACACTTTCACGACGCTGAAAAATAAAAAATCTGACCCGATGAACGATTTGCAGGAGCTGGATGAGGAGGTGCTCCGTTCTGTTGCCTTTATGCGGCAGGAAAAATGTGAATACGAAAAGATTGACATCCAATCCCTGCTTTCGGACAAGGAAACTGATGCGGAAAGCGCCAAAAATTATGAAAAAATTCTTGACCGTACGCTGGAACGCAGACGGCTGCTGGATATTTTGATCGATAATATCAATGTGATGGATTTCAGAAAATAAAGTATTTCTTGATAAAGGACCGGAGTGACAGCAATGAGTGAACAGGATAACGATTATTTGGATCTGCAGGATGATTATTTTGAGCCGGATAAAACCATTCGGGATCATACGGGCGTGGAAAATTCGGATGACCCGGTGCTGCTTTACCTGCGTGAGATCGGCGGGATCGAAATTCTTGACGCTGAGGATGAATTCCGTCTGGCTGTACTGATCCATGCCGGCAGAGCCGCGGATCAGTATCTGGAAAATGATATCATCGAAAACGGAGAGGAAGTGCTGCAGGATTTTTCCGCCCATTGGCTGGAATATTTGCGGGAACTGACGTCCTATAACAAAGCCTATCCGGATGAAATGCCCATGATCGGTTTGAATGACCTTTTGGACGATGCGCTGGCGATTTCTCCGGTTGAATCTCAAAAGCGGGATTTCACGCTGTACAAATATATGATTCAGGGCACCCCGCCGCAGGAACAGAAGGAACAGGATAATCATTGGAAAAAGGTCTTTTCTCCGCTTTTTGACGGATTTCTTGCTTTGGTCCTGATGTCAAAACGGATCAACCGGGCTGTCGGGTCCTTTTATAAAGAACAGGGAACACTGCCTTTCTCCGATGATTTGCCGCGAAAGGTTTTTTCCGTTGATGAGACGCAGAAACGTTTTCATAAAATCCAGGATGATGCTGCAACTGCCACACACATTTTTATCCGGTCAAATTTGAAGCTGGTCTTCAGCGTGGCAAAAAAATACCAGGGGCGAGGAGCCTCTTTTTCGGACTTGATCCAGGAAGGCAATCTCGGGCTGCTGCATGCGGTGGAAAAGTATGATCCGAAGCTTGGATTCCGGTTTTCCACATATTCAACCTGGTGGATCCGTCAGGCGATCACCCGCTCCCTGGCAGAACAATCCCGCCTGATCCGCATACCGGCTCATACCTTTGAAACGGTCATGAAGCTGCAGCGTGTTAAGCGGGAGATGGAACAGCGTCTGGAACGTACGGTGACCATGGAGGAACTGGCCGTTGAAGGCGGGATGCTTGAACCGGAAGATGAGGAAGCGCTGCGTCAATGCCGTGAAAAGGGTGAGGAACCGGGCCCGGCATTGAAAGAGCATATCCGGGAGGCTGAAAAAAAGGTGAGGGATCTGCTGCGCACGATGGAAGATCCGATCTCGCTGGAAACGCCGGAAAATGACAATGGTGAGGACACAATACAGGACAGTCTTCCTAAAGATGAGAGCGCTCTTCAGCCAAGCGCCGAGGCTGAAAAGCTGATGCTCCGCGAACGGATCGAAGAGGCTATGCGTCACCAGCTCAATGAGCGGGAACGCCGGGTTTTGGAATATCGCTATGGTCTCCTTGACGGGAATGAACTGACGCTTGAAGAGGTGGCGAAGGTCTTTGGATTGACCAAAGAGCGGATCCGCCAGATCGAAGCCAAGGCGCTGCGCAAGCTCCGGCATCCGGCTACCAGCCGTCAGCTGAAGGATTATTTTTCATGATCGACTATCGGAAGAACTTGCACGACAGTGCACCGGGTTTACCTTTGGTGGAGATCAGTCCGCTGGCTTTGCTCACAGACCCGCAGGGTAATCTGCTGCTGGTGCGTGGGAAAGACGAGATATACTGGCATTTGCTCGGGGGCTGGCTCAGTCCGGATGAAACGATCCGCGAATGTTTGCAGCGGAGCGTGTTAAGTAATTGTTCTATTTTGCTGGAAAGCTGTTCTCTTTTGAAAGTTTTTTCCGGACCGGACCTGGATTATTTCAGCGAGGATTCTGCACAAGTCTCGCCTGTTTATATGCTGTTCTTTCCGAAACGCATCCGCGGTTCACTGCGTACCAAACCGCAGGATGGCTCGGAGATCCGCTTTTTTGCGCCCTGGAACATCCCTATGGATCGCATCTTCCCGCCCATGCGCCGGGTCATTCAGTATTTTGTGGATAACTATTCCTCTATGCCGATCGCTCAATCGGCTGACTGGGACCGTTATCCGGAAATTGTTGAATGAGCGTTCCCGGGCTGATGAGTTAAGGGCACCTCTAAAAACTCCCGGGCCGGGACAGAGAAAAATTGATGTTTTTAGAGGTTTCCTTAAAAAAAGGACAAACTCCGGGAAAGAGTTTTGTCCTTTCATTATCTTTGACTGGTAAATCGCCTTACTGACGTTCT
The DNA here is from genome assembly GCA_017432685.1 of Flexilinea sp. GTDB lineage: Bacteria > Chloroflexota > Anaerolineae > Anaerolineales > Anaerolineaceae > Flexilinea. The sequence goes on along the minus strand of JAFRIR010000126.1, from coordinate 21,890 downwards.
GCAATGATTTGAGCCAGATCTTCAAGCGTGTCAAAGGTATCGGAATTCAGCTCGAAATCTTCGATTCGCACGCCGAAGTTGTCTTCAATGATCAGTGCCAGATCGACAAGATTGAATGAATCCAGCAGCCCGCTGCTGATGAGCGGTTCTGTCGGTTCCAGGTCCATCTTCGGGTCGTGAAGCAGGTTTTTCGTGATTTTTTCCTTTAATAGGTCAATAATGTCATCCATGGTTTTTTGATTTTCCTTTATTGGGCATTCAAGATTGATTCGATTTCAAATTGCAGCTTTTCAAGTACCTGAAGTGCGGTGAGGTTCCGGTATGCCCAAGCGGTTTCCCAGGTCTTCGGGTGTGAAAAGTAATTGCTGTAAAAAGTGAGGTGGATCCCGTCGCTCTGCAGCCCGTGATTTTCCAGATGCTGGATCGAAGCCCAGAAATTCCAGACCGGCAGGTCGTATTCTTTGGCCAGATCGGCGATATCCTGATTGATGGAATAATTCTTTTCCACATTGTCCGCCTTCAGCATCAGGATTGGCAGCCGGTTGTCGGCCAGCGTCAATTCGATGATCTGGCGCATGTTTTCTTTGAAAACCGGTGGGTTATAGCCATCGTTGGTTCCAAGAGAGATCAGGACGGTCAGCGGGTTGTGGATGCGGTATTCACAGGTGAGCGGTAATTCATCGTAATGACACAGGTCATAGTTCAGCCAGAAGGTGGACAGCACGGATGCGGCGGAAAAACCGGGTGTGGCTGCCAGGCTGAGCCGGGAGAAGGAACCGTGATAAAAATCCAACACCGGCCGCAGCGATTCATAGTCACCCAGATCATAATAGACCTGATCCCGGTCATAATCGGAAAGGTACCAGGAGGTGGATGTATCACAATCTCCCACCTTCGAAAAAGCATGAGGATCATGGCCGTTTTTGATACCCAGCCAGAGTATCTGCCGTGCGTGATCATTGAATTCAGGCAGCACAGGCAGATTCTGCCAGGTTCGACCGTAATCTGCAGGTGACTGAGCGGATACACTGCCGCATAAAAGGATCAACGTGAAAAGAACAAGAAAAAAGGCTTTTTGCCTATGACGGTCCATGTCTTAGAGTTTTCTCGATTTCTGCCAGAACGCGGTCCGCGATTTTCGCGGCGCTTTCTGCGTTATAGTGTATGGCACTGTTCGTAAATGCTTCGGGCTCCAGACTGTCCCAGAGATCGATCAAATGCCATCCGTTTTGTTCCGCGCGGACCAGCAGCTCTTCATGCCAGCTGTCGTAGGCTTCCCGCGGATAGTAGTAATTATAGCGGATTTTTGAATTTTGACCGTTACTGATGAGCATTGGTTCGTTGATGAGCAGCACCGGGACATCTGCTGCCCGGACCATGCCTTTTTCCAGAATGTTCCATGCAAAGGCTTCGTCCGGCAAAGATCCTTCAAACCCGTGGAAGGTATTGTCGGCTTCCAGATCAAGCTGTGGGGTGGGATAGTCTTCCGGATAGTTCTGATCGATCCCTGTTCCGGCCCACATCACTCCGTAGAGCTGCAGCCTTAGCCAATCTGCTGTTTCTCTGCGCTGGGTAAACAGTGTTTCCGGCGGGAACTTTGTGATCGTTCCATCATCCGAAAACACCGAAAGATATTCTTTCAGGTTTGACTGGATCAGCGCGTTATCTGCCTGCTTATCGGTCGGGAAAGATTCCATGGTCAACGGCCAAAGGATCAGGTCCGGATCGTAGTTCATAGCCCGGTTCAGCAGCAGATAATCTTTTGTCAGTGACAGCGTTGGATAAGCAAGATTATAACATTCAATTATTCTGCCGCGGGTAGACCTGCGGCCGTCTAACTGCCCGCAAAGCGTCTCTTCCGGACGGAGCAGTGTACCCCAGCTTGAAGAATCACCGATGGTTATGACACGAACGGTACCGTCTTCTTTTTTACCGGCTCCGCTGATTTTATGGGAGGCGATGGCCGCGTCCAGGCTGCCGATGCTGAAGTTATAGGCAGTCTGCGGGCTTTCTCCGAATGGCAGACGTTCCCGTCCGGGAAAGACGTGATTGTAAAGGCTGAGCCGGTTCAGCTTGTCCAGCGGCTGGGTGAAACGCCAAAGCAGTGTAAAAATCAGCAGAAAGCCAATCGTCAGCAGCGTGATTTTCAGGATCTTCTTCATCCGAACAGCCTCCCGAAAAAGCCGACGGCTGCGGAAAAATCAGGAATGACGAACCAGATCCAGCCCAGTACGACATAGAGAACTGTCAGCCCGGTGGAGGCAGCTGTATATGCTTTTATAAAGTGAGCCGGTCTTGAACGCAGCCATGCTCCTGTTTTCCGTGAATAAAGCTGATGGATGAACAGTCCAAATCCGTGCCACAGCCCCCAAATCACGAAATTCACGCTGACGCCATGCCACAGACCGATCAACAGCATGGTGGTCAGCTGCGTGATCATTACGATCAGCCACTGTGGCAGCGGTTGTTCTTTGTTGGATCGTAATGCACGGGTGAGCGGATTGAAAACATAGGAGCGGATCCACTGCGTCAGTGTCATGTGCCAGGAGCTCCAGAATTTTGTCAGGTCCGGTTTCAGGTAAGGGTGGTCAAAATTCTTCGGAAGATGGATCCCGAACAGCGTCCCGAGCCCGATGGCGATCTCACTGTAACCGGAGAAATCGAAGAATATCTGAAGTCCATAAGCGAAAAGAGACACCCAGGCCCAGCCGGTACTGATAAACTGTCCGGCATTCTGTGCGGAAAGCGCCATTTTTGCCAGTGCATCAGCAAGGACGAATTTATGAAACAGTCCATACGCGATTTGGAGCAGACCGGCATAAAGGTCATCAGCAAGTGCTTCCCCGGGACCTGCACTGTATTCTTTGCAAAAACGATCCCAGCGGTCAATCGGTCCCGCGGAAAGTGCCGGTGGGAAGCAGACGTAAACAAAGAAATCGCCCAGTCTGAGGTCTGCTTTCCGTCCTTTGAGACTGTCGATCAGGATTGACAGGAGCCGAAATGCAATGTAGGAAAACCCGAAGGAGCGGATATCTGTGGTGCGTGCAAGCTCTGTCGCCTGCCTGTTGAAAGAACGCAGAATTTTACTGAGTTCCAATGACAGCCGGGGTGTTTTCAGAATCACCAATGCAAGCAGGATCAAGACGACACAGATTCTTGCCGGCCATTTATGTTCATTTTTCGCAAAGATATTAAGCAGGAAAGCAACGCCTGTTCCGCATACCACAGCTGTCAGAACTTTCCAGAATTGAGGCGGGCGGGATGCCGTGATGATGCCGTCGTAGCTGATAAAACGGGTTGCCCCGATCAAAAGCAGTGTTCCCAAAATCACAGCTAAATCGACGAGATTCTGCCGGGAGTTTAATGTATTCAGTTTACTGAATGCAGCATATACACAAATTGTCAGCAGGACTGTCTGCAGAGGAAATCGGAAATCCAGTTCACGAACCGGAAGGACCGGCTGGAACATAAAAACAAATACGCATCCGGCAATGATCATCAGCAACCGGCGTGTCTGATACGCAGGAATGATGCGAATCAGGACCAGTAAACCGGCCAGGAGAAAAATATCCTGCAGCTCCATGAATCAAAAACCCTGGTAGATCCATTGCGGCGCTTCATCGGCTGTCATGATGACCAGCGTAACAATCAGCAGCGCTATCAGGAGCGCAGTAAGAATCTCTTTTGAAGAAAAGGAGCGCATAGGATCAATAACCGCAGATGTGCCACTCACCCTGTTCTTTGATCACTTTGTGACTGCGGTTATCCAGCGGAAAGGTGGTGATTTCCGTGCCGTAGGAAGCGGCAATCGAACCTTTACATGTCACAATGGCTTCATTGTCAGCCGGTTCACTCACGGAGCAGGAAAAATCTTTGAGTTCGGATTTCACGCCCATAAAGGCGTCCACTTCCCGCAGAGCGTCTTTTTCCCAATCAGCGCAGGCGATGGAACTGACTTTATCGCGATTCTGTGTAACGATGGCATTATAAAAGGCTTCCACCGGTTTGGCAGCTTCTCCGCTGTCAGGTTTTTTTGAACAGCCGGCAGCTGCAGTGATGAGCAGCAATACCATCAGGATCAAAACGATGTTTCTTTTCATGATCTCTCTCCAATTTTCAGATAAAATAAGCCTGAACGAAACCAATCTCTCTGTTCATTTCAATGTTCAGGCTCCGGGAACCGTACCAGTTTGCTGTGGAAAGGATCCTCACGCAATTTTTGAATTTTTCCGGTACGCTGATAAATTCTTCTGTCCGGTCGACACTGTCTGTGAAAAAGGTCGTGTCAATATCTTCGGTTTTGTCTGCATTGGTTATAATGGAATAAATTCCGGATTCCAGAAGAGACTGGAAGAAACGGGTGCCGCAAAACGGATCTGAGATCGTCTTATCATTGGTTCCGCTCAACTCAATCAGCGCTTTGGCGTTGGCGATTTGACGATACTCGGTCGGTATCCCATGATTTTCCATTGCTCCCCAGCGGGATGCGGCGACGAAAATGAAGTTTTCATCAGCCAGTTTTTGGTTGATTTCATTCAGAAGCTCGCAAAATTCGATCTTTGTCGTACCGTAAAGTTTCTGGTAATAATCCGGATTCACATAAACCACATAACGGATATTCGTGATAGCTCCATTGCCAACAAACAGATCTGAGGTGAGCAGTATGCGGCGGTCCTGCGTATCGGAAAGACTGTATTTTTCGGTCATATTCTCATGAAGCAGAGCGGGACGGCAGTTGTGGATCTGGATCCTGAAATCAATATCCCGTGAGTCGGTCAGGTCCAGCATTGCGGTAAATTCGACCAATACCGATTTACCATAGGCGCGTTCCAGTGTATGGAAAATGTCCCGAATCAGTCGGGTGAAGTTTGTTTTTCGAATCAGCCCGTCACAGGTAACGTTATAATAATCTGTCTCTTCCCCGCGCTGCAATGACTGGAACTCTTCACCGTTTGATTTCTGTGCTACCAGATATAGCGGAGGGTAATTAAGGCTGAGAACATCCTGAACATCCAGAATCTCAGGCTGGTTCGTTTTGAAATTCAAAACCAGCATAGACTGCTGTGTATGATATTTCTCGTTGGCGGTATAGGTCGTATGCCGTCGGTTTGGTTCGGAAAGTTCGATGATGTTGGAATAATCATCACCGTTTCTGTTCGTGGCATGGCTTCCAAGCCCGACAACAAAGCGAAGAAAGCCTTCATCCTTCGGACTGTCCTGTTTCCATTTATACGGACTTTGAGACCCTCCGATTCCGGAAATGTCAGGGAAGAAATAGGGGCCTGAACTTCTTCCCGGAACCTTTTGGATCAGGATCGCCATTTCTTCCGTATAGTCTACCAATCCATTCTTTTTCCGATATATCAGTGCGTTGGGGTTGAAAGTGCTGGCATAAATTTTCCGTATTGCATCCAGCAAAGCTTTCAGATTTTCATCTGCAGTACCCTGATTGGCAAGAGATATACTCCTGTACATACTGTTAAAGGGATGCGTGAAACTGTCTTCCAGTTTACTGGATGACCGGACAATATATGGTGATCCATTGAAATCGGACAGTACATCTCGCAGGCTTTTCACGATCTCCTGAGGGATTTCACCCTTCAGAAATTCCTCTTCCAAACGGGGAAAGTCCTGCCAAAGCTCGTTCTCGTCTTTATATTTCTGATCATACCAATCCATCAGGTTGTTGATAATCAGAAAATTATAAAAAACATCAGACCCGATGAAAATTGATTCGATCTCCCCTACCGCATTACGTATATCTTCGTCTTCTGAATTATGAAGGATACGGTTGGCAAGCACCAGTTCGGCCGCCTTGCTGCCGATCAAGCCCTGACCAATACGATGCCGGTTGATTTCCAGCAGGTCATGGATCGAAAACACTTCCTTGGCGACAGTGATGTAAGGAATACGATTACTCAGCATTTTGCGGATCAGGGCAACTTTTGCTGACATCAGCTGTGCTTCATACTGTTTTCTTTCCGTTACCGGCAGATGCTCGATCGTCAGCGCCTGTTCAATGATCGTTTCGATCGTTGCATGTTGGATATTGTGCCACATGAATGTCGGTCTGGCATTGAGTGAAGGCACTTTCACGACACTGTCCACAATGGCATTGAAAACATCAAGCGGATAGCGCTGAGCGAACTCCTGACAAACCATCATGGACTGCACCCGATCCAGGCGCTTTTCCCAGACCAGCGACGGTTCCTGGAAAAACGGATCCTCTAACCCTTCCCGTTTTTGTGACAGAAGGGCAAAATCACGAATCTTTTCCGAAAATGAAGAGACAGAAATAAAGCCGTCCAGCAACAGACGGTTATACATTTCGTTTTCTATTTTCTCAGTAAGGATCGGATACTGCGATAAAGTTGTTTGTATGGTCAATAAGACGTTTTGATTGTAATCCTGTTGTGTCATAACCCTAAGACAAAAACAATCTTATAATTTGAAGCTTTTTTGTTTGCCGGAGCATCATGTTCTTTTGTCAGCCCCGGCGATCTCTTTCCATCAATTATGCAAAATGCATCGGCATGATCACATACTTATAATCCACCTTGTCATCCATTGGTGTGATCATTGCAGGAGCCATCGTTGCGTTTGTCCGCAGAGAAACATTTGGCGAATCGATGACATCCAAAACATCCTTCAGGTAACGTACATTGAAAGCGATTTGAATATCTTCGCCCTGTGCATTGGCTTCTACGATGTTTTCCTGAGAGCCGCCGCTCTGTTCTGCCTGGGTGTTGATGATGATTTTGGCGATGTTGTTATCTGTCACGTGGATATTCATTTTGATCAGGTTTTTATTTTCCCGGGCGATCACACCGGCCTGATTACAGGCGCTTTGCAGCGCGGCTGTGGAAACCACGATTGTAGTTTTGAAAGAAGTCGGCACGATCGCTTCATAATTGATGAATTCGCCGGCAATCAAAGAAGAAATCAGTTCTGCATTTTCCAGATGGAATATCACCTGGCTTTTTTCACCGCAAAAGGCCATATGAACAATTTTGTCGTTCGCGTTGGCAATGCGGGCCAGTTCACGCAGGGCACTGGCAGGAATGATGGCTGAAACCGGGTTCGGCAGTCCTTCTTTGAGGATGATTTTCTTGATGGCAATTCGATAGCCGTCTGTAGCGGCCATCGCCAGAACATTGTCGTTAACGCTCATTTTTACGCCATGCAGGACAGGTCGGTTATCGTCAACAGCTGCCGCGAAAGCTACCTGCTGGATCATTTTCTTCATTTCCGGCATTTCAAAGGGAACGCCTTCCGACTCATCATATTCAGGCATCGGGGGGAATTCTGAGGCTTCAATGCCGCGTATCTCAGTTACCAGTTTCTGACAGCGAACCGTTACTGACTGATTGATCTCATTCAGCTGCAGGTTGACCGTATCTGCCGGCATGGTGTTGACCAGATCGGTAAACATCCTGGCCGGAACGGTGATGGATCCTTCCTGCTCGATTTGCGCCGGAATCCAATATCGCAGCCCCAATTCAAGATTTGTCGCGGCCAGACAAATTCGGTCCTGTTCGGTCGTGATCAGAATATTTTCGAGAATTGTCAGTGTACTACGGCTTGAAACAGCGTGAGAGACGATGCTGAGTGCCTGTGCCAGATTCGGTTGAGATACGGAAACGTTCATAATGCCCCCAAAAGCTTGTTTTTTAACAATCATATTATAGCCGAAAATAGCTATTCAATAAACAAAAAGCATTATTCTCCTTAATTTCATAAAATTCTGAACCAAACAAGCGTATAATTTTTATCACGGAAACAACTGGATATCGTTTATCGACCGGGCTGGAAATCAGCTTATTCACGATTCCTTGCGAAACGGCTTCCAACCGTTGGGCTGACTGGCAGGAATTTGACAGCGGTCCGGGAATCTTCACCATTCCCTCCGATGTTTATTTGGGAGTCAGGGCCCAGGGGCTTCATGATCCGGAGATCCGGTCATTAGTGAATGATTTGAAAGATGTCGGGAACTTGCGCTATCTGCACCTGGCGGAGAACCGCGGAATCACCAATGACGGAATGACTTCAGTCGGTACGCTGCGCCAGCTTCGTTACCTGAATATAGGGGCCTGTGACATTAATAACCAGGGTATGGTATTTCTGCCGAATCTTGTCAATTTGGAGTATCTGAACCTGAGCTACTGCAACCGCATTACTGAAAAAGCGGCTCCTTATGTCCAAAAATTGAATAAACTGAAATATCTGGACCTGCAGGGATGTATCAAGATCAATACCGGCGGTTTGAAAAAGTTTGAGAAAAAAGGATTGACCATCTATAAACCATAATTTCGGTTCCGGATAACAAACAGTCAGGAATATGGAGTGTTCCTTCAAGAGGAACCTGAAACGAAATAAAGTTGTTTCATAACAACCGGAAAACAGAGATGACAGAAAATCAGAAAGACAGCCAGCAGCGAAAAACAAACAGCACCCGCCGCCTTGATGCTGTTATGGCGGTGATTATTGACTCTCTGACAAGTTTGTTTAACAATAATACCCCTCAGGCAGCAGCCAGCATCGGCTATTACTTTTTGTTTTCTATCTTCCCGTTATTTCTTTTCATCGTTATTGTTCTCAGCTACTTTCTGGACATTGAATATGTTCAAAATATCATGGTGAATTTTGTGCAGAAACTGATTCCCGGTGCGGAAGTGCTGATCAAGGAAAATATTCAAAATTTTCTTACCAACCGCGGTTCTACATCGATTTTAGCTTCTGTCTCCCTGCTCTGGTCCGGGTCCGGGGTGATCAACGGCATCATTTCCAATGTTCAAAAGGCTTTTCCGGAAAGTAACGCCAGAGGGTATTTTATCAACCGTGGTTTGGCTATATTCATGATCCTGTTCTCCGTTCTGTTGATTGCCGGTCTATTGATTTTTTCCGTCGTGTTCAACATTTCAGATGCTCTGGCTTACTTCAACATCACGCTGACCAAACCGATTTCCATAGCGATCAACATCTTTTCTGCGTATATCCTGCCGATCCTGTTTCTTTATATCATTGGTTTCACCCTTTACTATGTGATTCCTACTGCAAAAGTTGACCGCTCAGCTGCCCGTATTTCGGCTTTGTTGTTCGCGGTTGTCTGGCGGGCGTTTTCCATCGTTTTCGGAAAATATGTGCTTAGCCCTATGAATCGTTATGACCTGATCTACGGTTCTGTCACTGTTATTATCCTGCTGCTGTTGTTTATTTACTTTACTGCATTTATTATCCTTTATCCTGCACATTTGACGGCAGCGATCACACATTACAAACAGCGCAGGGCGGGCATTCTGGCTTCAGCGCCAATCAACCCTGAGCCGATCAAGCCGAAAACACAGCGGCACGGAAAAAGAAAAAAATCATCTCAGCCCAGCGGGAACGCACGTACGCTCAGCGATCCGGTCTATCTGGATCCGGAATCAGGGAAAAAGCCGCAGCCGACTGTCTGGCAGCAGATTTGGGAAATCATCAAGGGACTTTTCCGTTGGAAATAAACCGGCTGACGTTGTACAGCGAAATGCGGCATGTTGAGAAAGAGCTGAATTCTGTACCGAATTGATAATGTCGGAAAATGGTTCAATTACAAAGTCAAGAGGTATTATGAGCGAAACATTTGAATATGGTGAAGATAGCTTCGGTGAAGAAGAATTTGATGAAGAGGACGAGATGCGTATGGCTATTCTCGAAGCAGAAGCCAACGAGGTCTGGCAGGAAGAACCCGGCGATGAAGAAGATGAAAATCAGCCGCCAGTAAGTCCGTTGTTTGGACTTTTGTTCTCAGGCGGTCTCCCGGGTATCCCGCGAAAGGATCCGGAGGAGGAGAAGGAAAACGAATGAAGATCCTGGACATTGAAAAAACCTACAAAGCACACGTTTTTGAAGTCGAGAAAATCAAATGTGAATTGCCGGATCAGCGGCAGCGTTACTATGATTTGGTGAAGCACGGTCCCGCGGTTGTCCTTGTCCCGGTGACGGAAGACGGGAATATCCTCTTTGTCAGTCAATACCGTCTGGGTGCGGAAAAAGAATTGCTGGAACTGCCGGCAGGTATGATCAATGAAGGTGAAGATCCTGACCCTGCAGCGGAAAGAGAACTTCAGGAAGAAACCGGATTTGAAAGCCTCAACATCGTCAAACTGGGAGGTTTTTATGCCTCTGCCGGATATTGCAGTGAATATCTGAACATTTATCTTGCCCGGAATCTGAAGTGGAATCCACTCCCGCAGGATGACGACGAATTTCTCAATAATATCTCGATGAGCATTGAGGAAGCATATGATGCGGTCGATTCCGGAAAAATCGAGGATGCCAAAACTATCGCGGCCCTGCTGATGGCTCAGAAATATATCCGCAAAAGCTGAGGGTTATCCTTGAGCGATCAGAAACAGGTCTTCGGACGTCAGGGAGAGTTGGATGCGGCTGAGCGGGCGATGAGGCAGGGCTATGCGCTGATCTGCCGTAATTACCGCACCCGTTACGGAGAAATTGACCTGATCCTTCGCAGTCCGGAGGGTGAGCTGGTGTTCACGGAAGTGAAATCCAGAACCAGCACTTTCTTCGGATATCCTGAAAGTGCGGTAGATGAACGAAAACGCAGGCACATCATCCGATCTGCCTTTCAATATCTGCAGGAAAACTACCCGGACAATGAAGATATCCCCTGGCGGGTTGATATCATCGCGATCATCTACGCTTCAGACCGGAAAACGATCCGTGATTTCAAGTGGTTCGAAAATGTCACTGCAGCAGACTAAAATTCCCGTGATTTTTATTGTGGGTCCTACGGCATCCGGGAAAACAGATGCAGGGATCCGGCTTGCAAAGGCCATTAACGGAGAAATTGTTTCAGCCGATTCACGTTACCTATACCGCGGTATGGACATTGGCACTGCGAAGCCATCCATGGAAGAGCGGCAGGATGTCCCGCACTGGCTCATCGATGTAGCTGATCCTGACGAAACCTGGAGCCTTTCCCTTTTCTGTAAAGCGGCTGATGATGCCATTCGGGATATTCACAAGCGCGGAAAAAGGCCTGTCCTTGTGGGCGGCACCGGTCAATATGTACGCTCTATTCTGGACGGCTGGGATATTCCGGAAGGTGAACCGGATCATCGGCTGAGGAATGTGCTGGAAAACTGGGGCAGGAAGATCGGTGCGGAAGACCTGCACAGAAAATTGGCTCTCATTGATCCGGAAGCGGCTGAAAAGATCGAATGGCAAAACATGCGGAGGACTGTCCGGGCGCTGGAGGTCATCTTTATGAGCGGGAAAAAATTCTCAGCCCAGCGTACCACAAAGGAGCCGCTTTATAACGCACTTATTTTCGGTATGAAGCGTGAGCGCTCGGAACTTTATCAGCGGATCGACCTGCGGGTGGATCATATGCTTGAGCAGGGATTGGTGGAAGAAACTTCTGCCTTGCTTTCGAAAGGTTATTCTCCTTCTCTTCCCTCCATGTCAGCCATCGGTTACAAGGAGGTCTGCGATTACCTGGATCAAAAAACAAGCCTGAAAGAGGCTGCGCAGCTTATCAAATTCCGCACTCATAATTATGTACGCCGGCAGGCAAACTGGTTCAAAGCGTCGGATCCGGCTATCAACTGGATCGATCCGGATGAGATTGATTCACCTGAGATACTCACGAAAATCGGAGAATTCTGATGTCCGCTTCCTTCATTCGCAAAACTGAAGATTTTGTCTGCGAGAACTGCGGCCGGGAAGTCAGGGGAAATGGATATACCAACCATTGTCCCTATTGTCTTTATTCGAAGCATGTTGATGTTTGTCCCGGTGACCGTGCTGCAGATTGCGGCGGACTGATGAAACCGGTCGCGGTTGAACTCCGCAAAGGCGAGCGGATCATCATTCATGAATGTCTCAAATGCGGGTATCGCAAACCGAATAAATCAGCTCCGGAAGATGACTTTGATGTCCTGCTGAGCGTAATGACCGGGGATAGTATTTAAAATATGTCGGCGTAGCCGGCTGCATACTATTCATTCTTCATTTTTTTCGATTCACTATTATAATAACCTCCATGAGAAGCAAGCGCCTGATTTCAATTGTCGTTCCTGCCTATAATGAAGAAGAGGCATTGCCCTTGTTTTATGGGCAGTTAAAGGAAGTTTTAGACACTCTTTCAGATGATCATGAGATCATTTTCGTCAATGACGGTTCAGAGGATCGAACATCAGAGATCCTTGAGCGGATCGCTGAAGAAGACCCTACCGTTCATCCTATTCATTTCAGCCGAAATTTCGGTCATCAGGCTGCACTCTCTGCCGGGCTCGAAAAAGCGCGCGGGGACTACACCATCACCATGGATGGTGATGGTCAGCATCCGCCAAAACTCATTCCTGAACTGATCCGTTTGGCAGATTCGGGTTATGACATCGTGCTGACCCAGCGGATCGAAACGGGGAAGCAATCCTCTTTTAAAAAGTGGTCCAGCGAGACATTTTATAAAGTTCTGAATAAGGTCAGTGACACACAGACACTGCCCGGAGGGGCTGATTTTCGGCTGATGAACCGGGAATCTTTGGATGCGCTGCTTTCCCTGCCCGAATATCACAGGTTCCTGCGCGGAATGGTCTCCTGGATCGGGTTTCGCTCCGTGATTTTGCCCTTTGAAGTGCCGGAACGGCTGGCGGGAAAAACAAAGTATTCTTTAAAGAAAATGTTCCGGCTGGCGTCTGACGCGGTATTCTCATTTTCCATGGTACCGCTCTATATCGGCCTTTCCGCCGGAGCACTCTTTTTTGTGCTTGCTATTATAGAAGCAATATACGTGTTGAGTTTCTGGATCAGCGGGAAAGGGGCAACCCTCACTCCCGGCTGGAGTTCCCTGATGTTTATGATGCTCATCATCGGTGCGGTTCTGATGATCATCATGGGATTTATCGGTGTTTATGTCGGCTATATTTTTCAGGAAGTCAAACACCGTCCTGTTTTCATCTGCCGCTCGTCTTCTGCTAAAGAGAACGAAGACAGGAATCAGTAATTTTCATTCAGCGGAAACAAACGATGCTGCATCGGATCTGCCGTGTTGAAAGAATGCCTTCTCAGGTATCCGGCGTTTGATCAGCTTTATTTCACTTCCAGAATTTTCAATTTATAGGCCCCGGCCGGTGCTGTTACCTCGACCGTTTCTCCGGCACGATGTCCCATTACGGCTTTACCGATAGGTGACTCATTTGAGATTTTGTTCGCCATCAGGTCGACCTCGGGAGCACCGACGATCATGTATGTTTCCGGTTCATCTTCTCCGTCTTCCAAAACGACGATCGTTGTGCCGACGCCGACTTCCCCGGATTTGACGGGTTCGTCAATCACTTTAGCATTGGACAGCAGATAGGCGAGGTCATCAATGCGTCCCAGAACAAATGCCTGTTCGTTTTTTGCAGCTTCCAACTCTGCATTTTCCAGCAGGTCATCTCCGCCGCCTTCAATAGCGCTGTGCAGACGGTTGGAAACCTCGACACGCTTGACATTGCGGAGATATTCAAGCTCCGCTTCAATTTTATTGTAGCCTTCCCGGGTTAGAATCGTATCAGCCATGGAACCCTCCACAAAAGTGAATAAGCTGTAGATGAAAAAAATACCCTCCTCATTGTAAAGGAGAGTAATCTGTCTGTGAGCGTGGAGGGGCTCGAACCCTCAACAAACGGCTTAAAAGGCCGCTGCTCTGCCATTGAGCTACACGCCCATCACACAACGAACATAGTTTAGCACCATTCCAAAATTCCGTCAACGTTTTCCATGGAATTTGTGATTTTCAATGTCCGGTGCAAAACAAAAACCGGTAGTTACCGGTTTCAGCGCCCCCTGAGGAATTCGAATCCCCAACCTTTTGCTCCGCAAGCAAACGCTCTATCCAATTGAGCTAAGAGGGCATTTCCTAACGACTGCTAATTTATACACCTCTCCGTTTTTTTTGTCAAGCAAATTTGAAAATTCATTACAAACAGAATGACATAAATCTATAACCTCTTATCTCTTCTGAATCGCTTCACTTCTTCCAAGAGAAAAACGCAGAGGGAGAAAAGCGAAATCAATGCTCCGATTTTGAATCCTGCGGGAGTATAGATCATCTCTACTGAATTCTGTCCCTGTTCCAGAGGGAATGCAATCAGAGCATCCATCACCTTTTCTGTTGTTACCGGCTTCCCGTTCAGTATGATCTTCCATTCATCCGAATACGGGATCGTCAAAAGCATCCATTGTCCTTCTTTTTCTGTGTTTATTTCACCCGCTAAATGCGAGCTGCTGATTTTTTCGAGTCGGTCAAAGGCATGGCTGCTTTCTCCGAAAAGCCCGGAAAAATAATCTTGATTCTCATATTCAAACCGGGGTTCCATCATGGCTATGCTTTCAGCCTCAAAGCGCAGAGAAAGCGTAATTTCTTCCCCGGGTCGATAAACACCGAGAGGAATGATGCCGTAATTGTCCGGGTCGATCGTTTTGCCGAAAGGTTCCCCGTTGACAGTAATGGATGCTGTGCGGTGTGATATCACCGGGAAGAAAGCATAAATCATTTCCGGTCGGTCGATTTGAATGTTCCACGTTAAAATACCGGGCATATCCGGTTCCGTTTTTGTCCACACTGCGTACTGATCAGACGTATCAGAGGAAAGGTTTTCTATATTGTTCAAAGTTGCTTCAGCCGGAGTGAACAAAGAGAGTTCTTTCCCGGCAATAGCTGAAAAAAGGGCTTCCTGATTGTCGAAAACCATGTTTTCCCTGAATGAGACTGTCAGGATTTCCGGTGAAGCTGTGATTCCCAATGATAGAGCCCGGGAATTCTGTTGAACTGTCAAACCGGTGTTTTGGAAAAGCGTCGGATAAGGTTTCCTGACCAGATCGGATTCCGAGACAAGGAAACGAATTCCCAGCAGTGTGTCAACAGCCATGGTGGATCCATAACGGTAATTTGCGGAAAGCCTGTAGCGGGATGTGAAACCTATCCGATCCAGAAACCGGCGGACGGCATTCCCACCGGTGGAGGAAAAGTGAGAAAGGCCGTTCGTGCTGTTGAGCATTCCCGGGTTTTCTCCGCTTTTCAGGGCGTATTCCACACGGTAGAATTCATCATCATGAGACTTTATTTGAGCAGCTGCTTCATGCATAGCCCGATAATTCTGCTTATATTCCTCAGCAGTGAAGGCAGTTTCCGGATGAGTCTCTTCGAAATTTGTTGTCCAGATATGGGACATGTTTATGGAAAGATCCGTAATCAGCAGGAAAAACAGAACAATTGAGGATAACTTTCCTGAAAGTGGATTTTGGGGGAACAGGGGCAAAACCGTCAGCAGCGTGAAGAGAACGATCCCCAGATCCAGCAGCGCCATGCGGTTGGAAAGGTGGGCGAACCCTTTTCCCGACACGAACAGACAGATCATAACAAACAGGAGCAGCGTCGTTAGCACCTCTTTCCGGGAGCATCTTTTCCGTTCATCAAATGATTCCGCAGCCAGTGAGGTTATGAAAAATCCGAATGTGAAGGCAAACCGGGCCGGCCACCAGATGGGATAATTAAACCCATGCCAAATCAGGTAAAAAGTGCTGACGGTGAAACTCAGCAGGTAAATACCGGCAACACCCAGTGCGGAGAGCCGCCTTCTTTTGTGGTCAGATTTCAGGAAGAAAAGGGAAGCAAATACAGTCGTGACGGTACCGCAGAACAGAGAGGGTGCACCGTATTCCATTTGAGCATGATCAAAGGAGGCGGTAAAGAGTTTGGAAAGCAGTTCCGGCAGTGTGCAAACCCATTCCGGTTTCAGCTGTACAAGAGATAATGTCTTTGGCCCGTCACGCAATGATAACGCGAAAGGAAGCAGAATGACCATGGCTATTCCGATGGCCAGAATCGAGTGCATCAGGAAGTTCAGAAAATCCCATGAAAAAGAATTTCTTTTCTCGGATATGGAGATGAACAGGAACCAAAGAAAAGCAAAAATGCAGATCATATAGCCAAAATAACAGTTGAGTATCAATCCGGCAGCGAGGCAGGTCACATAACAGGCTCCCTTTTGCTGACGGATCAACCGTTCCAATCCATGAATGATCAAGGGCAGAAGCACCATGTCTGTAAGAAATTGCAGGTTCTCAGCACAGACGATGTTGAACGCCATCAGGGCATAAGCGCAGGAAAACAGGAATGATGCCTGCAGGGAGCAGCCTTTTTGCGTCAGGTAAAAGAAGCTGCTTTCCCCGGCCAATCCCAGATGCAGCAGGATCATCAGCGTGCAAAACAGCGGCATTTGTTCACCGTCGAACAGACGGACCAGCAAATAAAGCGGGTCGGTGAGGTAATAGGAAAACAGTGAGTACATGCTGCCGCCGAGTATTTCGCTGAAGGAGTAAAAAAGGTCATTCCCTTCTTTCGGCATATCTTTCAGGTACAGCAGGAATTTGTAATACTGATTGAACATGTCATTGTAAAGAAATGTCCGCTCTCCGAAGGGCGTGAAGCCGCTGATGCGGCAAACCAAAAGGCCTGTCAGCGCCGGCAGAAGAAATGCGGAAAGATATGCCCAACAGCTGTGAGATATTCTTTTTTCAGGCAGCGGTTCCGGTTCGATCAGCGGGTATCTGCGGAGCCGCTTCAGAAAAAGCGCAGACAGCAGTATCGAAAGGACGACCCCTGTAGACAGCATACAGGTCCATTGCGGGACCTTCCAGGGAAAATCACTGTTTGTGCAGCTGCTGAAAGGCAGTCCGTCAACGTTTCCACCCTCGATGCGATAGAAGCTGTGCCCTCCCGGGTAATCATGCCGGATGATGGCATTACCGCCTGTGGTTTTGAAACAGAAGACGAAGACATTTGTTGTGAATTTCGGGTAGGAAAACTTCAGCCTTGCTCCGGCATTCCCTGTTTGCGGATAGCCTTCAGCAGAAAGTGACCAGTTCTCATCCCGGTCCAGGCGTTTGAAACTGATGTCCCGGATATGCTGATAGTCTTCAGGTTTCTCACGCCGGGGGCGGGGAACGAAAGCTTCATAAGCCCAGGTGAGTTGGACCATCGCGCCCGGATCTGCGGAAATGATCTGAAAGGATTCTCCTCCAAAAACGGCGCCGGAAACTGCCGGATAAAACTTTCCCGGGATCACCTGAAAGAATACCAGAAATGACAGGATAAAGGAAATAACTGTGAGGGAGAAAACACCGGTGACCTTTTTCATAACATTCATTCTATCATGACTCCGTGCATAAGGCGAAAAGAGTGGGTGCTGTTCAGGCATAAAACAGGCCGCAGACCGGGTTTTCTGTGGTATAAAATTTATAGGATCCGTTGGATCGTGTTGACGATTTCCGGAGCGCTTTCCGGTAAAGGAAAAGGGAAGAGATTATGTTTATAGATGAAGCTGAAATTTATGTTCGTTCCGGGAAGGGTGGAGACGGATTTATGCACTTTCACCGGGAAAAATACGTTTCCCGGGGTGGCCCGGACGGCGGTGACGGCGGACGGGGCGGTGACCTGGTGCTGAAAGTTGACCGACGGCTGAACACGCTGGCTGCTTTTCGACACAAAACGCGCTATATTGCCGCTGATGGACAGAAGGGTGGAATCAACAACATGACGGGGAAATCTGCGGAGAACCTTTATGTTCTCGTTCCCGCCGGTACCATCGTCCGTGAAAAGGAAACCGGCGCCATGCTGGGTGACCTGACCCATGACGGGCAGGAACTCATCGTCTGCAAAGGCGGACGGGGCGGACGTGGAAACACACATTTTGTTTCGCCCTCCAACCAGGCGCCCCGAACCGCGGAAAAAGGCGAACCTTATGAAGAAAAGAACCTGGCGCTGGAACTGAAATTGATCGCGGATGTCGGGATCGTCGGTGTCCCGAACGCGGGTAAGTCCTCCTTCCTGGCAGCTGCTACGAACGCTACTCCAAAGATCGCGAACTATCCGTTCACGACGCTGGAGCCGAACCTTGGTGTGGCGGAACTGGATGCGGATCACTCTATCGTCCTGTCAGACGTGCCGGGGCTGATCGAAGGTGCATACATGGGTGTAGGATTGGGAGACAGCTTCCTGCGTCACATCCAGCGCACCCGGGTGATCCTGCATGTGCTCAATGGAGAGGCGGAAGATCCCATCGCAGATTTTGACCAGATCAACCAGGAAATGGCGCTGTTTGATGACAAGCTCGGCGAAAAACAGCAGCTGGTCGTTTATAACAAGATGGATATTCCCGAAGCTGCCGAACGCTGGCCCGAGATCGAGACTGAACTGAAGGAACGGGGGTATGAGGCGATGAACATGTCCGCTGCCACCTCAAACAACATCAAACCGATCCTCTGGAAGCTTTTTGAGATGGTCCAGAACGCACCGGTTGAGGAAGTGGAAACGGATGAGGTCCTGCCGCTCTACACACCGGAGGATGATCCGCGGCAATTCACCATCAGCCGCAATGATTATGGCGATTATGTGGTTCGTGGCGCTGCAATCGAACGAGCAGCCAAGATGACTTTCTGGGAGCATCCGGGCTCGCTGCGCCGCTTCCAGAACCTGATGAAGACCCTCGGCATTGAAGACGCCCTGCGTCAGGCAGGTGTGGAGGACGGCGATACTGTCATGATTGGCGATTCTTTCGAGCTGGAATGGGTGGAGTAGGCACAAATTTAATGTAAAATGGTAACTATTCAGTGCGGAGCACACGGAGACTGCTCTGCTGATGACGCGAAGCCGGCACAGCAGGGCTGTATCCCGTGATGCGTCACCTGATTCTGAAGGTTATGTAAAATGTGAAGGGTGAGATATATAAATCGTGAGCCCTGCGGTTTGTCTGTCGGTTGGTCAAATTTCAAATGGATAGGATCCTTTATGATAAGAAAAAATCGAGTTGAATCCTTATTTTCCGGTCAGGATAAATTTAATGCCTTCATCACCAAATCTCCGGCTGATATCGCTTACCTGATCGGTATCACTTTCCCTTACCCCTATCAGTCTCCTTTTTCGGCTGCACTGGTGGCCAAAAAGGGCTCGTCATCGGCAACCTTGATCCTGCCGGTGGAATGGGAGTGTGTCCTGAAAAGCTTCACCTGGGAGGGAAAAGCCAAAACCTACAATGTTAATGACGGCTCTCCGGAAAAGGGATTCCGGGATGCGCTGAAATCTGTGATCGACGAATTGGATATCTGCGGAGAAAAAGTTGCCATTGACTATTCCTTCTGGACTGTCGGGGAAATCCGTTATATTAAAGAAAACTGCCCGCAGATGTATATCGTTGACCTTGACCCGATCATCAAAGGGATCCGGGAAATCAAGAGTCCTGATGAGGTGGAAAACATCCAGATGGCTGCGCATATTGCAGACCGGGGCATCATCGGAGCCCTGAACCACATCGAAGGCTCGGTCGGGCTTAATTCCTGTACCCTTTCCGATTTTCTGGAACATGTCCGCATCTCTGCTATTGAATTTGGCGCGCACAGCATCGGTCACCTGAACATCGCCCAGGGACGCTCGGGTAATTCCTGGATCACCCCGATCTATGACCTTTCGCTGGTCAAAGAAAACAAGACCATCCGCGTGGATTACACCTTATCCTATAACGGCTGCTGGACCAATTGCAGCCGTATGTTCTTCACGGGGAAACCCGGAGAGAACACAGCCAATGCTTACCGACAGAACATGGAGCTGAAAGATTTTGCGGTCTCCATTCTGAAACCGGGAATCAAAGTTTCAGATTTTTGTGAAGCTGTGCGGTCAAAAGCGGAAGATGAGAGCATCGAGCTGCTTTATGACGAAGGGCTCGGTCATGGCGTCGGGGCGTCGGAATATGAGCGGCCTTACCTGACCGCGGATAACAATGAGGTCCTGAAAGCCGGTATGGTGATTGCACTGGATGTGAAGACGATCGGCTACAAGGACGAACTGCTCCATTCGGTCGATGTTTATGAATTGACGCGTTACGGGAACCGGCGGCTCAGCGATTTCCGTGATTGGAACACACTCTATCGGATCACCGGCGTCCGGTCATCATCCCGGTAAGGCAGGAGACTATGTCAGCAAAATATAACATCACAAAAATCAACAAGTATATCCAGTCAAATCCGGAGATCGATGGCCTGGTTCTGACCGATGCGGCGAACCTTGCTTATGCTACGGGGTTGAACTTTCAGGGTTTGGCTTCCCATCGGCAGGACTGCGTGATTGCCTTCTTCAGCGGGACAAAGCGTTTTCTGGCCTGCCCGAAGATTTTGGCAAGCGCCTATCAAAACGCCGGGTGGCATGACAGCATCATCACTTATTCCGCCTGTACCGATTCTGAAGGCGCCGCGGTCAGCATTTCTGCCGCGTTCATCTCGGAGCTGTTTGAAGGACAGAAGGGTACGCTTGGCTATATCGGCGACCGGATGGGGCAGACCCTGTTTGAAAAACTGTTGACACGCCTGCATGACTTTTCCTTCATCGACATTTCGGATGGTTTTAGCGCTCTGCGTCAGGTCAAGACGCAGGCTGAATTGAGCAGCCTCAAAAAAGCGGCTGAATTTACGGATCATGGCATCGCGGCCGCCATCCATCACATCTCCCGCAACGGCGCTGCCAGTGAAAAGAGGCTGACAGAAGACATCCGTATCCATACGCTGGAACGAGGTATGCCGGTGAACGGGTACCGTGCGATCTCTCAGGCTGTTTCAGAAGACGATGCGGCTGTGCTTTGGCCGCATGCCCCTTATTATGCGGTTGGCCGTGACGGAGATTTCTTTGAAGGCAAGTTCATCCGCCTGGAAATGTGTTCGATGCTGGATGGCTATTGGGCCAATGATTCGCGCATGATGGTCAAGAGTGAGATGAACTCCAGCCAGAAGTTCTTTGCGGCAAAAATGGCGGAGCTTCGCAGGTTTGCCTGTTCTCAGATCAAACCCGGTGCGGTGACACAGGATATCTTCGACGCGATCTATACCAAATCCATTGAGATGGGCATCCATATAGCCGAGCAATTCGGCTTCGGACACGGGATCGGTGTAACACCCATGGAACCGCCCTATATTTCTGCTGCGGATGATACGGCGCTGAAGAAGGATATGGTGCTGGTGCTCTCACTCGCCGCGCGATATACGACGGGTGTCAGTGAGCTTTATATCACCAAAGATACGCTGTTTATCACGGAAGACGGCTGCAAAGTGATTGGCTGGTACGAGAACTGGGATTATCCTTATACCGCGGCTTATACGTTTTAACTGACAAGAGGGACGGTACCTCGTGGTGGGAGCGCGGATTGCACAGGGGACGGTTATCCTGCTGCCGCTTAGCCGGCACAGGAGAACTGTCACCTTGTGCGCCTTTTTTTGGAATGTTCTCCTGCAATTGAACTCACATGGGGACGGTTCCTGCGTGCAGGCTAACGCTGCAGCGCAGTAACCGTCCCCGTTGTGCTTCTAATTTAAATTCAGACAGCCGAAATCCTCCGGGAAATCGGCTTTATTCTTAATTCTTAACTTTTAACTCTTAATTCTTGACTTCTAATCGTCTACCGTCTAATGTCTACGGTCTAACGTCTAACGTCTACTGTCTAATGTCTAACGTCTACTGTCTAATGTCTGACGTCTAATCCCCTGGCGGACCTTTGGCCAGTACCTTCCGGATGTCGGCGGCCATCGCCGGTTCGAAGTGGGCGAAGAGCGGGTCTTTTGCGAGGAATTCCATCTCCTCGAAGGTAAAGGTGAGCGCCCCATCGTCCGCATCTTTACTTCGTTCCATCACCCGCTGCAGGATCTCAACGAAGGGAGGAAGAGAAGCCGCACCAATCCCGTCCCGTTGTGCTTCCGACCACTGATCACCGACCACCGGCCGCTCTTCGTCATTCTTCATTTCGCGCACAGGTTGACAGTTCTTGCGTGCCGGCGAAGCGGCATCGCAAAAACCGTCCCCGTGT
>JAFRIR010000125.1 GCA_017432685.1 Flexilinea sp. | reverse complement strand
GTAAAGGCTGAGGTCGAGACCACGGTTGATGACGCCAAAGCCGCCGTTGAAGAAAAACAGGAAGAAGTCAAGGCTGCGGTTGAAGATGCCAAAGCTGACGCCGAAGCCACGGTCGAAGAAGTAAAGGCTGATGTCGAGACCACAGTCGAAGACGCCAAAGCCGTCGTTGAAGAAAAACAGGAAGAAGTCAAGGCTGCTGTTGAGGATGCCAAAGCCGATGCCGAAGCGAAAGTTGACGAAGTAAAGACAAATGTCGAAACCGCTGTCGAAGACGCCAAAGCCGCCGTGGAAGAAAAGCAGGAAGAAGTCAAGGCTGCGGTTGAAGATGCCAAAGCTGACGTGGAAGCCACGGTCGAAGATGTAAAGGCTGAGGTCGAGACCACGGTTGATGACGCCAAAGCCGCCGTTGAAGAAAAACAGGAAGAAGTCAAGGCTGCGGTTGAAGATGCCAAAGCTGACGCCGAAGCCACGGTCGAAGAAGTAAAGGCTGATGTCGAAGCCACAGTCGAAGACGCCAAAGCCGCCGTTGAAGAAAAACAGGAAGAAGTCAAGGCTTCTGTTGAAGATGCCAAAGCTGACGCCGCTGCCAAGGTTGAAGACGCTAAAGCCGCTGTCGAAGAAAAACAGGAAGAAGTCAAGGCTGCTGTAGAAGACGCCAATGCCGATGCCGCTGCCAAGGTCGAAGACGCTAAAGCCGCTGTCGAAGATAAGACAGACGAGGTCAAGGCCGCAATCGAAGAGGAATATGAAGCAGTCAAGGCAGAGCTCGAAACAGAAATGGACGAACTCGACGCAGAATATAAAGCACAAAAAGCTGAACTTGAAGAAAAGGAAGCTGACCTGAAAGCTCTTATCGAAAATGGCAAACTCAGTGAAGCTGAAATTGAAACCAGGAAAGCCGAACTGAAGGATGCCGCAGCTGAACTTGAAGAAAAATATGAATCAGCGAAAGCCGAACTGGAAGCTTCAATGGAAGAACTGAAGGCTTATTTCACTAATGCCGAAGATGAAACAGAAGCTGCCATCATCGAGCTCGAAAACGAAGTCACCCTCGAAGAAGCCGAAGTGGAAGAAGCTGTCAGTGAAATCATTGCAACCGAATTGGAAGATGCAGTCAGTGAAATCATCGAAGCTGAAGAGATTTTGGACGGAGAAGTGATCCTCTTATAAGCATGGTTTCACCCGAATTTGCTCTCACTGACAGAGAAAGCAAACCAATAAACTGAAACGAAAGGCCGGCAATGGCGCCGGTCTTTCTTTATCTGTGACCTGATTTCATATCGGCTTTTTTCTCATGAACTTTGCATTTTAAAAAATTCTGTTATAATTACCCATTGAAGATAGTGGAAAATGTTGTGGAACCACAGCATTCAGAAAACCAAAGGAGTTAATTGTATGAAAAAAGGTTTATTGTTTGTCTTAGTGCTTGCAATGCTTGCGCTCGTCAGCACAGCCGCATTTGCTGCTGATTATAAGATCGCCCTCGTCACCGATACCGGCGGTATCAATGACCAGTCCTTCAACGCCTCTGCCTGGGAAGGCATGCTGCGCGCACAGGAAGAACTGGGCGTAGAGGTGAAATACTTCGAATCCAAGACCGATGCTGACTACGAACCGAACCTGACCATGGCCGTCGATGATGGTTATGACCTCATCATCGCTGTCGGCTGGATGATGGCTGACCAGCTTGCTGAAGTTGCCGAATCCTACCCGGATCAGAAATTCGCGATCATCGACAACGGTTCCGTTGGCGACAATGTCGTCGGTGTCAACTTCGCTACCGAACAGTGCTCCTATCTGGTCGGTGTTGTTGCCGCTACCATGACCGAAACCAAGAACGTCGGCTACGTCGTCGGCATGATCTCCCCGCTGATGGATACCTTCGGTGTCGGTTACTATGCCGGTGTCCTCGACACCTGCCCGGACTGCACCATCCAGGCCTTCAACGCCAACAGCTACGGTGATGTTGCCGGTGGTAAATCCGCCACCCTCAACATGTACACCAACGGCGCAGACATTGTCTACCATGCTGCCGGCGCTACCGGTATGGGCGTCATTGAAGCCGCTGCCGAACAGGGCAAATATGCCATCGGTGTTGACCAGGACCAGAACTACCTGGCTCCGGAAAATGTCCTGACCTCCGCCATGAAGCGTGTTGACATTTCCGTCTTCTCCCTCATCGAAGACGTTGTCAATGACAACTTTGAAGCCGGCGACAAACTCTACACACTGGAATCCGGCGCTGTTGACATCGCCCCCACCACCACCCTGCTGAGCGAAGAAGCTCTGGCCGCTGTTGAATCCGCAAAGGCCGCGATCCTTGCCGGTGACATCGTCGTCCCCGCCGACCGCGATTCTTTTGCTGAAAAATACGGTGAAGGCATCTACACCCTCGAGTAAGATCAGCTGAATAAGCAAAGAAAGCGCTCCCCTCACCGGGAGCGCTCTTTTTTTTAAACGCACACGGAGACTGCTCTTGCCTGCTCCGAGCGGTACAGGCTTCGCCTGGTCTATATGCGGAGCAGGAGCTTCGCTGCAGTGAAGCCTGCACAACAGGGCTGTATTCCGTGATGCGTCACCAGGTTCTAAGCAGTAATATTACGAAACCCACAAATTGATGTTATAGTTATTTTATGGGAAAGAATCTCAAACAATACGTCAGGCGCCTGACTTTGATCCTGTTGACGATCATCACCGGCCTCTATACCTTCACACAGGCCCTGCAGGTCCCGCTGACTGAAACTTCAGCAGAAAAGATACTTGCCGCCTGGAACATCCTGCAGCATGCAGAGCCCCTTTCCACCTGGTCTTTTCATCCGCTGGAGCTGCCGGTATATCTGCTTTTCGTGAAAGTTCTCGGACTCGGCACCTTCACTTCGATCGCTGTCAGCGTCTTTTTCTATCTGATCCTGTTTTGCACAGGTCTGCTCATCATGAAATCCCGGGGATTGCTCAATACCCCGAACATCCTGATCTGGACCGCCCTCACCGGACTTCCGGATCCGAATTGGCTCAGCACGATACAAAGCGCACCTTTCCTGATTTTGGGACTGATCCTGACGCCGCATTTCCTTTCAGACTTTTTTAGCCGGCGTAAGAGACAATCGGCAATTTTTGCATCGACCAGTTTCATTCTGACAAGCTTCTCCCTGCCGAAACCTTTCACCCACCCGGCACAGCCTCACGCAGTCCATGAGACGCTTCGCGCGCTTCAATCTGTATTCCGGGCAGACTTCTCCCAACAGCCGATCATGCACTTCACCACCGGACGATATTTCCTGATGACAATTGTGCTCCTGCTGATGATCTGGGGACTGATCCGGACCGTCCGGCAATTCACCGAACATCAACATCAACACACAGCTCAATATCTATACGCATTATTTATGATTATCACCCTGCTCTGGTGCTGCTTCCCCTTCAGCGGGGATCGTAATCAAAAAATGTCTCTCTGCGCCTGGCTGCCGTACGGAACAGCATTCCTGCTGATTTTCATTATAGAAGATCCGGCTTTCCGCGATCTTCATCTTGCCCGGGGACATCTGCCGCTCTCAACCCTTGCCGGAATCTTCTCACTACTCACCATCCTGTTCAGCATCGGGTCCATCGTACGCAGCAGGCCGGTCAGTCCTGCCGATCGCGTCATCCTTTATCTGAATGAACATAATCAGCTTCAGGGAGCCTGTTCTCAAAATGATCTTGCCCTCCTGAGTGTCGCTGCCAAGGGGAAAATCAGCTTTTCAACAGACCCCGATGCACCGGGGAACACCTTCACCATCCTCCGCACATCTCCAGAAACAGCTATAGCGGCACAATTCGAAGAAATCCCTCCCTTTCTGATTTTGATCCATCAATAGCAGGGCAGAGCCATGAATAAACCAAACACATCACCCAAAAGCAACAATTCACAGAAACCGTCCGCGTTGTTCTATGCGTCTCTCCTGCTCATTGGGCTACACTGTGTCTACATCTATCTCACTTTCCTCCGTGTCCCGCTCAACTCCGACCATGCCAATCAGGCGCTGCAGGCAGCCGACATTCTGAATGGCAACATCCTGCTGAAGGGTTGGAACCTGACCGGTGTCTCTTTCTACCTGTCCGAGCTGCCCTTTTATGTTCTCGGTACCGCGCTTTCCGGCATCGACACCTATGCCTATCTCATCGCAGCCTCGTCCATGGTCATCTGCCTGAGCATACTCGGGTACAGACTGGCCTTCCGGGATCATCTGAGCGCTCCGCTCCCGAAAGCGCTGTTTTATCTGGCGCTCACGGGATTTCCGACCCTGACCTGGCTCGGTTACCTGCGCGGACACTGCGCAATATTCATCTATTTCTTTCTGATGCTGCTCGTCATTGAACGAATTTTCACGGCAGAACCGGTTCATCCCTCTTTATGGATCCTTTTCGGGCTGTTGACAGCTTGCGGATGCATGAGTGATATGCAGCTGCTGATCATCGCTGTTGTGCCGGTCCTGCTGTTCTGCGTCCTGAACCTGCTCATGAACGAACCAAAATTTAGCGCCAGGCGCAGCGTCCGGCTGGCCGGCATCGCTCTCACCGGCACAGCGCTTGGCATGTTGATGGATACTGCGCTGATGAAACTCGGCGGCATCAACAAAAACAGTTTTCTGGACACCCGCAAATTTATCAACATGGACACGCTGGGAGAAAAATTTCTGCTCCTCGGAAAAGGGATTCTGAACGTCTTCCGCGCAGATCTTCCGGACGGAACATGGTCGCCTCAAAACATATTCAGACTGGCTATAGCAGCCGTGATTTTCCTGACCGTGATCCTTTGCCTGTTTTCGATCCTGCATCGGTTTCTCAAAAAGGGAGAAGGAGATCCCGTCTCGGTCATCTGCGCACTGAGCATCTCGGTGATGTACCTTGTCTGCTTTTTCACCGATATCTACACCGCTCCGGACAGCGCCCGCTACATTTCCTGGCTGCCCTTCGCCGCAGCTGTTTTGATTTGCCGCAGTCTGGAATCGAAAGGCAGCGATTTCCGGCTCCTGCCCTGTGCGGCCGCATTTCTTTCTGTTGGTTTACTGTTTTTCACACCGCCCGTTACCAAACGAGTGGAAACACCTCAGGATCGGCTGGCTAAATTTCTCTCAGAAAACGGTCTTACCGAAGGATATGCCGATTTCTGGAACGCCTCTCACACGACTGTAGCCGCGAAGGACCAGGTGAGAGTCCGCGCCATCAGGGGACAGGTCCCGGTGCTGGGAGAGCCGGATCATCTGGAAATGCAGAATTGGTTTTGCAAGACTGAATGGTACCGCACAGGCTCTCACAATTTCATTGTCTTCGACGGCAGCGGTTACCTTCACGTCAGCGAGGACGTGGTCACCACACTGCTGGGAGAACCGAACCGGATCCTTGAGACCGGGGAATACCGGATCTATGTTTATGATCGTGACCTGACCAAAGAAATTATCCTTCCCGCGCACATTTCAACGTCACAGTAATGTTTCCCGACTTTTTATTTTTTCCATTTTTATGATATATTTTTTAAGCAGAAACACCGCCTTTGCGGAAGCAGACAAAAAATAATAAATATTTTTGCGAAGTCCATGACCCCTGAAGGGGTCATTATTGATAGAATTTTAATCATCACATAAGATTCGGATCGGAGTAAGTATATGAAGAAGATCGGTTTCGATAACGAAAAATATGTAAAAATTCAATCCGAGCACATTCGCGAACGGATCGAGCAATTCGGCGGAAAACTCTATATGGAATTCGGCGGCAAACTGTTTGACGATTATCATGCATCCCGTGTCCTACCCGGTTTCCTGCCGGACAGCAAGATCCACATGCTGCAGCAGTTCAAAGATGACGTTGAAATCGTCATCGCCATCAATGCCAACGCCATCGAACAAAACAAAATGCGCGGCGACCTGGGCATCACCTATGAAGACGACGTCCTGCGGCTCATTGACGGCTTCCGCAGCATGGACCTTTTCGTCGGCAGCGTGGTCCTGACCCGGTACAGCGGCCAGGTCTCTGCAGATGACTTTCTGAAACGTCTCACCGCGCTGGGGATACGCTGCTACAGGCACTATCCCATCGAGGGATACCCCTCCGAGGTCGCCCATGTGGTGTCTGAAGAGGGACTCGGCAAAAACGATTACATCGAAACGACCCGGCCGCTGGTGGTCATCACCGCCCCGGGTCCCGGCTCAGGAAAGATGGCAACCTGCCTTTCCCAGCTTTACCACGAGCACAAGCGCGGGATCAAAGCCGGTTATGCGAAATTCGAAACCTTCCCGGTCTGGTCCCTGCCGCTCAAACACCCGGTCAACCTGGCCTATGAAGCGGCCACAGCCGACCTGAACGATGTAAACATGATCGACCCATATCATCTGGAAGCATACGGGGAACTTGCGGTGAATTATAACCGGGATGTGGAGATCTTCCCCGTCCTGAGCACGATTTTCGAAATGATCCAGGGTGTTTGCCCCTACAAATCCCCGACGGATATGGGCGTGAACATGATCGGATCCTGCATTGTCGATGATGAAGCCTGCCGGGAAGCCTCTTATAAAGAGATCCTGCGCCGCTATTACACCGCATCCGTGGAACGGATCCGGGGCAAATGCAGCGATGAAGTGGTTCGGAAGCTGGATCTGCTGATGAAACAGGCCGGGATCACTGCGGGGATCCGTCCGGAAATTTCCGCGGCACTGGTCAAGGCGGAAATGACCTGCGGACCGGCCGGCGCCCTGCGGCTCCCCGACGGGCGGGTCGTAACCGGGAAGACCTCGGATAATCTGGGTGCAGCAGCGGCTCTCCTGCTCAATGCCCTCAAAACCATGGGCGGGATCGATGACCATTTCGACCTGATCTCCACCGAAGTGCTGAAACCGGTTTGTGATCTCAAGACCCGTTACCTGCATCACAAGAATCCGCGGCTGCATACAGATGAAGTACTGCTGGCGCTGACGATCTGCGCACTGACCAACCCCATGGCTCAGGTTGCCAAGGAACAGCTCAGCCGCCTGAATGACACGGAAGCGCATTTTTCGGTGATCATCAGTGACGAGGATGAAAAACTGCTCAAACGGCTCGGCATCAGCGTGACCTGCGAACCGCGCTACGAGATCAATCGCCTCTATCATAAATAAAGATAAAGGGGAACGAAAGGGGGCGGTACCCGTAACGTATACCGCCCCTCTTTTGATTTACGGTTTTACAAAGGGATTAACGTAAGGCGACTCCTTGTGGAAGCAGCGCTCGTAACCCCGGCAGAGCTCATCGCTGCCGAGATAGTTCATGCAGATGGCATAGGTGTGAAACAGCAGATATTCCTTCGTCCCGTCATCGTTCAGCCGGTACGCGCCGACCTCATCCTCCGGCAGCGCATACACCTTGATCACTTCCGGCTTCGGCTGGGGCTTCCCGCCGCTCCATTTGACCTTCAGCGTCAGCACCACGTTCCCATCCTCATCGTTGATGAAGCTCGGATCGCCGATCGAGACCGCATAGCGCGGCACATCCTGAGACCCTGCAGACTCGCTGATGAAAATATCTGCCTTTACCGTCGTTTCATATCCGCTGACAGTCACCTTATAGTCATTGCTCAGCTTTGCCATGTCCAGCTCCGCCGGGAACAGAACCGTGATCGTCTGCTCTTTTTCGCCCGGTTTCACCGCCAGCTCCGCTGTTTCAGCAGAGCTGTATTCCTCATCATTGAGACTGAGCGTGAAGTTCAGCTTCCAGACAGTTTCCCCGATATCAGAGGGAACGCCGTATGACCCGTCATCCTTGTAATGAGTGAGCTTGACTGCCAGCTGCTGTGGCTTTTTCTCTTCTTCAGCGACCGTCACGGTCACATCTTTCGTCGCCTGTGCATAGGTATCAGTCTCCGAGGCTGTCACAGTAATGACCGCATTACCCGCCTCCACGATGGTCAGTGCACCGGTATCCTTGTCAACGGTTACAGCATCGCCGCTCTTGACCGCGTAGCTTAGTTTGCCGTCGCCGGTGGTAGTGGCTGTGATCTTCTTATCCTTGTCGCCGTAGATTACGGTTACATCTTCGTAGATTACGGTTACATCTTCAGCGGTGATCGTCTGTATCTGCTTGTTGCTGATCGTCAGCGTACCGGTCTCATAGCTGATCGTATAGTTGTCGCCCGCACTTGCTCCGCTGGGCGTAATGGTGTAAGTCCCGGCTTTCGTGTTGTCAGGCGCTGCGGAATAGGCCAGCGTCGGATCAGTCGTCAGCTTATCCTCACCCACAAGCCCCGTGACCGTGTAATGCGTGTCCAAAACCGGTGAAGAAAGGTCGGGCACTGTATCGCCGATTTTAATGTTCTGATCTTTTGCTTTTACTGATGCAGCCTTCTTGCTGATGGTCACGATAGCGCTTCCGGTATAGTCCTTGTAACCCTCCGCTGTCACTTTAAAGTAAACTGTCAACGGACTGTCAGCCACGTTCGTAATGGCCGGGCTGGAATCCAGGTCATAAGTGCCTTCGGTCTTACCGTATTTGATCACAGCACCACTGGCAGGGTCAGTCACGTTCACGGTGATACCATGCGACTCACCATCATATGTGCCTTCAAAACCTGTTGCCGTTGCAGTAATGTCCGGATTGTTCTTCCATACCGCATAAAGGGTTGTATCCGTATTCGGCATAGTAATCTCTGCCTCATCTTCATACACAACAGTTGTTCCGGCACTGTTGGTATCCCATCCTGCGAACTGATAGCCTTCTTTCGCGAATTCATTTTTCTTAAGCTTAACAGTAGTGTTATATTCTGCTCCGGTTGGGGTCATTGTCCCAGAACCACCGTTTGCGTTATACCTGATTGTAAAAGTAGTTGCAGCCCCTGCCGAAAGGATGGCCGTTTTTTTCACAGTCCCGTTTGCGGGAATCGTAATCGTCCACGACCATGCGATACCGCTGTCGAGATTTGTTATAGGATTCTTTGGGTCCAGATCTTCAAATACTTTGCTACCCGCATATGAATAGCCGCCGTACCATGTTGTCGTGAAAGGATCACCGCTGCCCGGAATAAGCCGGAACTCGTTTGTGCCATCTGTCATCAGAATACTTCCAGCATCAATTGCACTTACAGGCGCATAATCATTTGATCCGATCTGAACATCCCCATAAGAACCTATGTTTACTGTTTTTTCTGTGTTGTTATTGTTGATAATTGTATAGTCGATATATGCTTTTTGATCCTGCAGCCTTGCTGTAATATAAGCGATAACATTACCCGTTGTGTATTCTTTTCCGTAGGCGAAAGAATCAAACTTCTGGGTAGTACCATCAACCCGAATCGCCGATTCAAAACCTTCATCTCCGAATGTGGTTGACAACCAGGAATCTCCATTCTTCCCTTGAACAGAAAAACCTTGATATTTGTAAGCAAGCGTCCCTACAAAAAACTTCATATAACCATTTTCGCCAGTCTGGGCTGCTTCAGCGGCAAATGCAGGAATGATTATGCTCGTTATTGACCCAAGTGCTATCGCAAAACTGAGGAGAATGCTGAATAACCGTTTCTTTGTTCTCATAAGATGTTATCTCCTTTGCTTCTTATATTCGCAGCTTTTATAAGCCGTCGTATAACCATGGTCCGTACAAAAAAACGCCGAACCTGACAGGGGTACACTTTAAAGCCCCTTTCTCTAAAAACAAGATCATTTTATTACATTCCCCGCCAAAAATAATCGGTCTGGGAGAATCGGCAGATTGCAAGTGAAAATCGGCTGGCAAAGGTATTTGTCTTTTGCTATAATCGTATTATGAAGATTTGTGGTCCCGCTTTATGCCGAATCGAAGGAGGTAACAGGGATGAACATTGCTATGGTGGATGATGACGAGTTAGACCAACAAGATTTGGAGCTGTTTTTGATGGAATACGGCACGATCCATCAGATAGAGATGCATCTTGACAGCTTCTCCGCCGGTGCTGCACTCCTGGAAAACTATACGCCTTTTCACTACGCCGTAATCTTTCTTGACATCTTCATGGACGGTATTTCCGGAATTGAGACAGCAAAAAGCATCCGCGCTGTAGACGATAATACGAACATCGTCTTTCTCACCACCAGCGAGTCGTTCCGGCTGGAAGCCTTTTCCCTGTTCGCATCATCCTATCTCATCAAGCCCTGCGGACGGGAGGAACTGTTCCGCACATTGGACCATATTTTCCGGCTCAGCACGACCGGGGGCGGTCGTTTTTCCTTCTCCTATGACCGGCGGAAGTTCAGTCTTGCTTATAGAGACATCGTTTCGCTGGAAACGGACGGGAACTATCTTGTCATCGCAGACAAAGCCGGTCAGCGGTATCGGACGCGCATGACCTTCTCCGAGGCAATGAACCATCTGGACAACCGCTTTCTGGTGCTGATGAAAGGCGTTGCCGTCAATATGGACCGAATCTCCCAAATGCAGGACGGGCACTGCCGGCTGCAGGACGGGACAGTGCTTCCGCTCAGCGTCAAACGAAAGGATGAGCTGCGGGAGCAATGGCTGAACTACAAATTTACAAAGATCCGTGAGAACGGTGCAGGGACGGGAGGTATGGTATGAGAATATTGACGATCATTCTGGATTATCTGTCATTTCTGCCGCCGGCCTTTTTATGCTTTCTGCCTATGAAAGATCTGCTGCGCTACAACCGCCGCAAAACGCTGGCAATTGTCGGCGGAGCTATGCTCACCGCGATGCTGGCGCTGGGCTGGGGCCAGTACCGCTTTGTGATGGACAGCAACCTTGTGCTGCTGCCGATGCTGGCGGTCTGCTTTTTTGCCTACAACAGCTGCCAGCGGGCAACGACATGGCAGTCGCTTTCCATCTTATGCGCCTCCGCTGCACTGATGTCAATTATGTCGAACATGGCCATCTGCTCCGGAGCGCTATGGTTCAGCAGGGAGGCGGGGGGGGGGGGGGACTGCATACGCCGCTGCTCCAGTTGGCCTTCAATACCGTGTGCTCCGCTGCGCTTGCCTATCCCTACGCGGTATTCGGCAGCTACATTGTTCGGGAGGCACAGCAGGATCGCGTCTGGAAAACAATGCTGCTGTTCTCCATTATCGTATTCACCGCCAATATGCTGTTGCTCCCCATTGAGGAAACCGCGATCAGAGACACAGGTCAGACGATCTATATGATTCTCGTTGTTACCGCGATCCTGTTTCTCTTTCTGCTCATGCACGTCATCTTCTATTTCACTGTCTCAGGAATCATGACGCAGAAAAAGGCGGAGGCACACAGCCTTTTTTGGGAGAGGCAGGAGAGTCAGTTTGCCGCCCAGCAGCGGTACATAAAGGAGTCGGAAAAAGCCCGGCACGACTTCCGCCACAGCATCCATACGCTTTCCGAGTTGTACGATGCCGGGAACTATGACGCAGTTGGAACCTATCTCCATCGGTTCGTGGACACCATGCCGGTAAACGAGGTAAAATACTTCTGCTCTAACACAGCGCTGAACGCGCTGCTGAATTACTATGATCATCTCACATCACAGGAGGGAATCGCCTTCTCCGTCCAGGTGCGGCTGCCGGAAACGCTGCCGGTCAGTGATGTGGATATATGCAGCATGATCGGCAATATTCTCGACAACGCCGTCACCGCCTGCCGCAAAGCGGAGGAAAAGCGCATCCAAATCACCGTTTTGACAGAGAACGCCGCTCAACTCTATATTGTCGCGGTCAACAGTTTTAACGGTGTGGTAAAACAGGAGGGTGAGAAATATCTTTCCACCGTCCGCAAGGGTTCCGGCATCGGGCTTTCATCTGTCGCCTCCACCGCAGAGAGCTACGGCGGCGTTGCACGGTTCAGCCATAAAGGAACGGAGTTTTACAGCAATGTAGCGATTCCTCTTTAATCACGGCTGATTTGGCCACCGTATACAACAAAAAACCGCGTAAAGGGAGTCTGATTCCCCCTTTGAATGCACCAGATGTCATTTACCGCGGAGTCAGACTCCCTTCGGGAATCTGCCCTCTGCTTTTAACAACAAAAACCGCCGAACCGAACGGGGTAACTGCCTCAGAGCGTCCTCTCCGAATTGTTCCTCATCATCCGCATTCTTCTTCAAATACTCACGAATGTTGATGACAGTAAATTTGTCATCTTGCTTCATTCGCTTTCTTCCTCTTCTGCATAAATTTTGCTATATCCTTCGGGTCGGTCAGGACCCTTGCGCTGACCTTGCGCACAGGAGTCTTGTCATTGGCTGCGGCTTCAATCGCATCAGCAAATGCTTCGACCTGTTCCTTACCTGATATAACAAAGTTCTTCGTGATACTCGACGTAGCCATTGTGCTCACCTCCCGTTCTCTAAGAGCCTATGCTCCTCATACTTGTATCGGCACATTCCCGGAAAAACTTAACCTCCGAGAAGGCATAAGGATACATATAGATTATACCAAAACCCCGGCCTGAATTCAACGGATTTTTCATAAACTTCCCATGGACGAGAAACAAGCGAAAATCCCTGCCTCGCCTGAGCAAAGTGCAGCACAGACGGGGTATGAGCGCAAGAGCGGATTTGTGCCCACCGCGAATGCTTTGGCGCTCCTCCCGGGCGTCTTCATTTTACGTCGCTTTTGCTGCTTTTCAAGTGGATGTTCCAGATTGTCAAACTTTTCAGTTTGCCACAGATTCTGTATTCGCCGATCCGTGTAATCTGTTACGAAACTCTACGGCTTCATTCTATGCATGAATTTTCAGAGGCGCCCTTAATTCTGACCGGAATGCCGGCGATCATGAAGATCACCTCCCCGGCCTTTGACGCAACGGCCTGATTGGCACGGCCCAGCATGTCACGGTACGTACGGCCCATTTTATAAGCCGGGACGACCCCCATCCCGACCTCATTGGAGACGATGATCCAATGCGTTTCCGGGTAAGCAGCGACCAGCCGCAGCAGGGCGTCCAGCTCCCGCCGGCACAGCGCCTCAAAGGCAGCCGCCTCCCCGATATTTTCATATAAACTCAGCAGCACATTGGAGCTGAGCACCGAAAGGCAGTCAAACAGAACACAATCGGCTGCTTTTGCTTTCATGGCATCCGCGAGTTTCTCCGCCGCCTTGCGCGGAGCTTCGACCGTTCTCCAGGGCTGTGGACGCCGTTCTCTGTGCCGTCTGACGCGATCCTTCATCTCCTCATCAAGGATCTCAGCCGTGGCACAGTAGATCACATTGTCACCATGTTCCCGTGCCCGGGCTTCCGCAAGCGCTGATTTTCCGCTCCGCGCACCACCCAGGATAAACGTAAGGTTCGGCAATGACTCACCGGCAACACCACTCGTTTTATTCGTCATATCAATCATAAACAGGCCTCTATCATATCAAGGGAACCGGTCAGGTCCTCCTCATTGAAAACTTCAAGCGTCACCACACCGCGGAAGTCAGCCTGTATCAGTGTCCCAATAACATTCCGAACAGTGTTCACACTCATGTGACCAAGCGACTGGTGATCCCGCGTACCGATCCCGTGCAGATGCACCACGGAAGTGAGCGGGAACCATTTCTTCATCACCGGAACGGGATCGATTTTCAGCAAAAACAGATGTCCGATATCCAGACAGACATGGGTCCCGCAGCTGCGGACCACGGGTTCGTTCCAATCGATAGGGTAGCTTTCCAGGTTCTCGACCGCCAGCTCCGCGGCTGATATTTCTGCTTTTTCCGTCAGCGAACGCACCGCCCGGATCCGCTGCTCCTGCCACTCCTGAAGCTCATCACCTTCCCGCTCCGGAATATCTTTGCACTCCAGGTGACAGACATAAGCCCGGGGCTTCAGCACACGGGCGCCGTTGATGACCTTGAGCGCCTTTGCGATGGAGATATCCTGTTCCCTGTCCGAAAAATTGAGGTTCAGCGGCAGATGAACGGTATAGGTCAGGTCATGCGACTCTGCCAGCTCGGTCAGCTCCGAAAGCTGATCTGAGTCCGGAATGTTGCAGTATTCGTCAATGTCAAAGAGAACCAGTTCAATATCTCTGACCTTCCCGGCAAGCCAGCGTACATTTGGCAAGATGTCATCCGGGATGATGTAGGAAGTGGTCCCGAGTCGGAAAGGAAGATCACTGAGCCACGGTCTCATGGAATCACCTGCGCAGCCAGCAAAAGAACGATCTCAGCCAGCTCAATGCTGAAACCCAGCACGTCACCGTTGATGCCGCCGATTTTCTTTTCCGCGATCAAGCCCAACAGCGCCGCGCTGCAAATGGCGATCAGAAGATACAGGAAACCGAAAGGTCCATAAAAAAACGCCAGCAGGAGCGGGACCGGCAGCGCATAAAGCAGCACCCGTTTCGGACAATGCTGCCTGAGCATGGCCGCCATACCGTCAGGGTTCGCAAGCGGCAGGGAGAGCAAAACCAGCATCGACCAGCGGGCAGCGGCAGCGACCAACGCGAAGAAAATCAGAAATTTATTATCCGGCAGCTGCCAAATACAAAGCCATTTGAGAATCAGCGAACAGAAGATGCCCAGTGCACCGTAGGTACCGAGCCGGGAGTCCTTCATGATCTCCAGCCGCCGCTCCGGAGATGCTGAACAACCAAAACCGTCAAAACAGTCTGCCAGCCCGTCCCAATGCAGCCCGCCGCTGAGCAGGATCCAGACGATGAGCGCCAGAAATCCCGCGATCGGCCTTGCAAATACAGAAGAAAAAAGACGGAGCGCCGCAGCTGCGCCCAGCCCGATCATGACACCGGTCAGCGGATAAAACACCGCTGAGGTGCCGAAATCGAGATCACTCCATTCTTTCCGCTGCGGGATGGGCAGAACGGTCATGAAACCAAAAGCCATCCGCAGCGAGTTGATCAAATCAGGCATATTCCTTCTTCATATGTATCTGTTCAGAACCGGATGACGCAACACGAGATACAGTCCTGCGGTGGCGGCTTCGCGCCACCAGCAGTACAGTCTCCGTGTGCTCCGCTCGAAAATGGTACAACTTTTGCCTAAAACACCTGGGCGCAGCCAACAGGACGGATGGACATGAGCGTGCAGGCGCCGGGGAATAGCTGAGCCTCGACTTCCTGTTTGAAGCTATCGCTGTTTTCCACCGGAACGATTGCCAGGATCGTACCGGCAAAACCGCCGCCATGAACCCGGAAAGCGCCTCTGCCTTTCAACGCTTTTTCCGCAACTGCCAGGGCAAAGGCCACATCCTGATGTTCCTTTTGCCCGCTGATGATCACGTTCTGCAGGTGGATAAAGGAGGAGAAGCCGGATTCCTTCGCAATGCGCAGGAACTCATCGATCTTCCCCTGTTCCAGCGCCGAAGCTTCATCGATGGCACGCTGATTTTCTTCGAAGAAATGGATCGCGCGCAGCACTGCCCGGTCACCCGTCTGTTTGCGAACTTTGCCGATTTCAGCCCAGAAAGTGTTTTCATCCACCTCACGCAAAACTTCTTTTCCAAAATAAGCTGCCACCTTGCGCATTTCGATCGGGATGCCGGCATAAACGTTGGAGAGATCAGCATGGGCAGAACCTGTATCGATAACAAATATCACATATTGTCTGCCAAGCTCTTCGGTAGAGATCGGACGAATGACCGGGTTGGCGGTATCCTTGAAATCGATAGCCACAAAACCGCCGACCGCCGAAGCCGTCTGGTCCATCAGTCCGCTGGGCTTGCCGAAGTAATGCTGTTCGGCATACTGGCCGATCTTCGCCAATGTCACCGGGGAATGCTTTCCTTCACAGAACAAACCGTTGAGCACCTCACCATAGAGCACCTCAAAGGCAGCTGAGGAAGAGATGCCGGAACCGCCGGGGACATCGGACGCAATGCAGACATCGAAACCCTTCAACGGGAACCCGGCTTTTTTGATCTCCGCAGTGACGCCACGGACAAGGGAAGCTGTCGTTTCCTTTTCATCCTCATGCGGTTCCAGATCGTTCAGATCGATCTCCAGACCGCCGAAACCGATGGAAAAAACACGGATCTTCTCCGTTCCGTTCAGCGCTGCCGCAGCGATCATGTCGCGGTCAATGGCAGCAGCCAAAACATTGCCATGTTGATGGTCCGTGTGATTCCCACCGACCTCAATGCGTCCGGGAGCACTGAAAAGATGAATGTCTTCCGGGTCCGTGAAATGCTCTGTATAAGCCTTCAGCAGTCCTTCTATGCGGCTTTTGTACTTTTCCGGATCCGAGGTATAGCGCGGATAAAGTTTTAATAACGTTTCGTCATATGTACCCTGACGAATGGCTTCAACAGCACTGGCAATATTCATGGGTGTACCTCCTGATTTTCAAATGTCAGAATACGCGGTGCAGCATCTGACGCGGTGTTCGGAATAATTACGGCATCTGCCCGGAAATAATCCTCCACATCCCGGCCGATGACATAAACCTCCGCGGCATTGGGGATGAAAGACGGTTCTGTCTGCAGCGGCAAAATGACGTCATGATTTTCCTCATTCAACAATACAAACCCGAGACGGGTGAATTCCCGGATGCGGTAAGCGATCCAGGGATGTCCACTGGAAAGGCCTTCATTTTTCTCAAAATAACGAGGATAAATAAGTCTCCCGTTCAGCACTTCAACGCCCGGTTCAGAGAGAAGTGCATCCAATGTTTGTTTTTCTGAAGGAAGAGCGGCTGTTACGATCTCAAGGTCCCGGGTATTCTGTTCCGTATCTTGCAGAAAGACCTGCTGCGGGATGATTTTGCCGCAGAGAGCCGGAGCCGTCCCGAGAACAAGAAACAGGGCAAGGATCCCGGCAATGGCAGCAGGATAAAGCGGCTGAGCCCCGGTGTCAAGCTTCGGAACAGACAAAAACTCACTTCGTTTGGCGCTCAAAGCGGCAGCAAGCTGCCAGGCGGCTTCACCAAGCCCCATGGCAAAGTAAAAATAGAAGAACCAATCCCCGGGCAGGGCAAAGCGCCAGCCGGAGTAACGGGCCGCACTGGTGATACCAAGATAAAGAGAGCACATGAGCATCGGCAGCAGCCCCGCCCAGCCCGCACGTTTCCAGGCAGCGCCCATACCCAGGGCAATCACCGCCAGAAAAGCAAGCACTACCGGGACGTTCTTTCCGGAAAGCAGACGACCTTCCACATCATGGAAATCAGTGTTTGTGACATCATGAACGGTCAGTCCGGGATCCGTTCCAAAAGGCAAGGCAGTGAGGCCATAAATCTCATTGGCGAAGAAATGGGAAGCGGTAAACTGAATGACGTAGAGGGGTTTCTCGAAAAAAAAGTCGATCATATGCTGCTTGTTGCGGGCGGCATATTCCGCGTCGCTTTCGCCGGGATTCCGGGAAACAACATTGTTCACGTCATCGGACCAGCGGCGGGCCAGCTCTGTGCTGTGCACCCCCGGTTCATCCAGAATAAAATCACCGGTGAGGATCTTCGAGCGGATGAACCAGGGCGCAATGACCATCAAGGCGGCAAGCATAAACCCGACAGCGGGGAACAGACGAGCCCGAAACGGCAGGCCTTTCCGCAGCAGGAAAAAGAACGGGATGAAGGGGATAAGCGCGATGAATTGAGAACGAACCGTGACACACAGCCCCATCAGGCAGCCGGTGAGCAGCATACGCCAGACAGAACGCGGTTTCTGGAACCAGTCCACTGCGGCACAGACTGTCGCGAGCAAGCCAAGCATGGCCGGCAAATCCGAAAGCCACATCTTCGAGCTTGAAACCATGTAATGAGGCGCGAGCAGAATGGTGTTATATTCCCGCAGTGCAGCCAGACCGGCCGCCAGGATACCGGCGCCATGGGAATGAAGCCGGCGCCCAAGCAGGTACATACAGGCAGGGATCAGCGCCAGGGTAACCGTCAGACAGTCGATAGTCTTCAACAAATCCCGATTCGTGACCGCCTCAAAAAAGGCGATGACGATGATCAGAAACTGACGGTAGGCGATAACGGTCTTGAACCCGAGTCCGGCAAGCACACTTTCCGCCCAAAGTCCGAAATTGGCACAGTCCGATGCCGGATAGGGCAGATAGTTCGGTGCAGTGATTTCCATGAAATAACTATGGTTCAGCACTTCCATCGTAGGGATAGAGACCCATAGGACGGCAGCGGCAGCCCAGATGACAAAGAAGAGAAGGCAGGTCATTAGCCGTTGATGCTTTGTCGTATGCAGCAGACGCAGCAGAAGAGAAGCTGCCAGCGCGATCCAGGCGGAAAGGTATATCTCCCAATATTGGATAGCCATCCCGGTCGGCTGCCAATCCATCTCATCCGGAACGATTCCCACACCGGTCAGGCGGATAAACAAATAGAGAGCACACCCGATCAGGAAATAAAGCAGAGCCGTTTTGCGGACAGAGAGCTGTTCCGTGCCCACAGCATTGCTTTTTACGCTCAGATATTGAAGAAGCAATGCTCCGCTGCCGCTGACGACAGTGCCCAGGATCAGCAGCGGTTCGATCCGCTGGAAAAACGGATGAAAACTTTCATCTGACATGAAACCGCCGACGATCCAGCCAAGAGAAAAGGCGAGCGCCAAAACGATCAGGATGTATTTATATAAAGGCTTCCGGGAAAGGTCAGAGACAATACGAGAGGCTTTTCCGTCGGGGTCGATGGATCCATAAATTCCAATCAGGCAGCACAACAGTGCAGTTGCCATCATCAGCAGCCGGGAGGCGGAATAACCGAGAAAAACGCTGTGCAGTGAGTTTTCACCGATAACAGCCAGCCGGTATAGGCATACACCGGCAATCAATGCCGTAAAGATAAACCATCCCCGGATCAGCCAATCAGATCCTTTTTTATGCTCCCACGACTTCGTCATAAAGACAATTATAACAGAGGGATGAAAGATTCAGAAATGG
Source organism: Flexilinea sp. (assembly GCA_017432685.1). Lineage (GTDB taxonomy): Bacteria > Chloroflexota > Anaerolineae > Anaerolineales > Anaerolineaceae > Flexilinea. The sequence continues at coordinate 50,078 of JAFRIR010000125.1, read as the reverse complement.
ATAAAGGATTTCGTTTATCAGTCGTGCCTGTTCGGAACCGGATAACGCATCACAGAATACTGCCCTGCTGTGTCGGCTTCGCGTCATCAGCAGAACAGTCTCCTTGTGCTTCGTTCTGAATAGGAACTATCAATCAAAACTTTTCAATGTTATCAGATCCATCCGCGGAGATGATAAACGAAATAACCGAGGTACTCTTTCAGTGCGTTTTGCAGGGACTGCATGTTCCCGATTGTGGGAATGATATAGGTATATAAATTTTCCCATTCAACATGCAATAGGTCTTCCCATTCTTTGTCAGAAAAGCTGTAATCGGTCGGGGCGGGAATCACTTCAAGTCCCTGTTTTTCAAACAAGGGAACAGCCCGGCGCATATGCGTTGCCGAAGAGACCAGAATAATCTTCTTCAGTCCGAGATCTTTGAGAATTTTCGCATCCTCTTCCGCCTCTTCGGCTGTGTTCAAAGATCGGTCCTGAATCAGGATGTCCGCTTCAGGGACATCGAACATTGCCAGCAATTCAGCCATCTCTGAGGCAGGTGAAGATACCCCTTCTTCCGTCCGGACTTCCGCTGAAAGCCAGCTGATATAACTGCCGCCGGCAAGAATCTTCTGTGCTGCACCGTCACGATAAAGCTGTACGGCATAGATCACCCGGTCCCCGGCCCCGTTCACCTCTACGATCCTGCGAGGATCGGAGCGGGTAACTGTACCGCCCCCGAGGATCACAATCGCATCGGCGGTTTCCGTCCCATTGTAAGGTTCATATGCCTGCTCCAGTCGACGGATCAGGTAAGACCCGGGGAGCTTGTTCCCGCAAATCAGGACGAACAGAAGAATCAGCAGCATCACCCGGTTCTTTGCCCTGGACGAACGGCAAAAAATCAGCCCTCCCAACAGCAGGAGCGTTATCAAACCCGCGGGATAGATCAGATTCGGCAGCAGCTTCGAAAGATAGACAAACATATATCAGGTTTCAGGTTTCAGGTTTCGGTCCAACCCGGCCAGACTTCAGATTTCTGATTCATACTTTATTACTTACCTCCGCCGAAGAGACGGATGATCGGACCGAAAAGCCATGCAAAGAACCCACCGAGCAGAGATTTTGGCTGTTCCGGGGCAGGTGTCGGTGTTGGCTGAGGAGGCAGAGAGACTTCCATTTCAACCGGATCCGACTGGTAGATCTTTCCCGCTGCATCCCGAACGCGAAGCTGCAGGGAAAACCTGCCCTGCTGCAGCAGCTCATCGGGCACACTCACCGATCCGTTGCAGACAGAAGCGTTACAAACCTCAGAGGCTGGTTTCCACTCCATAGCAAATGCCGGATACAGATTGCCCGAGGCATCCAGGTAAACGATGGAATATTCCTGCATGCCGGTATAGCGCCAGGTCATCGGGATGTTGTTTTCCGTCATCGCTTCCAACTTGTAGGTGAAACCAAGTAATGCAGCCTGATCCTGTGTAGGCAAAATCGTCGGAACCTGTGTCGAAGACTGATACTGTGGCACATAGTTATAACTATACGCAGATGTTGCCGTTGGATATACCCAGTTTGGATTGTAATAAGTGTATGGGGTTGCCGTCGGATAGCTGTAATAGAGCGGATAATAGGGCGTAGCAGTCGGATAAATGTAGGGCTGCTGAGTTGGATAATAGCTCTGCGGTGTTGCCGTATACCATTGCGGAACCGGTGTGGCTGTAACCACGATAATAACCGTTTGTGCTGTCGGCGGCACCTGCGTCGGTGCAATATACGGCACCTCTGTCGGCGGGATGTAAGGAACTTCTGTCGGCGCCACATACGGCACCTCTGTCGGCGGGATGTAGGGCACTTCTGTCGGCGCCACATATGGGATCTCTGTCGGCGGGATATAGGGTACTTCCGTCGGAGCCACATACGGCACCTCTGTCGGCGGGATGTTAGGTACTTCCGTCGGAGCCACATACGGGATCTCTGTCGGCAGGATGTTAGGTACTTCCGTCGGAGCCACATACGGGATCTCTGTCGGCGGGATGTAGGGCGTCTCGGTCGGGACCATATCAGGATATGTCTGTACCTGAAAATCACTTTCAGTTCCTGATCCTTCCTGTGAAACAGGATCTGTGACACCCGGATTCTGATTTTCCAAGGTCATCAATTGAAAATCAGGTTGTATTGTATCTTCAGAATTATTTTCCTGACCTGGCTCTTCAACGCCAGAAACTTCAATTGCCTGCTGTTCCGGATCAGCCACCGGAACCTCTTCAACAACCGGTTTCTGAATACCATCCAGAATAATTGACGGATAGTTTTGAGCCGCATTGGATAAAGAATCATATAACCAATCTGATATCCTGAAAGTATCGCCATTATTGCTCAGATCCAAAGCCGTCAGTGAATAGAGATTTGCAAAAGAATCCGGAACGCTGCCCGTCAGTTGATTTCCGGAAAGATCAATTTTGTAAAGCGAGCTCAGCGCTGACCAATTTTCAGGGATATTGCCATCCAGCCCCGGTTCAAGATCAATATCCGGATAATCATACTCACTCAACTGGAAGTAAGCAACATCCGCATATTCCGGCTGCAAAAGGAGCTGTGCTTTTCTGCCGTTATCTTCATCATCACGGTTATCGCTGATGACGAGCTCCTTCAACGGAGAATATGAGTCCGGAAGGGAGGGTATCTCACCGGTCAGGTAGTTTCCGCGCAATTCGAGCTTTTCCAATTCCGGAAGATCAGCGAAAAGGGAATCCGGCAGCGGACCTCTCATCAGTGTATCGATAAAAGCAAGTGACTTCAGATCATGCAGAGAAAGAACGGATGACGGGAAAACGGTGAAATAACCGACACCTTCAAATTTCAGGCCTGTGACCTGCCCGTCTTCGCAGGTGATTTCCCGCCAATTACATGGTGTGTAATCAGTAAACCATCCGGAATACGTTCGGCCTGTCACGGTCATTTCATTATATAGTGATTGCAGGATCTCCAATTGGCCGCTTTCGATCCCCTCATAAGAAGGAGCGGGAGGATCCGAAACCGGTTCCGGCTGTTCAACCGTTTGTCCGGAACCATCAGGTTGTTCCTGAGAAGACTGGTCTGACTGATCGTCCTCGGAAGGCTGTTCAAAAATATCCTGCTGCTGAAACTGATCGTTACCGTCCGTGTCAGGATCAGCCTGATTTTCCGGAGGCAGCTGCGGGGCAATACCTTGCTCCGATAGAACCTCAACGTAACCGTCCCCGGATGGAGGTTGTTCTTCTGTATTGAGCGTCTCATCAAAAGCGCAAGTAAACACAAGTGCGAGAATAATCAAAAAAACAATCAACTGTTTCTTCATGCTCTGCCTCTTTTCGTCGTTAAACACATTCTAATTCTACCTGATAATCAAAGCAGAACGCCAAATGCCTGATTGATAAACGAAAAAATGACTCTGAATGTTCCGTAAAAAAAGACGGAGAACTGCTCCGCCTTTTGTATCCCACATCATAGAATTTGCGTATCCATTCAGTACAGAGCACACGGAGACTGCTCTGATGCTGCGGCAAAGCCCGCACAGCAGGGCTGTATTCCGTGATGCGTGGTCTGGTCCTGAACAGGTACGAATTTGCTTTTATTTCATTTGACTGAACGCATCCGCTGCGGCAGATGTGAATTTTTCGGTAAGCGCTTTCTTCGTTATCCCTTCATCAGCGATGATCTTGACTGTGATCGTGGATTTTCCGGCTTTTGTTGTCACTTTCAAAGAATCAACGACAGCATCCGGTGTTGCTGATTTTTTCGTAGTGGAAGTCGATTTTTTCGTCGTGGCAGCAGCTTTCTTGTCGGAGGCAGATGCCTTGAGCTTCGGAGCAGCAAGCAGCAAATAAACTGCCATCATCTTTTTCGCGGCAGATTCAGAAACTCCCGCGTTTTTCTTGAACCAGGAAATAACGGCATCCTGTTGAGTCGCGGTATTGAAAGGCAGCTTTGTCAGGGAAGCGGGATACACGGCACTGCAGATCGTTGCGCAGGTTTCCTCATATTTCGCATCATTGACCCAGGCTTTGAGCTTTGAAGTAGGTTTTCCATCTTTCAGCAGGCCAAGCACAGTCAGCGCAGGCAGGACTGATGCTTTGATCGTATCCGTTTTCAAGCCGGTCGCGTTCGTCAGCGTGGAAGCAGTGACCTTTTCCGGTATACTCTTCTGGAATTTTTCCCGAACTGCCCAATAGGTTTTTTCGCTGAACTGTGGATATTCGGTCTTTTCCGGGATCAATTTGGAAATCAGGCTGTCGGTTTTGCTTTGCTTCTTTTTCGAAGATCCGCTCTTTTTGGAAGCGCCAGAGACGGCATTTGCAGCCAAATCAACAACCGTATCCAGCCCAATACCGCTGTTTCCGATCAATTCTGCCGCGACATCGATCAATGAATTTTTAGGGTCACTTTTTTTCCCTGCCATAATGATGCTCCTTTATTGAAAATCCGGGCGGGAAACTGCGCATCCCGCAAACCATCGTCATATGAATTTATATCACATTTATGCGGAATTGAAAAGAAGATTTATCAGGTTATATTCAAAAAACCGCTCGAATGAGCGGCTTTTTGATTCAAATGGTTGTTACTACCACCAGGGAAAATAAGGCCAGGGCCACGGTCCCCATGGCCAATCTTCCGGTCCTGCCGGACGGCCGTGCTGGGGCTTTTTATTCCACGGAACCTCTGTCGGTTTCACAAAATAAGAGGGGGATTTCACCGTATAAGAGGATGTGATCGTCCCGTAACGGGTCCCATCCGGAGCCTCAAACGCATAGGTACTATAGTAATTCCCATCCTGTTTCTGATCCGGAACCATAGCCAGACGGACATTCAGTACCTGTCCGGGTGCAGTTGTACGGTTCATATGAAAACGAGTATTGCCGATCTGCCAGCCGCTGTCAAAAACGAACTCCCAGCTTGCATCCCAGGTACAGGTACCGATGTTCTGAATGTTCCATTCCTTCCAGAAAACTTCACCGCGCGGGATGATCGCACCGGCCGGATAAGTCGGTTCGCTGACCAGCTGGAAATTCATCGTACAAGTGGAACCATCATTCAGATGCACAATGGCGCCACCGTTTCCGCTGTAATCCTGTGCGGTTCCACTGCCGCCGGCCATTGTATTCGCCGAAGCCATGACAGTAGCCACAACACGTTCCACCAGTTCATCTGTTGTTTTTGCATAGCTGTTTGTAATGGTGATTTCTTCGCCACCGGACACCGTATCCGCCCCGTCATTGATCAGCGCGATTGGTTCCACAGCCGTCGGTCTCACGATAGTCACATCTTCTGCCACAGGCGCTTCCGTCACTTTTTGGATCATTTCTTCCTCAGGTGTCGGGGTCGCGGTCACAACGACATAGATGATATAAGGTGTCTGTGTCGGTTCAGGGGTTTGCGCAAATACAGTTCCCGTTATACAAACCAGTGCCAGCAAAAGCAACACCGGGATCAGACATTTCTTCATAAATCCTCCTTATCTTTGTATTCCTAAACGATACATAGCAAAAAAAGTTCCAATGCCAAGATCAGTGATAATTTGCGAGGAAATTTTCAGCGAAAGCATCATAGGAACCGGTAAGGATAGCTGCACGTGCCTGACGGACCAGCTCTTCAAGCGTATGGATATTATGGATCGAAAGCAGCGTCGCTGCGAGCATTTCTTTGTTCTGCAGCAGATGGCGGATGTAAGCCCGGGAAAAATGCCGGCAGGCATAACAGCCGCAGCCTTCCACGATCGGCCGGGGATCATGCGTGTACTGCTGATTGACCATGTTCATCCGTCCATGGAATGTCATCGCTGCGCCATGCCGTGCCAAACGGGTCGGCAGAACGCAGTCAAAGAAATCGATTCCCCTCCATATCCCATTGACCAGATCTTCCGGTGAACCGACGCCCATCAGGTAACGCGGTTTGTCCTGAGGCAGAATGGGCGTGACAACTTCCATCATTTTGTTCATATCCTCTTTGGATTCTCCAACGGAGAGTCCGCCAATGGCAAATCCGGGCAGATCGAAGGAAGAGACGAACTTTGCCGACTCCTCACGCAGGTCTGCGAAAATTCCACCCTGGACAATGCCAAACAATGCCTGATCCGGCCGCTGTTTGGCCTTAATGCAGCGCTCAAGCCAACGATGGGTCCGGGCCATTGCCCGTTCGTTATAAGCTTTGTCAAAAGGATCTGCGCACTCATCAAAAGCCATGATGATATCCGCGCCCAGTTTTTCCTGGACAGCGATGGAACTCTCCGGTGTCAGGCGGTGCATAGATCCATCGATATAGCTTTTGAAAGTTACCCCGTCCTCATCAATTTTTCGCAGCGGACCGAGAGAAAAGACCTGAAAACCGCCGGAATCCGTCAGCATGGGACCATGCCACTGCATAAATTCATGAAGTCCGCCCATCTCCGCGACCAGGTTCTCACCCGGACGCAGAAACAAATGATAGGTATTGGCAAGGACCAGAGAACAGCCCAATTCCGAAAGCTGGGCAGGGGTTAGCGCCTTGACCGTCGCCTGAGTGCCGACCGGTGCAAAAATCGGTGTAGGAATGTCACCATGTGGCGTATGGAAAACACCGGCACGAGCCTGTCCGTCCTCGGCCTGAAGTTCAAAACGAAAAGAATTTTCAGAACACATCAAATTATCCCCTGGTTATATCAGACTTGATCCTTCAGGCGCTTCTTCCTCCGGAGCATCCATCTCAGGCTGTTCATCAGCCGCAGCATCGAATGACATTTCCTGTTCATCTGTTTCATCCGGCACCGTCTCGACGGTTGAAACCTGAACACTTTCATCAGGCAGGACTTGATCCGTACCAACCGAAACTGTGCCTTCCGTAACAGAGACTTCCAAAGGTTCCGCTGCTTCACCCTCAGGTTCAGCAGTTTTTCCTTTCAGCGCATCGATCACTTCATTGTAAAGCTCCGCGTCTTCTTTGGCGTTGAAATAATTCAGCGCCAGATGTGTCATATAATCATTTTGTCGCATCAGCTCTGCCTTCGCAGCAGCTTCATCTGCCCGTCCGGTAAGTACATAAGCTTCAATAACCGGGATCAGCTCCACGCTGTCCCCGAAAGAAAGGTTTTTCTCCGCAGCCTCATCGGCAAGTGCAGCTGCTGTTTCCGGATCATTCATCTGGAGCGCCAGCTCCATCTTTTCATAGTAGTAACACCAGCCGTGTTCCTGTTCAGAGCCAAGGAAGAACGGATAAATACCCGCAGATTCCGGGCTCGTCAGGATCTGTTCGGTTTTGGAATACGAACCGATTTCCGGAATCTTGGAATAATCCCGAACGGAATAGATAGGGTTCGTCCCGTCGATCACCCGCAGGCAGGCATTCGCGTCCGGTTTCGAGACAGCCAACAGTTGGGAATAGTCCTTTTCCGTATAAATTTCCCGCACCTGACGATAATCCTTTTCTCCCATGCGTATATCCCGCGCTGTATTTTCACTGAGGATCTCGGCAGATACCGGCGCCCAGGAATCCACATAAGGATAATAGATCATGGATGCAGGTGAGAAAATCTCATAATCCTCTTCTGCCAGGATCGCCCCACCGGTCACGATGGTCGTTCCTGCTTCCAGAGAAGGCGCCCGCCAAATCAGCTGCTGCCAGTAATCCTGTGTATTTTTCCAGATATCGATATACTTCATCTGGTTTTCCACCTGAACAAACACACAAATGAGCATCGCGGCGATGGTGAGAACGTTGCGGAGCAGGCGATTTTCAAAAGAACCGATCAGCCCGGTCAGGAACAGGATCGCGCCGATCATCCCGGGCCAGGCAAAACGATCCAGGCTGGAGGTGAAATTGATATCATGACCCGAAATCACCAGCGGCAGGATAGCAATCGCACCACAGATCAAACCATACCAAAGCCATTGCGCGGACTCATTGTCCGCATCAAGCACGGATTCCTCAGTCTTCCGGCGGTGCATCAGCAGGAGGAAAAGCTGAGCAGCAGCCACAATAATCACCGCAAAAAGCAGATCCTTCACAAAGGATTTCATATCCAGTCCATTGATCAGGTTATACGCCGGAATGGCCCAGACACCGGCAAAAAGTTTCCAGACGCTTTTGATGATCCGCACACCGGTATCCGCCAATTCATGCTTCGGATGAGTCAGGAAGGGGTTCACGATTTCTGTCATCACATCCGCACCGGTACGGGTCGCCTGAAAGAAAAATATCCGCCAGGCAAGGAAACCGGCCATCGGGATCAGATAGGGAATATAAGAAAGCAGACACTGGAAAAAGGATCTCGGTTTGCCTCTTCCCGCCTGTTCCCGGTTCATCATATAAATCAGTCCCAGGCGATAGATCTCCATGCCGATGTAATATTCCATCAGCATCATATACGCAAAAGAAAATATCATAGAAAGGAAGGTAAACAGCACATTCCAGCTCTTCTGTGTCGGTTCACAGGCCATGGCTGTCAGCCAGAGCGAGATCATAAAGAAAAGCATCGCTGTCTGATGAGGCACATAAGCAATGCCATCGATCTGCTGCAGAAAACCGGGAAACGCCACTGCCAGCACACCTGCCAATCCCGCCATTTTCGGGGTTCGCGGCCAAATGATCAGCAGCGAAAGGGCAAAGAAAACCGAGCCCAGGATCCGGCAGCACAGGTTCCAGATGAAATATGCCTTTATATCTGTCCCGAACAAGCGGAACAGGGCTGCGATCAGATAGCCATCCGCGGGTCGATCCGCCCCATAGGCTTTGATCAGCGTTTCCGGACCCCTCACCGTGAGGTTATAGAAGTTGTTCCAATCGTCCCGATACAAGCCGAGCTTTGTCAGTCCCGGAACATAAAGCAGACAGCCGACGATCACGATCGCAGCTATTATCAGCAATGTGTTTTTAGTCTTGTGCATTCTGTTAATCCTTCCTCGTTTCATTTTTTATTTTATTATATTTTTACCAGTTGACTCACTATCTGTGCACCAATGATCACACTCTCCCGAGATACCACCAATAGATCCCGGCAAAAGAAACACAAATCGAAACAATTGTCAATAATTTGAAAACCCAGCTGACTTTTCCCCGCAGGCCATCAGCCGTCAGCAGGCAGAGCGGAGCAGCTATATCCAACAAATAGCGATAGCCGATCTGCTCAGCGCCGGTATTATGATAAAGCAGCAGCATCCCGACGCTCAAAAACACCGATATCCATGCCCCCATCGCAAACCAGTTTTTCCGAAATGAACGGAACACATAAATCAAAGCCGGCGTCATAACAAAAATGGAATATCCCGCCACATGAGGCTGGAAGAAAAAGCGCTTTCCGGAAAAGTCCAGCTCCGGCAGTCCAAACAGCATCACTTCCGCATTGTTCTTGAGAAAATGCGGATGGAACATACCCCATTTCTGTACCGCATCAAGGATCCAGTCTGCCCCGTTGATGGTCACATAACCAAAATCCATCCACTCATCGAAACGCAGCTTGTTGTAAAGCAGCAGCAAAGCTACAGCAACGACCACCGGGATCCCGCTTTTCAGGCACCAAAGAAGCGTATCTTTCCACTTTAATCGAGGAAATACAGCCCGCTGATGCAGCCACAGTCCCAGCAGGCAGAGCCAGACCGGGAAAATGTTCGGGCGGGAAAGCACACCCATCCCCAGAGCGATCCCGGCAGCAAGCGGAGAAAATCCGCTCACAACAAAGATACAGGCCAAAAGCGTAAATGTCACCACCAACAGCTGACTGATGAACCACATCTGCCCTGTGGTTCCCAGCCAAAGGTGATCCGTTCCAAACACGAACAGCGCTGTCACCCATCCGGCAATCTGCAGCATTTGTCCCGGGAAGGAAGAACCGTCAACAAGCTTCATCTCCCGGCTGAAAGGACCGCCTTCTTTTGTAAAGGCCAATACCAGCAGCAAAAAAAACAAACCGGAATTGATCCCGGCAAGGACCGCACTGTAAACACACATGTTGATGGCATCCGCAGATCCAGAGAGCAAAACAAAAGGCATCAGCAAAATTGCAGGCAGCGGCGGATTCGGTACAAACCATTTGCCATCATAAAACGTCAGATCATGAGTGCCGGAAGGATGCTCCAGATAAAACCTGCCCTGTAAAAAGGCTTCAGCCAACTCATTCCAGTAAGCTTTCGGAGGGGTCTCCGCCCGTCCCATCCACATACCTGTCGAACGGGTCACACAATACCCGAGGATCACAAAAAACAACACTCCTCCGGCGATTTTCCACCTGCGTTCCGCCTCACTTTGCAGCAGGAAAGTCCACAATAATACTGAAAGAACCATGCTCAAACACATCAACGTGTTGCCCCGCAGATTGATCTGCCAGGCATAGCGGTCAATGTGACTTGAAATAGCCCAATAGACCAGTGTCGCAGTGATCAGCAAAAAGGCGCCATAATAACACGGAGCTCTCTCATGCCTGACACGCAGAGCAATAGTCCAAAACAGGCAGGCGCATAACATAGCCAAAAGCAGAGGCATTGCCCGTGCGGCGATCAGTGGGATCAGGTTGCGGGTGTCATCACTGGGAAAACGGGAGAACAACAGGATTCCTGCACTCAGACATCCGAGAAAACCAATAATACCGTAAAGATAAGCCTGCTTCTTCTTCCTGAAAAAAAACACCACAGCTGTAAGAAAAAGAAAAGCAAAAGCGGCAATGATCAGCAGCACACGGAATTTGGAAAAACTCAGGATCCATGCATTTTTCTCCTCAGACTGTCCGGTAAGAACAGCGAACAGCGCCGCAATTCCGGCACAAACCGGAAGTATATAAAGAAAGTTCTGAATAGCCCGTTTCATTTTTATGATCCGAATCAGGATTCACCAATACGCCGTAAAAGGCAGAATTGCTGACTTCTGAAACCTGAAACCTGAATCCTTTTTCAAACTTACAGTTTCCGATAATTCTTCAATGCAATGATCGCTTTGGCTGCATCACGCAAATCCGGAATAGCATTCCCAACAGGTGCCGCATGCTGAGCTGGCTGTTCGGTAAAAAATTGCACAGCTGCCGGAAGCCCTTCCTCTGTTGACATCAGTTTACGAAGCTCCTTGATTCCAGGCTTTTTGGACTTGGAAGCATACTTCGCTGAAAATTGTTTTTCCACTTCTGCATATCGGTTTTCCAGTTCCGTAAGAAAATCTTCCGCGCGATAGATTCGCAGCCGTTCCATGCCATAAAGTTTTCCTGCTTTTTCCAAACCCTGAATCGTTTCCAAATCAAACTTTGTCAGCAGGTCATTAAATGCAGGGCGCCGAAAAAAGAAATAATTACCGAAAAGTCCGTGGAAAGCTTTCATCGTATCCAGGTAACCAAGAGCGATGTTATGCGCAATACGCTCAGGGTTGAATTCAAAAGTTCCGCCAAGGTCTTCACTGCCGGAGATCATGTTCAGATAAACCTTCTCCGCATTTTCCATTTTACGGGTTTGCCCGAGACCATTGATATCGATTACGATCAAATGGGTATATCCCCGCTCGATCAGCAGATTGAAGGGCATATTGTCAAACAGACCACCGTCCCAAAATTGTTTTCCGTCAACATTCTGTGTTTTATAAATCGGAAAATTTGCCGAAGCCAGCAAATAATCGATCAGTTTTCCCGGCTCAATATCTTCTTTGAACAGTCGGAAAGCTTCCCGTGTCGGGACATTGTAGGTCACGATACCCAGGTCCAGGGAAGAAGCATAGATTTTTTGTATATCCAGATGCGTTTCCAGCATTCTGCGCAGCGGCGCATTATCCAGTCCCCGCTGCCGGAAAAAATCTTTCGTTACTGCCAGCAGATTTGCCGGATCAAAAACATCTTTCGTCGGATCGATTCCTCCGCTGACCGGAAGCACATCGGTAAGGTTGATGTTCCGGTAGATGCTTTCGATATGTTTCAAGTCACAGCAGAGGAACATAGCAGCGTTTAACGCACCGATAGAAGTCCCGGCAATTCCCCGGATCGGTATTTTCAGCTCACAGATCGCTTTCCAAACGCCGACTTCATAGGCTCCTTTTGTTCCTCCACCGGAAAGGACCAGGCCCCATTTTTCCGGATGTTTCTCACTGTTTCCAAAAATTTTGCTCATGCTCTGAATCATTCCTTCGTATCATAAAATAACTGTCCAAACAATAAATTTATCACAAAAACATCATCGCATACTGGCTGCGGATCCCGCTGATGAAAGTTTCCATGACAGGCGGGAAAAAGCTCATCAACACCAACAGAACCACCAATGCGATCAGAAGGCCCCGACGCATGATCAAATCATAACGGGTACGATCATCAGGAGGCTGCATCACAGGACTGTTTTCCGGCAGCGGAGACAAAAAAATGAACATCAGACGCATCCCGCTGAAAATCAGCACGCCGGAAGCAATACACACAGTCCAACCCAACAAACCCGACTTCCTGAAACATTCAGTGAACAAAGACAAACGCAAATCAAAACCTGCCAAAAGCGGCATACCGGATATCGTAAAATGAGAAAGGATTAAGGCAAGGCACACGATCGGGTGTCTGTGAACCAGCCCGCGCATATTTTCGAGAGAAAGATCGTAGTCACTGCCGATAAACTTAACAGAAACTGCCCAGATCAGCCAGACCACGCTGTGAATAAAAAGCCCTGTCAGAAAAGTATTGATTCCCTCATGAGAATTCATCCCGATTAGCAAAATCGAAACGCCATTCTCCGCAGTGATCAGAAAAGCCATCATTCGCTGCAGGTTTGTCTGGATCAACGCTAAAACCGAAGCGATAACGAGCATGATAACACCGGCCAGACGCAGCGCTGAAAACAACGGCTGGTAGGTACGCAGCCAGATGTGGTCCTTCAAAAACTCCAGCAGGATGAACAACGAAGAGAACTGCAGCAGACTGATCACGAAACCGTTGATGAACGGGCAGCCATGCTCCATCAGCGAGGCGATCCAGCTAAAAAAGGGAAACACAGCCAGCCACAGGGAAAGACCGACAAATATGAGGATCACAGCCCGCTTGAGCAAAAAACTATCCTGAGGATTAATATCCACCGTTCCTGTCAGCTGTCCACTGATGGCAAGACAGATCATGCCAAGCAACTGATACAGCAGAAATCGGACAATGATGTTCTCATTATTCATCTGCGTATTGCGCAGCATCGGCAGAAAAATGAGCACACAAATCATCAACAGGAAGATCCCGTAAATAAAGGGCTGCACCGAAATCACCGCAACCATCAATGCCGTACTCATAAGAGAGATAGGAATAAAATATTTATAAATTTTGGCGAACATGCTGCCAAAGATCCACAAAAAAGTAAATGCATAAAAAAAGGCAACAATCGTCTGGTCCGAACGGCTGATGGACAATGTGCGTCCAAGGAGTCTCGTCGAAGCGGAAAAAATCAGCGAAGAACGGTTCACAACGATCATGCTGTTCACGGGTACTCTCAGTGCAACTGCGGAAAGGAACGCACTCAGCGCCAGGCTGACGATTCGGGAAAAACGCTTTTCGTTTGGAAACAGCAGCAATAGAGCACCGGTGAGAAACGGCAGGTAGATCCACAGTGTAGCTGCGCTCACGCTGCATCCTCCGAAACTTCTGACCTCTTTTCAGGTTTGGGAAGTGATAATACGGAACCGCCAAACGCCATTAACAGGTTGATAACAGCAAAAAAGGCAAAAACCAACACCGAACTTTCCATATAGATATAGGTGATCGTGAACGAAATACAAAGTGACTGAAGATACATACACCGATAGATCAACACATCATCCAGTGAAAGGCTGAACAGACACATCAAAGCGTTCCACAGGACCGCAAACAAAACGGTCTGCCTGACAGGAATCCAATAATGAAGAATATCTGAAACCGTATAAGCCAGGATCCCGCTGATCAGCGCTAAAACAATGCGGAAGAATATGTTTACACGCGGCATGGGAAGCTGATGTTCCCGGGGATTTTCCAACTGAGATGTTCCAAGCAAAACTGCCACACCAACACCGCTCACCAACAGAGCCGCACACATTTGTGGAGAGCAGACACTCAGCAGCAAAACACAGCCGCCCAAAAAAAACAGAAGCAGACCGGTCAGTTTGACCAGCACCGTGGTCATGATGTTCAACAGAAGACCGCCCGCAGCACACAAAAGCGTACCCATCAGAGGGATCAACAACGCCTGACTCACAGCAGCCCTCCGCCAAACACAGCCGCGACCAACAGGAGGAGCAGCAGGAATTCCCAAATCAGGCCACCATTGTTTTCCAGCACAGAACTCAGCGACAAGAAAACCTTCCGAACAAAACGTCCACACCAACTCCCGATAAAGAGCAGCCAATCCATATCCATCAGCCGCTGCATAACATTCCAGAAGAAGGAAATCAACGCCTGTCCCCAGGCAGCTGCGTTCTGGGTCCGCCGGCTTTCCGGCATAAACCGTAACGAAAGCGGGAGCATGATTCCTCCGAGAAAGGCAGCCACAGAACCGGGGATGACACCAAGGCTGAAGGGCTGGCGAAAACTGATCACACCGATGAAAACATGAGTAGCGATCACAGCAACAAAACCAATCGGATAAACTGAGCGCATCCAGGGTTCCAGTTCTGAAAATTTCCGTCCTTCCGAGCGAAACACGTGAATAACAGACCCTCCAATCAGGAAAATCATCACAATAATGAAGACAGCATCCTGCAGCATGAAAGGTTCATGAACCAACCCGAACCATCCAATAGCATTTGGAGTATAGGGTAAACCGGAAAAACACAACACAACCATGAAAGCCAGAACATTCATAAACGTGTTACGTACCTGATAAATTGCCAGCGGAGCACAGGTCAGTGCGATCGAAACACCCCAAACAATCAAAGCTTCCTGATTTCCGCGAAGTGCACAGATAAAGGTCATGCCGCAGATGGCCAATACCGCATAAGTGATACCGGAAATGGAATTTCCTGAAAGAAGCCAGCCAATCGCTCCGGTAAGTGAGGCGAACGAACCGGCAATAAACAGCAAAACCACAAGGTTCGGCTGCAATCCTGAAAGGGGAATCCGGCTCATCACCGGCATCACCGTCAGGACAGAAACCAACCGCAGCATCATTCCCAAACCGGCGCGGGAATCCGACATTTCACTGTAAGGCTGTGAAACCGGCATGATACCCATCCGCAAAGCGCAGGCAGTAAACAGGTAAGCCCCACCGTTCAGGCTGATGAAGGCATGAAAATCGGATGGAGATTCGGAGATGCTCAATGCCAGACTTGAGGCCGCCAGCAGCGTTCCGACAAACCTGACGCCAACCGCTGAAAGAAAACTGCGGGGAATGCTGTTCGGGCGGGTCCGAATATACTGCACCGCCATGTCGATCGCGTCAAAAACAACCCAGCCATAAATGATAAACCTGACATCATTCGCAGATACGGAAAGGTAACCGATAGCAGCAATCAGCAGATAGAAAAACCACACCCGGGGTGCTGTCTGTGCCTCAATGTAAGATGCGGAAGTAAGAAGCAAAAAAACAAGCAGAGCCGATATGGCTGTCATATACGGGTAGGAGATACCGTCCAGGACAAACAGGTTCGAACCATAAAAAGGTCCGGGAATGGCAGTCTGACCAGAGTATGCCGACACAACTTCAGAAAGCGGCAGAATGGTTATATCCGGACGAAAATAAAGATATACGGTCCATCCCCAGGCAAAAACACCCGCCAGGATTGCAATGAACCACGAGGCTCCGATGTTGGAGCTGCCACGGTTGATCAGCAGGATGATCACTCCCGAAGCAAGCAAAACACCGACAGGGACGGACCAGATCAGATTCATAAATCAGTCACTGAGCGGTTTGCAATGCAGGAAACGTCCCGCACCGCGTTTTCCTTTCCACTCACCATTATCAACGATTACGTCACCGCGCAGCATAACCTTGACAGGATAGCCGGTAAGCTCTTTGCCCTCATAAAGGTTGTAATCCGTACGGTGCTGAGCGACTTTCACACCGTAGGTCAATTTTTTCATTGGGTTCCAAATTGCCAGATCGGCATCAGACCCCGGCAGAATCGTGCCTTTTTGCGGATAAATATTGAAAACCTTTGCCGGATTGGTGCACATGAGTTCCACGAAGCGCATCGGGGAGATCCGCCCGTTCACCACACCTTCTGTCCACATCACCGGCAGCCGATCACCAACACCGGGCTGCCCGTTGGGGATCTTTGTGAAGTCATCGCGCCCAAGCTCTTTTCCGGGGCGTTTGAAGGGCTTTCCTTCATATAGTATCTCTTTTGTACCATCAAACATGAAGGGACAGTGATCCGTCGCGACTGTATCAATAGTCCCGTTTTCCAGTGCAGCCCAGATTCCTTCGTTGTCTTCTTTGGCCCGCATCGGAGGAGAACAGACAAATTTCGCGCCTTCCCATCCCTGCATATCATCTTCCGTGAACATCATGTACTGCGGGCATGTTTCTCCCCAAACGTTGATGCCAAGATCTTTGGCATAAGCCAATACGTCCATCTCTACAGCGGTGTTCATATGCACGATATAGATCGGGGCATTTCCCGCGGTTCTGGCAAGCATACATACGTTGAGCAGCTCACCGCCGGTGCCATCCTTGGAACGGGTGCGTGCATGCCAGATCGGCTCCGTATGACCGGCAGCCAACGCTTCAGCAACCTGAAGATCGATCAGATCACCGTTCTCCACATGGAACATGGAGATGATCCCCAGTTCATTCGCCCTGCGCATCGCCTGGTACATCTCCCCATCCTGCAGTCGCATACGGCCGTTATAGGCGGTGAACATTTTGATGGAGTTCACGCCCAGCTCCGGCAGTTTGGCAATTTCATCAAGGCTTTGCGGAGAAAAACGGGTGTAATTCATGTGAACACCATAATCCACGGCAGCTTTACCTTGCGAATTTTCTTCCCAAACATGGAAACTGTCCACAAGGGAGTCCAGATCATGGTTCGCGAAATCAATAACGGTCGTCGTCCCGCCAAAAGCGGCTGCCTTTGTCCCGGTGTAATGGTCATCAGATGACGTAGTGTTCGGCATCGGCAGGTCCAGATGGACATGGGCATCCACACCGCCCGGGAGGACCAGCATACCGGAAGCATCGATCACTTCCGCGTCACTCAGTCCGTCAAAATTCTGTCCGATGGCGGCAATTTTTTCGCCGTCGATCAGGATATCAGCTTCGTACATCGCGGAATCAGTTACGATCGTTCCGCCTTTTATGATCTTTTTCATATGGTCCTCCTGTGTGTTTTATTTTGGTTCCAAATCCAGTCCGGAAAGGGTCAGATTTCCCAACAGGAACAGCAGCTCCTTCGGCAGTTCTTCCGGGAAGTCCTCTTCCGATCCGGCTTGTGTTCTCCCGTAAACCTCTTCCCGTTCGCGCAGGACTCGCCAGACATCTCCCCGTTCCCGCGCGTTCATCGCCAATCCCCGGATCGACTCCGCTGTCATGATACGGCTCCCGGTCGTGTAAAAAAAAGTGAAACGCTTCCACTCATCCGCAAGGATCGGATGAGGCAGGCTTTCAACGCCGCGCAGCTGGATCTTGAAATATTCTTCACTTGCTCTTGGGTGCTCCGGTTCATCCCGGAAGAGCTCCGCCCGAGTGGTAAGCTCGACACCAGCGACCTCCGCGTAACACTCAATCCGGCTCTTATGCCCTTTACTGAAGGCAGAGGTCTGATAAAACGCAATCGCATCCGGATGCAGGATCTTCGGGGCGCTTTTCAGCGGAATGCGGTACCACCCCAACAGCCGCGCAATATCCATATCACGCGGCTTTGGCATGATCGCCACCAACACTAATGCGTCATCTGACAGTCTCATAATTTGATTATAATTGGTTTCCAAAAATCAGCCAAACTTTTTCCCGATGAGTTTGAAGAGAATTCGCATCCATCTTTTCACTGAGCACACGGGGACAGCTCTGATGCTTCCGCAAAGCCGGCAAAGCAGAGCTGTACTCGGTACTGCGCCGCATAATCTACAAAAAAAGACGCATCTGCGTCTTGTTTTGAGGTTTGAAAAATCCCGGAGATCCTCATGGGATCAGCCTTGCTGCGACCATTCTGCGGGAGGCATACCCCCCTTCAATCCGTTCATCTTCACAGGTCAGAAGCGCCAGTGTACCGTCATATCGGAATCCTGTTTTGTACAGGGTCTCATAGTCATATTCACTGATCTTTTCATTGGCATAGATCTCAAAGATAAGCAGCTTGTTATTATGCTTGCGGATAAAGATATGGTCGCCAACGCTCATCGTGGAAATCAGAGCAAAAGGCCCCGCGGTTTCTGCATCAAGCGTATTATGCGCAGCCAGCACGGTAAAGCCCTCACCGGGGAGACTCGTTCCTTCCAGCAGTCCCGTATCCGTGTCAAGCCACTCGAGCGGGTAAGAGTCTTCACCAAATTCGACAAAAACAATCTCGCTGGTAACGCCCAGCGAAGGGATCTGCAGCTCCATGGCAGCAGATTCATAGCGCACGGCAGCCGGTTTTTGGGAACGGGGAAAACCAATCGCCGTTGTAATCCCGGTGGCAGGGAGTGGAATCATGTCGCTGATGTCTGAAGTAAATTTCAACGGAAGCAATGCCGGACTGCTGCTGCCTGAGGAAGACAATCCTTTTGATTCCAGCCCTTCAACACTCTTTGCAGACGACCGTCCTGAGGGAGCCAGCAACAACATCGGCTGCCCGGTGCTTGCTTCATTATTTGTGGTTGGCGCTGCAGTTGCCTCAGTTGGGGCAATCAGCAAAGCTTCTGTTGGAACAGACGTTGGCTGCGGCGTTGCGGTCTCACCGCAATCCCAGCGGGCATAGAAGACAAACCCGTTTTTCTCCTCCGACCAGGTAGTCGGAACATCCATCGGTTCCCATACGCTCCCTTCCGCAAGGATGGGTGTGATCACCGCATCGCCACTCGGGATCAGGGACCATCCCAAAAAACTGCATCCCTTCCGTACAAAAGGAGTATCCTTTTTATCCTCAGAGGCTTCATTTTTCTTCAGTGTTATTTCATTCGTACCGGACTTGTATTTTTCTTTTGTTATTTTGCCGGAATCAGCCCCGTTTCCGTCATAAAAGACCGTGAAATCCTCCCAAATCTGGGCTCCGGACACAGAAACAACACATAGTATTGTAATGAATGAAAGCAAAAACAATACCGTACGAACAGAATATTTACTTAAACAAAGAGGAACAGATGATCTCTCCATGATTTGCGCACCTCTCTCCAATGCGGCATTAATCAAAATCTCTGATTTCTAACCAACTATCTATTATTTTATAATTATATCAGAAATTTTAAGAATTCACAAACAAGGCTGCATTTTTCTACTATGAGATAGCTTGAATTATATGTTTTGCAATTGGATTAGAGTGCTTCACCCCCACACCCCGCCTGCCTTATGGTTCATATACCGACTCACTCACATTCGCGATGATCCCTTCTAAACTGACAGGTTGAAGTTATAATGGATAAGCAGATGTCCGATTCCACGTGTCAGGATGCTGAATTCGGGTGTCAGGCGTTGTTCTTTAGGTTTTGTGTCTGGTTTTTGCCGTTAGCAGAAAGAGGGATGATCATGATTAAATTCGGTACCGGTGGATGGAGGGCAGTCATTGCCGATGATTTTACGAAAACCAACCTTCGGCTGCTGACCGCGGGGCTTTGCAAACTGATGCTCTCACAAGGTCTGGCCGGCACGGAAATTTGCATGGGCTATGACCGACGTTTCCTTTCCAAGGAATCCGCGCACTGGGCAGCTGAAGTCCTGGCAGGGTACGGTTTCCATACCTATATGGTCAACCGCTCTTCACCGACGCCGCTGATCATGTACGTGATCCGGGAACGGCAGGTACAGTACGGTATGGCTATCACAGCTTCCCATAACCCTGCAATCTACAATGGCGTGAAAGTGTTCACTTACGGAGGCCGCGATGCTGCACCGGAAGTCACCGGGGAAGTGGAAAAATATGCAGCCGAAACCGATCCGGAAGCGATTCCATCTGTTGACTACGATGAAGCCATTCAACACGGGCTGATCCTCGAGGAAAACCCGACCAATGGATATATCGATTATGTGCTGGATTCCGTGGACGTGAATGCCATCAAAAAAGCCCAGCTGAAGATCGGACTGGACCCGCTCTACGGAGTCAGCCAGTCCGTGCTGCGGACCGTCCTGACCACCTGCCGCTGCGATCTGGAAGTAATTCATGACATGCATGACACCCTGTTCGGCGGCAAGCTGCCCACCCCAACCGCAGAAACACTGATCCCGCTGGAACAACTGGTCGTCGACCGTCACTGCGACTTCGGTGTCGCCACTGATGGTGACGCAGACCGCATCGGCATCATTGACGACAAAGGAAATTTCGTCCATCCCAATCAGCTGCTGGTGCTGCTATATTATTATCTGGTGAAATTCCGTGGCTGGAAAGGGGACTGTGTCCGCAATAACTCCACCACTCATATGCTCGACAAAGTCGCGGAAAGCTTCGGACAAAAATGCCATGAAGTCCCGGTCGGTTTCAAATATGTTTCTGCAAAAATGGCTGAAACCGGAGCCATTATCGGAGGAGAGTCCTCCGGTGGTCTGACAGTAAAAGGTCACATTGCCGGGAAAGACGGCATTTATGCAGCGGCGCTGGTGACAGAAATGACAGCCATCACAGGAAAAAAGCTGTCAGCGCTTTATGATGAGATCTGCGGACAGTATGGAAACTGGATCTATGCCGACGGTGACATCCGTGTCACCCCCGCCCGCAAGGAAGAGCTTCGCGCGTTAATCTATGAGCAAGGTATTACACCGGAATTCAGCAAAGCAATCGTGCGCATCGACCGCAGTGATGGCTGCAAAGTTCACTTTGAGGATAGCAGCTGGGTGATTTGCCGCTTCTCCGGCACTGAACCGCTGCTGCGTTTTGCCGCCGAAGCTTTGGATCGGCAGGAAGCGGAAGATTATATTCAGGCGTGGAAGGTGCTGGTTGACAGGAAATAGGATGTAGGGATAGATGTTGCGGGCCGAAAACCGCTCTCACACCAGACGCACAACGGGATAAGCACTCAGGACCTGCCGATTATCTGTCAGGTCGGTCACGCTGATTGTCAGCATTTTGTTGGCATCGATCCCGAAGGAAATTTCAAAACGGGGAATACCTTTTTGAGCAGGCTCCCCGCTGCTGAGAAACAAAGGATTGCGCTCATTCATCCAGAAACGCTGTTCTGAACGGGCTTCCTCCTCCGTCAGCGGCAGCACATGCACCGCACCATCCTCATCGAAAAAAATCTCGTTCCTCTCTGCTTTTCCGGGTTGGCTTTCCAGCAGTTCATAAATTGCAATTCCGAAACGCTGCTGCCCGTCAAAGGCCGCTTTCAGGCGCATGGGGTCTGTCACCCGGCCGAAGGGATATTTCGTCCCTCTCGGCACGATTGTCCGAAAAGCATACTCTCCTGTCCGCGGGTCGGTATAACGGATCGCGTAGGAGTGCTGGACAAAGTCATAGATATGCATCCCGCCCGCGATCACCGCCGCACCGCGCGCGACCGCACCAAGCGGTTCACCCCAGGCCAACACCTCAGCAGGGAAACGTTCCGCCATCCACTCACGAACAGCAGGCGCCAGGCATGAACCGCCTACCGGCAGCACAGCTGTCAGCGCCTCCCGCACCAGTCCGTGGTCCTCAGCCGCCCGCAGGGCTTCTTCAAGCACGGAATTCAGCGAAACAAAAAGTCCTTTCTCCCTGAACAATTCACTCAAATCATCCCGGGTCAGCAAAAAGGAACGGTCCGGGAAAAAATCGAAAAGCACACTTTCTTTTTTGGAAAGCCTGAGCTTGACCGCCTCACAATAACGCAGCAGGGCAGCGGAATTCCGGTTCACTTCCCGGTCACTTTCAGACAAACCAAGCCGTTTCAAGGCATATTCAAAGACCCAGCGGTCCAGCGCCATCCCGCCCAGGCTGCAGCCGGCCTTCCCCAGCACCCGGCAGCACCGCCCTTTTTTTTCGCCCTCTTCAGTCACCGAAACACAGACCGCCTGCAGAGTACTTCCGCCAAAATCAATAACAAGCAAGGTATCCCCGGGATGAAGGTTCAACCCATAGCCGGCGGCCGCTGCACTTGCCTCATCGATCAGACGCAGATGAAGGCCATCAAAGCGTTTCATGTCGCTGAGAAGCCAGTCACTGTAATGTTCAAATGATTCCACCGGGACGCTGATGATCAGCTCATCCGGTCTTTCCCGAATTTCCGAAAAAAAGGCGGCTGTCAGTGTATGCAGAAAATCTTCTGCTGCCCGCTGGGCATCGATACGGTTTTCGCCTATGCGCAAACTGTAAGGACTGCACAGATTGATGTAGCGCTTCATCCAGCGGAATTCTTTCGCCTCAGGCGATGCAGATGTTCCGATTTGTCCGCCGATAAAAAACCTGCCGTCGGGCTCATAGGCAATACGGGAGGGAATCAGGAAAGACCCGGGAGCACACAACGCAGGAATGGGCAAGACCACCGACTGCCCCGCGTTCTCATCCCAAACCGCGATAACGGTGTTGGAATTCCCGAAATCGATTGCAGCTTTATTCGCCATAAAGGGGAAGGTCGTTCAGCAGCCGCCAGACCCGGTCCAGTGCCTTGAGCGCGGAAAGATTGCGCACCGTCCAGCCGAATTGTTCCAGGTCAGCGTTTGAAAAATTACACAAATTGATGGTATTTGCCGTGGGATGAACGTCGCCTTCCCGCAGCCCGTTGTTGGGCAAGGCGCTCATCGGTTTCCAGAGGTTCCAGAAGGGAACATGAAATTCGTTTGCGATTCGAGCCGCTGCTTCGTTGAAGGAGCCATCACCTTCCAGATCGTCCACCTTGGAATAAAGGATCGGCACGATTTTCCGCGAAAGCGTTTTTTCCACCAGTGAGCGCAGGTGTTCCTCATAGCGGTCAATTTCATACAGGGCATCGTTGGTACCGAACCCAATAAAGGCAATAGAGGGCGTGAACAGCCGGTATTCACAGCTCAGGGCAGACTCATACGGCCAGCAAATGTCGTCATCGTACCAGTGGTAAACATCCATGTCATAAGCCGTCGCACCGTTCTTTGCCGCCCGGGAATTCCGGGAAAAAGACCACTGGAACTGGTTGATCGCTTCCTGCAGCCAGGCATAAGGACCGAGAACATAGCCGGTATCGGCACCGGAGTCGAAACAGCCGAAAAAGGACGGCATCATCGTGTTGCTGTCACCGACCTTGCTGAAGCGGTTCGGATCGTTTCCTTCTGTGATCCCTTCAAAGTACATCGCTTTGATCTCAGGGAAGATGAACTCCGGCAGCTCCGGCCAGTTCTGCCAGTCCGCAGGGTCGAGAAGCGGCAGAGCAGTCGGTTCAGGCGAGACTGACGGGGTATCTGTGGCTTCCGGGAGCGGAAGGGGCGTCTCGGTCGGGAGCGAGGTCTCGGTCGGCAGCAGAGTTTCCGTCGGGATCGCTGCCAATGTCTCTGCGCTGATTTCCGTCATCCGCAGGTGCATCTCCACCCGGCTCTTTTGATTGACTGTAAAGAGAATAACGCCAACGGCAATCAATAAGCAAACAATTATCCCCGTCAGAATTATCTTTCTCATTGTTTTATATCTTACAACTATATCCGAACAATTTTACAGGTATGTCTCCTTTTTTCGATCGGAGCGCTTTTGTCATAATTGATCCCGACAAGCAAAATATCACTGCCATAGTTTTTTAACACATCCGGATAATTTCGATTGTATATCTGGTCGATCGCACCTTCTGCAGATTGATTCCATTTCAATTCAATGACCAATGCTGGCCAATCTGAATCCTTTTTGGGTAAATAGACGATATCTGCATATCCCACCCCGGAGGGCAATTCTTCCCATTGGAGATAGTGATCCTTATATGTATAATATGCCAGTTTTATGACACTGCGCAAACTGTCTTCTTTATTATAATGAAGCGGCGAAGTTTCTTCACTATGGATTTTTTCGATTTGTTTTGCCACTGCTGTTTCATTGCCTTGCAGCGTATCGATAAACAACTGATCGCTATCTTTCAGCCGTTCCAACGTAGCAGTATGATGAACCTCACGTATCGATTTTTGGAATTCCAGACGGATTTCTTCGTTGGGGATTCTGACAATACTGTTCTCAGAATTATAAGACAGATACCCGAGATGGATCAACAGTGTCAACACATCGTCTTTCCCGCGAAACGTTGTCAGGTCATTGGCAAACCCTTTGGTATTGACCTGTACATCAACACCGCCCACCAGCTCAGCAATCGTTTTGGTAAAACCGTTATAGTCCTGACTGATATATTTCATGAGACTTTCCGCAGCGGAAGATTCCGTCCAGTAAGAATCAAAATCTTCAAAACGCACCGCCTTCATCACAGAATTCGGATTATATACAGAGCCCACATCCTTGAAGGTATATCCGTCATACCACTGTTTCATCAACGTGAAGCTGACGTCTTTTTGTCTGCACAATTCAGCAACTTCTCTTTCCGTGAAGCCAACAAACTGACCGTATTTTCTCGGTTTGATCATGGTATATTCTTCGAAATCAGAAATCGCGGACTGTGATCCGTCTTTCTTGATCGGCAGGATCCCTGTCATATAAGCAGCAGCAATCACACCGGGCGTAAAATTACTGTTCTTGAACCACCCCCGCAGCAAACTGAAAAAACGGTTCTGCGCTTCTTCATCTGTTTGTGTTTCCCGAATCACCGCATCCCATTCATCAATGATGAATATAATCTTTGTCTTTGTACGGTTTACAAGCTCTATCAAACAATCATTCAGTGATGTAAATTGATCCAAATCCGGATATGCGGATATGACATCTTTCAGAATTTTGTTTGAAATGATCCAAGGGAGATCCTTCAGCGGTATGTTCTGTATTCTCGCTTCAGAAATGAAACCGCTTATATCCAGGCTGATAACATGATAATGGTTGAGATGTTTCAGAAAAGACGGATCCTGCGCAATCTGATATTGGCTGAACAATTGAGCCGAATCACAGGACCGGTCATAATAGGCACAGAGCATACGGGCAGCATAAGACTTTCCGAAACGCCTGGGACGGCTGATACAGATAAGATTTTTGGTCGTATTGATTGCATGATTGATATGCGCAATTAGCCCGGACTTGTCAACATATTCAGATGTGACTATTTGCCGAAATCCTTCATTTCCCGGATTCAGATAAATCCCCATAACCGCCGCTCCAATAATATTTTATCATAGAACCGTTCCGAAAAGAGCCCTGCCGCATCCTGTCTTCTGATACCTGACACCTTATCGCGTCATCCATACCGTTTCCACCAACAGACCGACGATCATGCCGTATATCGCCCCGGCATAGACCTGCCGGGGGGTATGTCCAATCACTTCTTTGAGCGTCTCTTCGGAGATCGGCTGCCCGCGGAACAGCTCCCGCAGGATCTGGTTGATGCGCTGGGCATGCAGTCCCGACTGCCAACGGACGTTGGCTGCGTCATAAAGGACGATGATTCCGAACACTGCCGCCACCGCAAAGACCTCGCTGTCGAATCCCGCCCGCATCCCGGTCACCAGCGCCAGGGAACAGACGAAGGCTGAGTGGGAACTCGGCATACCGCCGGAGCCGAACATCTGCGCCGGGTCCCATTCATGATACATCAGGTAATGGAGGAAGGGTTTGAGCAGCTGGGCTGAGGCCATCGCGATCAGCGCGGCGACCAGTGCATGATTTTGGAAGATGGAGCCCATTATTGGTTCTGCTCCGTCTAACGCAGATCTTTCAGCTTCAGTTCCGCTTCTTCCAGCATCTTTCGGCACTGTTCCACCGTCTTCTGCCCCTCTTCAAAGGCTTTCAGAGCCTCCTCCAGCGGCAGGCTTTCCTTCTCCATCCGGTTCACGATCTCATCCAGCTTTTTGTAAGCCGTCTCAAAGGTTTCTGTCTTTTTCTTTTCTTCATTCATGGTCGTCTTCCTTTAATTTCATAACTTTTATGAAGCACACGGAGACAGCACTGACGCTGCTTAGCCGGCAAAGCAAAGCTGTATTCTGAGGTGCGTCACCAGGTTCTGAACAGCTATCATTAAAAATAGTGATTGCCTCATTTTGTGTGATAAATCATTATTGTTGCATATTGATTGACCATATATAATTATGGATCAATCAATCAAAGAGATATTATAAATGGTAGCCGGTCAGGAATACGATGTTGCACAGATTTTTGATTATCATCAGTGATGAAAATCAATCCGTATGTTTAGACCTTTCGATAATATCCATCGCCAAGAAACTCAATAAATCCTTTATCTCGCAGGAATTGAAGCTGTTGTCGGATTTTTGCATTGATGTTGTTATTATTTTTGTATTTCTCCTGTAAAACATTCCGAAATTCATACAAATCCTTCAGAGAAAATTCATCCGACGCAATTGCGTTGATGCAATTCAGAATGTCAAGAATCCACCCTCGGGAGTCGAGCTTTTTCTTCTGTAATTGTTTGATACGGTTATAATTTGTGATTACGTCTTCCGAGCGAAACGGATACCCATTAGCGATTACGGGAATTTTTCCCTGCAGCGGAATATTCTGATAGAGAATATTACATGAAACCCAGCCGCTTCTTCTTGCCTCCGGTGATAACGGCTTTCTCATCTCGATAATTTCCGGAGTAAAGAAAAAACGGGGAATGATACACAAATCAGACACTTTCATCTGTTCTGTATATTGCAAAACAAACAGGTCCGGATTTGTATTGCTGGTGATACGCTCCATCATGGTGGAGTAAGCTCCATCAGGAATTTTCTTTCCGATAATGCCCAGATGGCTTTTCAATTCAAATATAGTACCGCATTTTTCACATTGAAAATCCGCTACAGGTGAATTATTTGGGAGCTGCGTTAATTCTTTATTTCCACAAACGGGACAATACATATTACTGCTTATCCAGTTTTCGCTCAAAATTCTGATTTTTTGAGAAGTATTTTCGTATTTTTTAGATAAATCAGAATTGAAATGTAAATTCATAAATACCTCATCAGCAGATTTCATCTTCAACAGGACATTCTATAACTTTCCAATGATTACAGTTTTTTTCGTTGATCAATAAAACTTGATCATCATCAACAAAATCTTCTGCATTTATTTGCAGTCCTATTTTTTGTAAAACATCCTTCAGAGATTTTTCATTAACGTTTATCGTTTCGATTTTAAAATTTTCATTGTTATGTTGGCAAAACTCCAAAACCCGTTTTCTGAGATGTTTTTGCGCTGCCATGCGTGTTGCAAATACTTTTGTGATCATTTCTCCAAATGAGTCACTATCGCAGTATTCAACATAAACATACATGAAAGTTTTCATAAAGTGATCCTCTTTTTCGAAAATAATGACAAATTATAACAGTTCGCATGATATATTTATTGATCGATTGCAATTATTCAGAAATCCTTCTGTGGATATCCCTAAAAAGGGCAGTCCCGAAAGTTATCTCCTGAATAGATATAAATATGTGCTTCTCTTCGTAATATTGACAAGATAAGGGTAATCTGATATGGTAACTGAAAAACAAAGGAAAGAATTATTGGAAATCAAAAATGAACTTGATAGTCATTGGGAATGTCTCATGGATGGTCCGATTTTACAGTTTGAATTTGATGAGATTGACATGATTGAGGCAAAAATAAGTATGTTATGCTGTGTACTCAGAATTTTAGGAATAGATTATTCTAAAAACTAAAATTCTTTTTTTATACCATCAGAAGTTATCTAAATGATGCCAACAGGAAAGAGTCTATACTGGAGTCTTTCTTTTTTCCGAATTTTATGCTTGAAAAAAAACTAAAAATCGTGTATAACAAAGACAGGTCATAAACCCTGGTGACTTTGCCCCCCGGAGGTGGAGCTAGCTGCTTATGCTGAAATGCTGCGGGAGAGATTGAAATCGGAGCCCAGGTTGATCCAATCAAGGAGTCTTTGACTCCTTTTTTATTTTATTCCATGAGATATCCGAATAAATTGTACTCTTCTTCACATGGGGAATCAATAATTCATAAAGAGTAGACTGGATTTTATAGTTTTGATAAGTAAATTCATTGTTCATAGACATATCCGGGAAAAATCACACTATCAATGCATCGTTATCCCCGTCTACAAAGCGGATGTTGATGCGGTCGCCGGTTTGCAGGTCCGCGGCTGAGGTGACGATTTTTTCTCCATGACGAACAAAGGCATAGCCCCGCCGCATCACGTTTTCCGGGTTCAAGGCGAGCAGCCGCTTTTCCAGCCCGGACAGTGCCTCTTTTCTGAGAGCAAAGTAATTCTTTTTCCGCTGTTCAAGCCGGGCAGAGATCTGCGCCAGCGCCCGTTTTTCATTCAGGATTTTCGTCTCCGGTGACTGGGCAGACAGACGCTTCTCCAAAAGGTCCAGCGCCTGCCAGCGCTGGTTGAGCCCGGATTCCATCGTCCAATTCAGCCGCTGTTCCAGCTGCCGCAAGTCAGTCAGCACATCTTCAAGGGACGGTACCGCCGCCACTGCCGCACCGGTCGGGGTCGGTGCACGGTGATCCGAAGCATAATCCACCAGTGTGAAATCCACCTCATGCCCAACCCCGGTGATGATCGGCACCGGCGATGCCGCCACCGTCCGCACCAGCGCCTCATCGTTGAAGCACCACAGGTCCTCCGCTGAACCGCCTCCGCGGGCCAGGATGATCACATCCGGCTTCAGTTCATAGAGCTTCAGCAGCGCTGAAATGATCTCCGGAGGAGCGCCATCACCCTGAACCGATGCCGGCGACAGCCAAACCTCCGTCATCGGCCAGCGGCTGCGCAGTGTATTCAGGATGTCCTGCAGCGCCGCACCGGATGGCGATGTCACCACACCGATCGTCTGAGGAATACGCGGCAGCGGCTGTTTATTTTCTTCGTCAAACAGACCTTCAGCAGCCAGCTTGCGGCGCAGTTTTTCCAGCTCCTCATAAATGTTGCCCCGTCCCTTTGGACGCACCGCATCGATCGTAAGCTGGTAATACCCACCCCGTTCATATACGCTGACATAGCCGTGCGCCTCAACCGCATTGCCCATCGTCAGCAATCCTCTGATTTTCGCGCTCAGGTTGCTTTTCCAGACCACTGCCCTGATTTCCGAATTATTGTCCTTGAGAGAAAGATAGCAATGGCCCGAGGTCGGGATCGAGACTTTCGAGACCTCTCCCGCAACCCAGCAGTCCTGCAATGGCGGCATGGAATGAATCACCCCGGCCACCAGCCGGTTGACATCGCTGACGGTAAAGACCTTCTCTTCATTTTCAAAAAAAGGCAGCTGCTCCATAATCATCCCGTGTAACATAAATAAATACACCTGTCCAAAATTCTGTGATGCAACACAGAGTACAGCCTTGTTGTACCGGTCTCGCGTCAACACCAGATCTGTCCCCGTGTGCACTACACTGACAGACATATTTCTTATTTCTTATTTCTTATTTTTATAATACGCCACCGCCAGCTCATCACAACGGTTGTTGTAAGGATTGTCCGCGTGTCCCTTGACCCAGATCATTTCAACCTGATGGATCTGCAGCTGTGTGTCCAATTCCTTGAGCAGGTCGACATTCTTCGCCGGTTCGGACTTGTTCCGCATCCAGCCGTTGCGCTTCCATTTCTGCAGCCAGCCTTGTTTCACCATGTTCACCACATACTGCGAATCGGAGTAAAGCTTCACGGTGCAGGGACGCTTCAGCGCTTTCAGCCCGACGATCACGGCCATCAGTTCCATCCTATTATTGGTCGTACTCGGCTCACCGCCAGAGAGCTCTTTTTCGTACTTACCGGACTGCAGAATCACCCCGTACCCTCCCGGGCCGGGATTCCCGCTGCACGCTCCGTCTGTATATATCGTTACATCATTCATCGTTTTGTTTGTTCAGTGCCCTGTCCTTAAGGTAGAATTACATACAGGTTTATTCTATCATCAATAAGAAGGATTCAGGAGGCGGGATTCAGGATTCAGGATTCAGAAAGCGAAATTCCGGAATTCAAAAAGCCAGAAAAATCATGAACACAAATGGTAAACAAACTCTTATCAAAACCATCGAAACCATACTGCTGCTTTTCTGCTCCGTGCAATGCGGGAGAGCAATTTATGACCGTTATGCGGAATTTCTGAACAAAGGGAAGATCGTCCCCACCTTCCTGATCATCTGTGCGGTGCTGCTGTTTGGCACACTTTTCACACTGGCGCTGATCTGGAAAAATGAATGGCTCACACTGCCCAGAAAGCTGAAGAATCACGCGTTCATCTTCAGCCGCATTATCGCGGTCTTCCTGTGTCTCTTTCCAGGCATTTTATATAATTTTATCCACTCCAGCGAGCCCTGGCACGGCCTGTGGATCCGCATCTTCCTGTCAAGCCTTTTCATCATCCTGGCAGCCTGGTTTTGGGAGCGGGAAAGTGAGATTCACTACAGATCTCTGCTGGTCTGCGCTCTGGTTTTCTCCGCCGGTTTTGTGCTGCTCACCCAGTTTCACGATGTCACAAACTACCCCTTCTCCATCGGCTGGTCGGAAGGCAACCGCATGTGGGACTATTCCGTGCTCTTCGGCAAAGCCCGCTACGATTTTCCGCAGAATCAAACGATCCCGGCCTATATCGACATCGGACGGCAGAGCCTGTGGGGGCTGATTTACCTCTTCCCGGGCACGAACATCGTCACAGCCCGCGTCTGGAATGACATTCTCTTCACCATTCCCTGCGCGCTGCTGGGCTGGACATTGCTCCGGAAACAATCGGACAGCCGCGGCTTCCGACTGATTGCTTTCAGCCTCTGGGCGATGCTGTTCCTGATGCAGGGGCCGATCTATACCCCGCTGACGCTGGCAGCGATCCTGGTGGCTCTCGGCAGCCGGACACCGCTCGTCCTCAACTGCATTCTAACGGCCATAGCCGGATTCTATGCTGTGATGTCGCGATCCACCTGGATCGCGGCGCCCTCCGCCTATGCGGTCTTTCTCTCATTTCTGGACCAGAAAGCCATCAGCAATGAAGCAGAAAAAAAGGCCCGCTGGTGGAAGGCGATTGTACTCGGACTTTCCGGACTGGCCGGAGCAGCGATTTACATGAAACGGGAAACTTTTTCCCGGCTGCTTCACATCGGCATCGGGACCGGAGCTGTTCCGGAAAGCACTGCCGCCGCAGCCGCCACAGAAGCAATGGAAGCCGTACCGCAAATCTTCACCCCTGCCTGGCTTCAGTATTATCTCGGGCGGCAAGCCTTGCTTTTTGACCGGCTGTGGCCTAATGAGACCTACAAACCCGGGATCGTTTTGGGGCTGGCGCTGGCAGTTCTCCCGCTCATCGTGCTGCTCATCCTCTGGACCCGGCAGCGCCGGTGGAACCTGGACGGCTGGCAGAAACTGCTGCTGTTTGCGGGCAGTGCCATTTTCCTTTTTGCGGGTCTGATTTTTTCGGTGAAGATTGGCGGCGGCTCAAACCTGCACAATCTGGACATGTTCCTGATCCTGATGCTCATCGTCAGTTCAATTGCGTGGAAAGCCGGGTTTGGCGGATGGCTGACTGAAAAGATCCGCCTTGACAGCCCTGTCTGTCTGGTTCTGCTGGCTGCCATCCTAATTCCCTGTTGGGAAAACCTGAGCACCGCTGTCCCGCGCATCTACCCGAAACCGGAAATCACGGAAGACGCGATCGAAAAGATCCGCACCGTGATCGACGAACACCCGGACGAAGAGATCCTGTTCATGGACCAGCGGCAGCTGCTGACCTTCGGGACTGTCCAAAAAATCCCGCTGATAGCCGATTATGAAAAGAAGTGGATGATGGACGAAGCCATGTCCAATGACGCGGCCTATTTTGAACCGTACATCCGGGACCTGAAAACCCGGCGTTTTGCTGCCATCATCAGCGAACCGCTCCACATCAAGTTCCAGGGCAGCGGCGGTGACTTCAGCGAGGAAAACGACCTGTTTGTCACCTACGTATCCCTCCCGACCTTATGCTACTATGAACCGTACGAGACCTTCCCGGAACAGGGCGTGGAGATCCTCATCCCGCGGAAAAACATGTTGGAGATGGATGGCATTGAATGCCCGTAGAGTTGGCTTGTTTCATGCACTAAATATAACTTAAGCAGAATGTAAGCTGCTCATTGACAATGGAAAAGGAGCCGGTTTTCAAACCGAAGAGAGAATAATTTCATGAAGATCGTCGTATTATCAGGTGGAATTTCACCGGAGCGGGATGTCTCCCTGTCCTCCGGCTGTATGATCGCAAATGCACTGGTTGAAAAAGGCCATGAAGTCGTGATGGTCGATTCTTTTCTCGGAATCGAAAAACCGGCATCAGGGCTTGGATCTCTGTTTAAAAAACTTCCCGAATATCAGCCGAAAACCCTTGGCGTTCCTTCGGAGCCGCCGGACCTGAATAAAGTCCGGGCTGAACGGAAGCCCGACACCGGCTGCAATTTCGGACAGAACGTGCTGGAAGTTTGCCGGCTGGCAGATGTGGTTTTCATCGCACTTCACGGTGAAGGCGGTGAAGACGGACAGGTTCAGGCCACCTTTGACCAGATGAATATCCGCTATACCGGTTCCGGTTTTTATGCCTGCGTTAAGGCGATGAACAAAGATGTTGCCAAACACCTCATGAAAGCGAACCGCATTCCCACCGCCCGCTGGGAGCATATGATATACCCGGAAGACGTGCACTGGGACCGAATCCGCGCTCTCGGTTATCCGCAATTTGTCAAACCCACCTGCGGCGGTTCCTCCATCGCCACTTTCAAATGCGATAATGAGGAAGAGGTCCGGGCAGCACTGGAAGAAGCATCGAAAACCTCTGAAGACCTGATGAGTGAGGCTTATTTCGGCGGTCGTGAATTTGATGTCGGCATCCTTGACGGCAAAGCGCTGGAGCCCATTGAAATCATCCCGGTTTCCGGCTGGTTTGATTATGAGAAAAAATATCAGCCCGGTCTGACCGATGAAGTTTGTCCGGCGGATATCCCGGTTGAACACGCGGAAATTCTCAAAGACGCGGCACTGCGCATTCATAATTGTCTGGGACTTGGCTTTTATTCCCGTATCGACTTCAAGATGGAAGCCGACGGCTCTTTCACCTGCCTGGAAGCCAATACCCTGCCCGGCATGACACCCGGCAGTCTGTTCCCGAAGGAAGCACGCCAGGCAGGGATCGCCTACGCCGATCTCTGCGACATGATCGTCCGGGCGGCGATATAAATAGACGTTAGACATTAGACGTTAGACGTTAGACGTTAGATTTTTGACGTTAGGATCGATTTTTTCAGTGTTTTGTAACACGTGTTCATCGCTAATGCGTGTGAGTCCTAATATGTGCCGTAAGGCAAGCGGGGTGTGGGGGCGAAGCTCCTGTCACGATTAAAACCGGGCGAAGCCCGTACCTTACGTGACAGGTGCCCCACAATATCCGGCGCGGGAAGGATACCGGACTGGCAAGGAACCTTTACTCCCGCGCCTTGCGAAGCGCTCTATCCTAACTGCAAAGAAAACAAAAAAGTGAGCTTATATAGTAGATAAAATTGATAACAGGAGTAAAAAATGATAGATTTTGATAACCGGCCATGGGGACGATGGGAAGAATATATTTTCGAACCCACCTATCGCGTCAAGCGAATATTCGTGTTTCCCGGCAAACGGCTGAGCCTGCAGCGGCACAGGCTTCGTGAAGAAGTCTGGGTGATCGTCGAGGGCAGCGGCCTCATGACGCTGGGTGACAAAACCTTCCCGGTGAAAAAGGGAGACGTGCTGAACATCCCAAAATATACCATTCACCGTATGGAAAACAACACCGAAGACCAGCCGCTTGTCTTCATCGAGACCCAAATGGGTATCTGCCCGGAAGATGACATCGAACGCCTCGAAGACGATTACGGACGTGCTTAAAAACAAGGAGACCGTGAAAAACGGTTTCCTTGTTTATTTCAATCAGCAGCAAAAGCCAAGCGATCAGATTTCAAATCGATTACGTAAATTCACAGAACGTATCATTGATATTGCGTATAACCGTTTCCTTCGTGAGATGCTTTCTTCACCTTATACAATTCGGCATCTGATTTATTGATCAAATCGCTGAAATCCTCATGTGAAACAGGCATCCCTTCAGCAGATCCGCAGCATAGTGTGACCCTGATTTTTCTGCGTTTGTTTTTCCATGTAAACTCATTGATCGCATTATTATGTAATATTCCTTCGCTGTTTTCACTGACAACCAGGAATTCATCGCCTCCGTAACGATAAATGTAACATTCCGGGAAAAGATCATTCAGCACTTCCGCTGTTTTCACAAGAATCTGGTCACCCACCTGATGTCCGTAACGGTCATTGAGCATTTTAAAATAGTCAATATCGATCATGTAAACACACAGTACATGATTGAGCAGCCTTGGTTCATCCTCCGTGAGGGCATGCCGGTTTCTCAGACCGGTCAGCTGGTCATGCAGACTTAGCTGTTCATATTTTTCAGCAATATCCTTCAGTTCGAGTCTGTCTGAAACCATACCCAGGCGATCATGATAGGCCAGGATCATCCCGAAGATTGAAAGGAAACACAGTGAAAAATAATTCAGGGGCTGAATTTTTGCTGCACCATCAAACTTCATTAAAACGACATACAGCGCCAGATACGCCCCGCCCATCAGTACCACGGAAAGCCATGGTTTAAAGGCCGCAAAACAAACCATCACCAGCTCAACAGCGAAAAAGGTGAGCATTTGTTCACTGACGCGGTAATGTCTGAAATCGGATAGAATCGCCCATGCGGTAAAACCGATAAAGAAGATTATTTTAACGATTTCAACCGCTTTATGATGTAATTCATCTTTCTTCAGTATTTGCCGCGCCATCAATGATCCCACACAGCAAACAACCATGAAAGACAGAACAAGGACCAGACTTACAATATCGTGATGACTTAATTCAGATTGAGATATGGCATTTACGATAAAAATAATGAGTGAGATGATCTCAATGAAAAGAACAGCCAGTGAGATCCTGTACATATTTGTCAGAGTCTCTTTATCGAGCACTTTCTGCACTTCCGGCCGAACTTCAGGTGTAAAAAATTGTTTCATTCGGTTATTAAAAGACATAAATCCTCTTAGCATCTAATTCGGAAATGGATTATATAATTATTACACAGGAAAGATATCAAATTTATTACAAAAACCGGGGACTACACGATACGATGTGACAAAATGTCACAAAATCGCGCCAAAGTGATTGCTGAACCGGGCCGGCTGTCATAAATTTCGGCAAATTTCTGTAATGCAGGTTGACAAAAAACGGGCTTTGTGGTTTGATAGTAACAACTGAATATTGCAATTAAAGGATAGAGGCTCGGTTGTCAAGAGTAACTCCGGTGAAAGGCATCGCAAAGCCGTTGCCGGTTGCGAAAGGGGCCGCCGACGAAGGGAGGAAGCAGCGAACCCTCCCTGGGCAAACGGATAAGATCCGTTTGACTGTCGCAGTTGCGGAGAGCTATGAATTAATTGTTGGATTTTGCCGAAAGGCTGAATTCAGACGATTTCCCGGCCGATGCAATTGTATCGGCCGGGTTCTTTAATCCCAAAAGTTGCAGTGGAAGTTCATTTCATTTACTGGAGTTTGACCAATGAAAACCACTTCTATTTTCCGCGGTGCAGCAACCGCCCTTGTCACCCCGCTCACCGCTTCCGGTGTAGACTATGAAGCTTTCGGACGCCTGATCGACTGGCAGATCGAAAGCGGCATCAACGCCCTTGTGATTGCCGGAACCACCGGCGAAGGTTCCACCCTTTCCGACGAAGAACACCGCGAAGTGATGCGTTATGCCGCACAGCGCAATGCTGGCAGGGTCCCGATGATCGCAGGGACCGGTTCCAATGACACCAACTACGCCATCAGTCTGTCGCAGGAAGCCTGCGAACTGGGCTATGATGCACTGCTCTGCGTCACCCCTTACTACAACAAAGCCACCCAGCGCGGGCTGATCGAAATGTACACCGCCATCGCCAACGCGGTCGATAAACCATTGATCCTTTACAACGTACCTTCCCGCACCGGCGTCAACATTGAACCCTCCACATATGACGTGCTGGCAGACCATCCGAACATCACCGGCATCAAAGAAGCCAACGGCAACATCGCCAAGATCGTGGAAACCGCCGGTATCGTCAAAGGCCGCCTGGATATCTGGTCCGGTAATGATGACCAGATCACCCCGATCCTTGCCATGGGCGGCGCAGGGGTGATCTCCGTGCTCTCCAATGTCATGCCAAGCCAAACCGTTGAGATCTGCACCCGCTTCTTCAACGGCGACATTGAAGGCAGCGCCGACCTGCAATGCGAACTGATGCCGCTGGTCAAGGCACTCTTTTGCGAAGTCAACCCTATCCCGGTCAAAGCCGCGATGGCAGCCATGGGATATTGTGAAAATTATGTTCGTCTGCCGCTGACAACGATGGAAAGCGCCCATGAACAGCAATTATTGAACATTATGCGCGGTCACGGTCTGATCGCTTAGGAGTAAAGTCATGAAAATTCTTGTACACGGTGCCGGTGGACACATGGGGCAGGTCGTCTGCCGAATGGCCGAAGAAGGCAGATACGGAGCCAGGCTGATGGCTCAGGTCAGTCCGGAATTCAGCACGAACCCCATCAACGACGTTTATTCAAATCTTGACGCATTTGAAGAAACGGTCGATGTGGTCGTGGACTTTTCCAACCCGAAATCCACCGAAGCGCTGCTGAATTACTGCATTGAAAAGAAATTCCCGGTCGTCATCGCCACCACAGGACAGACAGAAGCGGACAAGTCGCTGATCAAACAAGCTTCGGAAAAGATCCCGGTCTTCTTTTCCGCCAACATGTCCGTTGGTATCGCGGTACTTTCCGAAATTGCCCGCAAAGTCGCTGCAGTCTTCCCGGATGCGGACATTGAAATCGTCGAAAAACATCATAACCGCAAGATGGACGTTCCCAGCGGCACCGCTTTGCTGCTTGCAAATTCCATCCATGAAGCCCGTACCGATGCGGAGTTTGTCATCGGTCGTCATGAAAACGGTCGCCGACGCCATCAGGAAATCGGTATCCATTCCCTGCGTCTCGGCAATG
This sequence comes from Flexilinea sp., assembly GCA_017432685.1. GTDB lineage: Bacteria > Chloroflexota > Anaerolineae > Anaerolineales > Anaerolineaceae > Flexilinea. Next base: position 12,979 of record JAFRIR010000125.1, on the reverse strand, counting down.
AGGCCGGTACTCACGAGATCATTATCACCAACGGGAATGAAACGATCACGCTCAAACATGAAGCCGAAAACCGGGACCTCTTTGCAGAAGGCGCGCTGAAGGCTGCTGCTTTCCTGGTAGGGAAAGAACCGGGACTTTATAATATGAAGGACCTGCTGGGGAATAAATAGTAAGTAGTAAGTAGAAAGTAGAAAATAGAAAATAGAAAATAGAAAGTAGGAAGTAGGGAGGAGAAAGCAGGAAGCAGGAAGCAGGAAGTAGGAAAAATCACCTTTCGAGGGCAAATGAACCTTGGTAACAGACCACTGACCACTGATCACTGACTACTGACTACTGACCACCGGCCACCGACCACCGGCCACCGACCACCGACCACCGGCCACCAGCCACCGGCCTCTGACTACTGATAACTGACAACAGGATAACGATTATGATGAATGCACAGGAAATTATCAACTACATCGGCAGCGCGGAAAAGAAAACGCCGGTCAAGCTTTACGTCAAAGAATCCGCACCGATCGACTGGGGCAGCGCAAAAGTCTTCGGTGCCGGAGACAGGATCGTCTTCGGAGAATGGAAAGAACTGGAACCGATTCTGAAAGCAAACGAAGACAAAATTACAGACCTCGTCATCGAAAATGACCGCCGCAACAGCGCCATCCCCATGCTCGACCTGAAAGGCATCCCGGCGCGCATTGAGCCCGGCGCCATCATCCGCGAACAGGTTGAGATCGGTCCGAATGCCGTCATCATGATGGGCGCCATCCTTAACATCGGCGCAGTAGTCGGTGAAGGCACCATGATCGATATGGGCGCGGTACTCGGCGGACGGGCCACCGTCGGCAAACACTGTCATGTGGGGGCCGGTGCCGTTTTAGCCGGCGTCATTGAACCTGCTTCTGCCACTCCTGTCATCGTAGAAGACAACGTTTTGATCGGAGCCAACGCTGTGATCATTGAAGGAGTCCATATCGGTGAAAACGCAGTCGTGGCTGCCGGTGCTGTCGTGATTGAAGATGTTCCCGCCAACATGGTCGTAGCAGGCTGTCCCGCTCGCATAATCAAGGAAAAAGACGCGGGAACTTCGCAGAAGACTGCGCTTGAATCCATGCTGCGGAAATTATAGGTTTCAGGTTTCAGGTGTAAGGAGGTCAGGAAAGATGGAGAAATCACTCCCATTTTCTTTTGAACAGGTACAGAATTGGGTCGGGAAACACCCAACGCCTTTTTATGTCTATGATGAAGCGGGGATCTGTGAGACGGTCAGCGCTGTCAACAATGCCTTTGGCTGGAACCCCGGGTTCCGGGAATATTTTGCTGTCAAGGCCACTCCGACGCCCGCCATCCTGCGCATCATGGAGCAAATGAACTGCGGGGCAGACTGTTCCTCCATTCCGGAGATCCTGCTGGCAAAGGGAAGCGGCATCAGCGGACAGCGCATCATGTTCACCTCCAATGAGACCTCGGCAGCCGAATATCGCACTGCGAGGGAAGCAGGCGCGATCATCAACCTGGATGACCTGACTCAAATCGAAAACCTGGAAAATGCCTGCGGCATTCCCGAAACAGTTTGCTGCCGCTATAACCCGGGGCAATTCAATTATGCAACCAACGCCATCATGGGGCATATGTACGACACTAAATTCGGCATGAAAAAGGACCAGCTGTTTCAGGCGCTCAAAACACTGAAAGAAAAGGGAGCCTCACATCTTGGTATTCACGCCATGCTGACATCCTGTTCACTGGAACAGGGCTATTATCCGGCGTTGGCGCGGGAACTCTTCGGGCTTGTACTCGAAATTCGGGAAACGCTCGGCATCACACTGTCTTTCGTTGACATGGCCGGCGGCATCGGCATTCCCTATCGTCCCGGTGAAAGAGCAGTTGACATCAAAACCGCCGGTGAAGGCGTGCGACTGGTTTACGAAGAAATGCTGCGTTCAAACGGCATCGAACTGCCGTTATATACCGAAATGGGCCGCTTTATCACCGGCCCGCATGGTTACCTGCTGACAACTGTTGTCGGGAAAAAACACATCTGGAAAGAATATGTCGGAGTGGATGCCTCTCCTGCCGACCTGATGCGACCGGCCATGTATGGCGCCTACCATCACATCACAGTCAGTGGCAAAGAAGACCTGCCTGCAGCCGAAACGGTGGATGTGGTCGGAGCGCTTTGTGAGAACAACGATAAATTCGCCGTTGACCGTCCGCTTCCGCACACCGAAATCGGTGATGTGCTGGTGATCCATGATGCCGGCGCCCACGGTCACGCCATGGGATATAACTATAACGGGCGGCTGCGCTGCGCGGAGTACCTGATGCACGCTGACGGGACGCTTCAAATGATCCGCCGGGCGCAGAGCGTTCAGGATTACTTTGCGACACTGGATGTAGACAAAGAGTTCAAATTTGAATGAACACTTTTGAAAGAGCTGAATCATATATTCCGGAACTTTTTGCGATCCGTGAGCAGATTCATCGGCATCCGGAGTTGGGAAACCATGAATACCGCACTGCGGAACTGGTGGAAAAGACCCTTCACAGTCTCGGGATCGAAACGCAGCGTGTTACGGAAACCGCCATCGTCGGTACACTGACCGGCGGCAGAACCGGTCCTGTCATCGCCCTTCGGGCAGACATGGACGCACTGCCGGTCAGCGAAGACAGCGGCTCTTCGTTCGCTTCCGAAACCCCGGGTGTCATGCATGCATGCGGGCATGACGTCCACACAACCGCCGCGCTCGGTGCCGCCATGCTCCTTACCGAAGATCGTGAAACGCTCCCGGGAACAGTGAAATTCTTCTTTGAACCGGATGAAGAAGGTTCCGGCGGAGCTGCCCGTATGATCGCAGCCGGCTGCATGGATGGTGTCGAAGCAGTTTTCGGAGCTCATGTTGCTCCGGACCTGCCCGCGGGTGTGATCGGAGTACGGTACGGGAAATTTTATGCCGCATCCAACATGTTCACGGTCACCGTCCACGGCCGTTCTGCTCACGGCGCTCAGCCGGAAAAGGGAATCGATGCCCTGGCAGCCGCTGCTGTCATGATCACAGAACTGCGTTCTCTGCCCGCAAAGTACATCAAAGATCCTGCGATCCTCTCCATCGGGATGCTTCATGCAGGAACAGCAGGGAACATCATTGCAAACAAAGCAGAATTTTCCGGCATCATGCGCACCCTCGGACCGGAAGACCGGGCAAAACTGAAAAATATCTTCGAGAAAACAATCAGGGAAATTTCAGACTCGTTCGGTACAACAGCTGAAATACGCATTACGGAAAGTTATGCCGGGATCGTCAATACCGAAGCAGAGACCCGTCATGTCCAGAAAACCGCTGAAGCCCTGTTCGGTCCCGAAAACGTCCGTGTTCTTGAACATCCAACCATGACCACGGAAGATTTCGGGTGTTTCATCGACGCGGCAAAAGGCTCTTTCTTCCACATCGGCGCAGGCTGCAGCGCCCCGCTGCACAACCCGAAATTCCTGCCCGAACCGCTCACAATCGTCCGGCTTGCCGCCCTGCATGCTGATATAATAGAGCAATATTTAAGTGACCAGTGTTCAGTGATCAGTGCTCAGCAGTCAGATGTAAGATAAGGTCACTTCAAAAAAAAATCTAACCAGTGAGCCGGAAAAGTTTTACTGACTCAGGAAAGACGTAAGTAATGAAAACCATCGCTTTGAAATTCGGCGGCACCTCCATGGCGGACGCCAACCAGATCCGCAAAGTCACCGCTATTATCAAACAATCCCAGCACCGGCGCTATGTCGTCGTCTCAGCTCCGGGAAAACGATCTTCCGATGACATCAAGGTCACCGATCTTCTTTATCAATGCTACAACGCCGCAGTCAAAGGTGAAGATTTTGAACCGTCCCTGAACCAGATCCGGGAACGTTTCGCGGAGATCATCCGCGATCTGGAACTGGATTTTGACATCGACAGCGAAATCGAAACGATCCGGCAGCATCTGCTGAAAGAGCCCGAAAAAGACTATATGGCCAGCCGGGGAGAGTACCTGAGCGCGAAAGTTTTTGCCTGCCATTTGGGCTACAAATTTATTGATGCGGCAGATTACATCCACTTCAACGAAAACGGTTCGCTGAACTTCCAGAAAACCAAAGAAGACCTGAAAAAGGTTCTCACCGTCACCTTCCGCGCAGTGCTCCCGGGGTTCTATGGTTCCCTTCCCAACGGGAAGATCCACACCTTCTCCCGCGGCGGTTCGGACGTCACCGGGTCCATCGTCGCCCGCGCTGTCCATGCAGATATTTATGAAAACTGGACCGACGTCTCCGGCATGATGGCCGCCGATCCCCGTATCGTTGAAAACCCGCGTCAGATCCGCATCATCACCTATCGGGAACTGCGGGAGCTTTCTTACATGGGCGCGACCGTCCTGCACGAAGATGCGGTCTTCCCCGTCCAACAGGCGAATATTTCCATCAACATCCGCAACACCAATGATCCGGAAGACCCGGGTACTCTCATCATCCCGCATCTTCCGGAAAATGCCGACCCGGGCAGTGTCACCGGTATCGCCGGGCATAAAGGCTTCAGCTCCATCCTGATCGAAAAGGATCTGATGAACAGTGAAGTCGGATTCACCGCCAAGATCCTCAACATCATCGCTGCCCACGGTCTGTCATTTGAACATCTGCCTTCCGGGATCGACACCATGTCCCTGATTTTACGCACCGAAGATCTGGAACCGGTCCGTGATCAGGTGCTGGCAGAAATACAGGAAGCCGTCCAGCCGGATACGCTTTATGTAGAGGACGGCATCGCCCTCATCGCCATCGTCGGTCAGGGAATGGCTTATTACAAAGGCATCGCAGCCCGCATCTTCCAGGCTATCACAGACGCCAACGTCAACATCCGCATGATCGACCAGGGTTCCAGCGAGCTGAACATCATCGTCGGTGTCGCGGAAGAAGACTACGAAGCCGCCATTCGCAGCATCTACAGCGCGGTAATCGAAAAGAAATAGCTGACGGTTTGGCAGTCAGACCAAAACAAAGTGTGAGTGGGCCGGCATAAAACCGACCCACTCACACTTTACTAATCAGCGTTCTCTCGATCTTACCCTACGCCGTTCATATTCCACCATTGTCCATCCGGAACAATATTATAATTCGGACTATAATCATTGTCCGGAACATACGAATAGTCCGGGTCATAGGAATAATCCGGGATATAATCGTAGATCGGTTCCACATCATAATCCGGATACAGCGCCGAACCACGATCTGGATCAGTTGGCGTACGTTCCTGCGGATTATCATCAATGATCGTGCCATCATAATATTGATTATTATATTGGGGTTGGTAAGGTCGATAACAGATAGCCGTCAACTCCACATCCCGATCCGGCATGATGAAGCTGTTATAGTAATAACCGTGGTCGGCAGTACCATCACCGGTTCGGTCCCACCCGTTGAAGATCAGCCCCGGCACATACTCCACCGGATCAAAGAGCACCGTCACCTTATCACCCTTTTTGTAACATTTTTTATCAGTCGGTACTTGCGAAAGGCAGCTTCCGCCGATATATTTGACCGTGAGACAGGCCGGTCCGGTACTCATCCAAAAAGCAGGACGCACCGCATATTCCGTAGGAATGCCGCTCAGATTTTGATAAGACCCTTCATAATTGACCGAACCGTCCCCGTTTACAAATGCGGAGGTGTTTTCCATAGCTCCCGGGGATCGCAGCAGCCATGCGGAAGAATCCAAACCGAAGGAAGAATCATATTTCTGTTGTGCAGAAGCAGTCGGTCTTGTCACCCGGTATCCGGATGAAGTAAAATAGCGATTTGCCTCATCAATGCTCAGCAGGAAAATTCTGTCCTGCGTCTGACTCCCGCCCGGTGTTCCGTAACGTTCATTGTTCGGATTGCTGTTTGTAACCAGAAGAATACTGTTTTTCTCAGCTGCAGTAAAAGCATTGTTGTAAAAATCACCGTTGAGCCATGTGCGCATTGCACTGGAATCCCATTGGGAACCATTGATGCTGTCGGAGAAATTCCGGTAATCCAGAATATAACGGCTGACAACCAGCTGGCGGTCTTTCAATACGGTAAGCACCTGCCATTCAATCGCTTCCGTACCATTCCCCGAATTGTTATCCTGTTCATAACGGCCGAACTGGAACGTATCCACGGGGATCATAGCCGTGGATGAAACAGCTGAAGCGTTACTGTTTCCGGAAACAACAGAATTCCGTGAAACAGGCTCCTGGGAGACGGAATTCTGGGTAACAAGGGTAATCGGGACCTCCGTTACCGAAGGCTCGGAAGCAGTTTTCTGCGGTGAAGCAACAATATATCCCTCCGGGACCGGCCTGACTCCGTAAACTTCAAACATACCGCAGTTATCAGAGGCTTCGTTATAGCTCATACTGACCAGGTCCGAATCTTTGATGGTATAACTGTGCCCCGGCGAGAAAATCACATCCACCAGCGCATCCCAATACACATTTGAGGCGCCATAACCACTGCGGCCGACAGCCTTCCAGGAGCCGATTTCAGTTTCTCCTTCATAAACGCTGATCGTCCCCGGTTCTGCGCCTTCACCACTGTTCCAATGATAGGTCCGGATGCGCTGAACCAGCACCGGTTCTTCAGTCTCACCGACATTGATGACTTTATACAACGGCGGACGGTTCCTCACCGGCGAATCATTCATATTTGACCAAAACAGTTCCTCTCCAGCCTGTACCGGAAGCACAGCAAAAAGCAATGCTGCTGTCAGCAAAAAAAACAGGATTTGCTTCTTCATGACGTTCACCCTCCGCTTTGCAAATATAGTATTATTCTTGTTAAATAAATTATATATGTTTATCGTACAGTGTCAAGCGCTGTATTTTTCCAAACAGCATCACGGGTAACCATTCTAAGGACAGAAACATTGTTTCAGAATCTGAATGGTTATAATTTTGTATCGATAGATTGCAACTTGTTCAGTGCCTAACAGCGCAACACAGGATACAGCCCTTGCGTGCCGGCTTCGCGGCAGCACAAGAGCAGTCTCCGTGTGCTTCGTTCTGAATAGATACGAGAGATTTTAATTTTCAGGTGGTTTTATTTCAATGAAAAACAAACAAACGCTGGGGAATCTGCTGCTGATTTTGACAGCGATGATATGGGGAATGGCTTTTGCCTTTCAACGGAAAGGCATGGAAAGCATTGAACCGCTCACCTTCACAGCTGTCCGGATGGGATTGGCTGCTGTCGTGATCGGCGCTGCCGTCCTCATAGAAAAAAACAGAGAGAAAAGAAACATCACAAAAACCGACCCGCAAGCAGCGCGGATCCGCAGTAAAAACACGATCCTCGGCGGGATATGCTGCGGTATATTTCTTGCAGCGGCCAGTATCTTTCAGCAAATCGGGATGGTCTCCACCTCCGCCGGGAAATCCGGATTCATCACAGCCATGTATATTCTGCTGGTTCCGATTATCAATTTTGTGTTATTCAGAAAAAAGAACAGCCCGCTGGTCTGGATCGCGGTCCTCATCAGTGTTGTCGGTATGTATCTGCTGTGCATGACGGAAGGGTTCCGTCTCGCACACAGTGATTTGCTTCTCTTTTTATGCGCCGTCATGTTCAGCGGGCAGATCCTGTGCTGTGACCATTTTGTTCAGTTGGGTGACCCGCTGCAGATTTCCGCCATCCAGATCCTGACTACTACAGTAATATCGGCCATTGCCGCTTTTCTCATGGAGACTCCTTCATGGGATCAGGTACGCTCAGCCGCAATTCCTATTCTTTACTGCGGCATTATGTCCGGCGGGGTCGGTTATACCCTGCAGATGGTGGCCCAGAAATTCACCGACCCCACCGTTGCATCCCTGCTGATGAGCCTGGAATCGGTTTTTGCGGTATTAGGAGGCGCGATCCTCCTGCATGAACGGATGACACCACGGGAATTGCTGGGCTGTACCGTGATGTTTGCAGCTATCATTCTTGTTCAACTTCCTTCCGGCAGCAGATCAGAGAATCGGAAGGAACCATAAACTTTTAGCGCTGTATCCGAATCGTATGATAATAAAAAAGGGATTGCCGCAATCTCATTTTTTTTGTTTACCCCCTTGCTTTTGCCATGGGATTTTCTTATAATGTATTCAGGATTAAAGTGCAAAGAATTATCCCGAATGCAGTGATCGGAGGAAATACAGTGGAAAAACAGACAACCGTCGGTAACAAGGGCAGCGGCCTGCAGCCTTATCTTTCACCTCTGGCCGTTTGGGCATTGTCTGTGGGCAGCGCCATTGGCTGGGGGGCGCTTGTTGTAACCAGCCAGACCTATCTCTCTCAGGCAGGTCCGCTGGGCTCGATTCTCGGTCTGCTGATTGGGTTCATCATGATGCTGATGGTCGCCCACCACTATCACTTTCTGGCGAATCGCTACCCCGGTACCGGCGGTCTCTATAACTATGTGAAGTACATATTTGGCTATGACCGTGCCTTTCTGGCGGCATGGTTCATGTTTCTGGTCTACATTGCCATCTTTTGGGCGAATGCCACAAGCATTCCCTTGTTTACAAGATACTTTCTGCAGGGCATACTGCGGTTTGGCTATCTCTATACGGTCTTTGGGTATGAGGTTTATCTGGGCGAAGTTCTGACAACCATCATCGTGATCGGACTTGTCGGATTGTTATGTATAAAAAGCAAAAAAGCTATAGCCCGATGCATGGAAATACTTGTACTGACCTTTACCGTCGGCATCACCGTATGTTTTGTAGCAGCCATGCTGGGGCATCATTCCAGCGGAATGACGATGGAACCAGCCTTTCTTCCGGACAAGAACGCTCTTCGACAAGTCTTGCGCATTGCTTTCATATCACCATGGGCTTTTATCGGCTTTGAAAGCGTTTCTCACTCTGCCGCAGAATATAAGTTCAAGCACAGCAATATGTTCCGCGTCCTTGTGATCTCCCTGGTTGTCACCACCCTGCTGTACATCTTTATCATCCTGATGAGTATTTCAGCCTACCCGGAGGGCTGCTCCGGTTGGTTGGATTATATTCGTCGTTTGGATGAATTTGAAGGGATTGCAGGACTGCCTGCTTTCTATGCCGCACACTATTACCTTGGAAACCCGGGCATTTATATTCTGATGGCGTCCCTTCTGGCCCTCATACTTACCAGTCTGATCGGCATGCTGCGCACCGTCAGCCGCCTGTGCTATGCCGTGGCCCAGGACGGGATCCTCTCTGAGCACTATGCAAAGCTCAGCGACAAACAGATACCCGAAAATTCCATCATCCTGATTTTGCTGATTTCCCTTCCGATTCCATTCCTGGGCAGAACGCCAATAGGCTGGATCGTGGACACCACCACGATCGGAGCGACCATACTTTACGGGTTTGCCTCTGCAGCAGTTTTTAAAGCATCAAAACAGGAAGGCAGCCTGAAAAATCGGATCCTCAGCGGCATTTGCATGATCATTCTGGCCATTTTCCTGGTATTCCTTCTGTTCCCCAGTTTCTTCTATGACCATACGATCGAGACAGAAACCTATGCGCTAATGACAGTCTGGACGCTGATAGGTCTCTTATTTTTCAACCGGGTCATCCGCAAGGATCACGCAAGGAAATTCGGTAAAGCAATTATCGTCTGGATGGCGCTGCTGGCGTTCATCGTTCTCATGGCGATGACCTTGACAGAGCGTACAAGTGAAAGCCGGGGGGATGCTGTTATCGATGATATCTACAGCTATATGGATGGCACGGCAGACAGTGAGATGCTCGCATTGGACAAAAAGGAGTTCATAGAACTTCAGCGGAATCGGCTCCATAATTCGGATAACCTCAGCGGACTGCTTATCACCGGCCTCTTTGGCCTTTCGCTCATCGTACTTCTCGCTAACTATAAATCCCAGCAGAAGTGGGAGAAAAAAGCAGTTGAGGAACGTGATCAGGCAACCACAGTCGCTTTCACAGACCCCTTGACCGGCGTAAAAAGCAAACATGCATTTCTCCTGCGCGAAAAAGACTTTGACAGGGCGATCGCGGAGAAGACAGAGGAGAGATTTGCTGTCGTTGTCTGCGATGTGAATGGTTTAAAGAAAATCAACGATACCCTTGGACACAAGGCAGGTGACGAGTACATCATCAAAGCCAGCCAGATGATCTGTGACATCTTCCAGCACAGCCCGGTATTCAGAACAGGCGGCGACGAGTTCGTTGTGATCCTGACAGGACGGGATTACCTGATCCGCAAAGAACTGCTGCTGGCTCTTCATGATCGTTCCGTGGCACACATCAGCGCCGAGGATGTAGTTATCTCGGGTGGTCTTTCAGATTACCAGCCGGGCAAGGATACCCGTTTCCATGATGTGTTTGAACGGGCGGATTCTTTGATGTATGAGGAGAAACAGCTGCTCAAAGGCATGGGAGCTGCCACCCGGGATGACTTTGAAACTGCAGCGAAACCTCTCTTTGCAGTAAATGATAACACAGACATCCTGCGGCTCAAACGGCATATTCTCATTGTTGAGGATGAGCAGATCAATCAAATGATACTTGGGAATATGCTCTCATATGGTTATGAAGTTTTGTACGCTTCCGACGGCATCGAAGCTCTGGAGGTGATCAAGGCTCATCGCGAGGATTTAGCTATTGTCCTGCTTGATCTTCAGATGCCGCGGCTCAGCGGTATGGAAGTGCTGAAGGTAATGAAAGAAGAAAAAGAACTAAAGGATATTCCTGTTATCGTGATGACCGCAGACCAGAGTGCAGAGGTCGAATGCTTGAAATACGGTGCGATGGACTTTATCCCCAAACCCTATCCCACAGTGGAGATCGTTCAGGCACGTGTGAATCGATGTATTGAGCTTTCAGAGAAGCGGAACATCATTGAGACGACCGAGCGCGACAGCCTGACAAATCTTTTCAACATGGACTACTTCCTCCGTTACGTCCGGATGTACGATCAGCACTACACCGATATGCCAATGGATGCCGTTGTCCTGGATGTCAACGATTTCCATGTTCTCAACGAACGCTATGGAAAGCAGTACGGAGACAGTGTTCTTGCCCGGATCGGCGCCAGGGTTCGTCAGATTTCCCGTGAGTTAGGAGGCGTAGGCTGCCGCCGAGGCGCAGACACCTTCCTCATCTATTGCCCGCACAGGGAAGATTATGAAACGATATTGGACAAAGCATCAGATGGTCTGACCGGCGAGGACGTTTCCGAGAACCGTGTGCGGCTGCGCCTGGGCGTCTATGCAAACGTAAACAAGATGCTTGAAATCGAACGCCGATTTGATTATGCCAAAACTGCTGCGAATGCAGTCAAGAGCGGTTATTTAAAACCTGTCGGGATCTACAACAACGAGATGCACGAGGCTGAACTGTACAGGGCACGCTTATTGGAGGACTTCAAGCCGTCACTGAGAAATAACCGTTTCATGGTATACTTCCAGCCCAAGTTTGACATTCGCACCGACAAACCACTGCTCGCAAGTGCGGAGGCTCTGGTACGCTGGGATCATCCTGAACTGGGAATGATCAGTCCGGCAGTGTTCATTCCGCTGCTGGAGAACAACGGCCTCATACTGGATCTTGATCAGTATGTGTGGCGCGAAGCTGCCGCGAGGATTCGGGATTGGAAAGATCGGCTTGGTTATTCCGTGCCGGTTTCTGTGAATGTGTCCCGCATCGACATGCTGACACCAAATCTGAAAAATATCTTCCAGGAGATCCTGAATGAATATGGACTCAGCGCAAATGACCTCGCTCTGGAAATCACGGAGTCTGCCTATACAGGTGATTCAGCCCAGGTGATTTCTACGGCCAAGGAGCTGCGCGGGATGGGCATGGGTTTTCGAATTGAGATGGATGACTTCGGAACCGGCTATTCATCGCTTGGGATGCTGTCTCACTTGCCCATCGATGCTCTGAAGCTGGATATGAGCTTCGTTCGCAGTGCCTTCGGAGAGAATCGGGACGTGCGCATGATCGAGCTGATCATTGACATTGCGGACTATCTGCACGTTCCCGTAGTGGCAGAAGGTGTGGAGACCGAGGAGCAATATCTGGTGCTCAAAGCCATGGGCTGCGACCTGGTACAGGGCTATTACTTCTCCAAGCCTGTGCCGCCTGCGGACTTCGACCGCTTCCTGATCGAACGTGCGAAGGAAAAGTCAATGGTATCGCCGGAAATCCGAAAGACCTGTATGAGTATCTCGAAAGCGCTGACCAGCAACTTTGAGAGCATTTTCTATGTAGACCTGGCAACAGACTATTATTTGGAATTCTTTACAGGCGGGGACGGCAAGCTCGAGATCCGCCCCGGCGGGATCGACTTCTTTACAGAAGCCCGCAGCAAACTGCTGGAGACTGTCTGTGATGAGGACAGGGACAAGGTCAGAGAAGCAACCGACAAGGACAACCTGCTGCACCGGATCGGTCAGGCTGAGCCGATGGCGCTGCTCTTTCACAAGCTGCGAAACGGACAGCCAACACCTTATTCCCTGCAGACCATAAAAACGCGGGAAAGCGACGATCACCACATCGTCATAGGCGTCAAACAAGAATAATACTGCTGCAAGGTGGGCGCGGCTCCTGCTCTGCAACTCTTACCGAGAGGAAACCTTCGATCCGATTCTTTGAAAACTTTTGATGAAATTATCACTGATTTAGCCAATCATTCTCTGCTTTATCACAAAAATAAGGGCTGTCTTTGCGACAGCCCCTTGCTTTCTCTTTTATGAAATCAATCGCTTATTTTGCGCTTTTCGCCAGGGTGCGGATGCACTTGGCGCACAATGTCTTTTTCACCATCTTCCCGTTTTCCATAACGGTGACGCGCTGAAGGTTCGGGTGAAATGCCCGGTTTGTCGCGCGCTGTGAAAAACTTCGGGCGTGACCGAAAGTTGTCGCTTTACCGCATGCTTCACATTTTGCCATTTTGTCAATTCCTTTCGTACCTTTGGTCAGCATTGTTTCAGCTGCAAAATTATTTCTC
>JAFRIR010000014.1 GCA_017432685.1 Flexilinea sp. | reverse complement strand
TCACCAGACCAAGGGAGTACTGTGCCTGTTTTTCTGCAAAGAATTCTCAAATCCGGTCTGAAAGCTGTTCGGCTTTTCAACTGTCACTTAAATCATGTTTGTTTCGAAGCCTATGAAAGCTTCATGAATAATTCGGGCTAATAGTTTATCACATACGCGATGGTAATGTCAGTACCATATTGTATTTATCCCGAAGTATCGACGGAAAGTGCTGTATGGGAAAGTAAAAACCGATGTACGGGATATAATCCGGACGTTATGTCAATATAAGAAGGTGGAGATAATAGAAGGAGCAGTGTGTTCAGATCACGTACATCTGTGCTTGAGTATTCCGCCGAAATTGTCGGTATCAGAATTCATGGGATATCTGAAAGGAAAATCAGCATTGATGGTATATGACAGACATCCGGAATTAGGGAACAAATTTGAAAGAGATTTCTGGGCTCGCGGATATTATGTGTCAACAGTTGGAAATGTTGACGAAGAAACGATTAAGAAATATATCAAAGAGCAACAGGAAGAATCGTACGAGGAATCAAGAGCAGTAAAATAGCCTCATTGTGAGGAAGCAAGTGATTGGCTTTCGATGCCGCCTTTTAGGCGAGCAGGTAATTTGCCCCTTACAGGGGCAATCTTAAACCACCACTTGAAGTGGTGGTACTGACTTTAAGGATCCTCCTTTTTTTGATTGATTTCATTCATCCTAATCTTACAGGACGATCCTCGTTTTTTTCAATATTTTCTCCTTTTATTGCCTCCCATCACATAGAAAAAATGATTGACCCTAAATTTTTGAATGACAAATTCGCCTATGAGGAAAAAAAGCTCAGTCCGAGGCTGGCAGCTGCGGAGAAATGGGAAGAAACCTATGCCGGATTCACCAAAGATGAACGGGAAGATCTGTTTGACGCTAAGGCAGCTGATCCTAATACCGCAGGAATGGCAAGAGCGAACGCCGCCTGCGCAGGGGAAAATATTCTTCTGGCAGCAACGAAGCTGGGGCTCGGTTCATGCTATCTGGAATCCCCAACTTTGGCTTTCAATATCCCGGAAGTGGCAGCTGCCGCAAAGATTCCGGAGGGTGCACAGCCGCAGGCAGTTATCGTGTTTGGGTATACGGATGATACGGCTCCTCATGCAGCATATCCGGAAGAGCTGGAGAATATCGTGTATGTAGAATAATATAATGACCTCTACCTTCGGGTATAATCTCTCGGCGAAGCGTGGTAGTACTCCCGGAAAGCCTTATAGAAATTGCTGTGGTTGGTGTATCCGAGCATGGCTGAAATTTCTTCTATGGAAAGGGTCGTGTTCTCTAAAAGGAGCACGGCTCTTTCCATCCTTTTTTCCAGCAGGATTTCAGAAAAGGTCCGGCCGGTCTCCCTGCGGAGGAGGGCAGAGACATAATTGGGATTATAGGAGAAATGCTCCGCAATGTCCTTTAAGGTGACGATGTCCGAGTGATCCTGCATATATTGCATGATCCGTTCGGCAGGGGTGGCGGGAGCAATCCTTGTGTTTTCCAGACGATAGCGCCTTGCAATCTCAAGAAACAGGGTGCGGAGCATGGCTTTCAGGACTGCCTGCGTGTCCTCCTGCCGGTCCGCGTATTCCATAACCATTAGTTCAAGGATGGTGCGGATGGCATGATCTTTTGTGACGGGAAGGATCAGGTATTCCTCGGACAATCGGTTCTTCTGCGGCTCGACAAAGAAACGGAACAATTCGGCGTCTGTATAGAGAGTCGGCAGATATTGCTTAAAAAATGTGTCGCGCTTGATGAGAATGCCAATGATCGTAGATTCCGTTTCGTAGTCACAACGGATGCCATAACCGCTGTAAGGCTGGCCAATATAGCATTCATTTTCATTAACGGTGATCAGGTTATCCGGCCTTCCGCAGAGGGTATGGTAGTCCCGGTCGTATGCGTAGTTGATGAAAAAGAAATCCTGCCTGTGGAAAGGCTCGTGGATATAAGTGCCCTGAAAGACACAGACCAGGATATCGTCTTCCGGAGGCCCCGGCCAGTAAGATGTCACGTCACCCTCTTTCGCATTCTCCATCTTGTGGAATGTCAGATCAAGGGAATCAAATTCCTTTCCCAATTTGTGAATGGCAAGTTCGAGCATTTTGTGATTCATGGGATAAACTCCTTCTCCTTTCAGAGCATTTCATGGGTGGCATATGGTATGCATAAAATCATTATACCACAGAAAATAAGAAAATACCACTAAATATCTAAAGATTTGATAGTGAAATATAGAAAGAGCAGTGGTAAAATCTTTTCAGAGTCAGCAACTACGGTACTCACGGGGGCGGATGCCCCGTGCCAAAAACGAAACAGGAGAAATACTTATGTACAATTTCTTTTTTTACAATCCCGTCAAAGTATTATTTGGACCCGGAAGTCTGAACGATCTGCACAAGGAGCAGCTTCCCGGAAAAAAGGCCTTGATTGCTATCGGAGGACAGTCTGTAAAGAAGTACGGCTATCTGGAGAGACTGGAAAAGCAGCTGGATATGGCGGGCGTGGAGCATGTTCTTTTTGAGGGTATCCGTCCGAATCCCATCAGACAGAACGTCATGGACGGGGCAAAGGCGGTCAGGGACAACGGCTGTGATTTCGTGATCGCGCTCGGCGGCGGCTCTGTTATGGACTGTACAAAGTGTATCGCGCTGATGGCGGCGAATGATGGAGATATCTGGGACTATTCCCTGTCCGGCACGGGCGGCAAGAAGAATCCCGAAAACCCGGCGCTCCCGATCGTCTGCATTACGACCAGCGCAGGCACGGCAAGCGAGGTGGATATCGCATCGGTCATCTCTGATGATGAGGCGGACGAGAAGACCGGCATCTTCTTCCTGTCCATGTTTCCGACGCTTTCTGTCGTGGACAGCGACCTGATGATGAGTGTTCCACCGAAATTCACGGCATATCAGGGAATGGATGCCTTTTTTCACGCCTCCGAGACGGTCGTAAATACCAAGCATCATCCGATGGCGGAGATGTTTGCCTTGAAGACAATCGAGCTTGTCGCAAAATATCTTCCGCGGGCAGTAGCGGACGGGAATGACAAGGAAGCCAGGGAGATGATGGCATATGCCAATACCTTCGCAGGCTATTATATGATGTGTACCTCCGCCCATACGATTGAACACACGATGGGCAGTTTCCATCCCGATTTGGTACACGGTGCAGGTCTTATCATGACTGCCCATGCCTATTATGACTTCTTTGCTGAAAGGAAGGCTGCTGAAGAGAACATGATTAAGATGGCAAAGGCGATGGGCGTGGAGAAAGCAACATCGGGCAAGGATTTCATCAAGGCGCTTGATGATCTGATCGCAGCAGTCGGATGTGCAGACCTTAAGATGAGCGATGCGGGGATCACCTATGAGGAACTGGAGCAGTATCCGGCGAAGCTCCACGAGGTGCTGGGCGGAGATATTACGGCGGATCCGCTTCCTCTGTCGGATGATGATTATCTGACAATTTATAGGAACGCATATAAATGAGCATGAAGACAAAGAGTATCAGGAGGGCGTTCACCTGGCTGGAGTCAGGTGCCGTCCTCCTGGTTACAAAAAATGACGGAACCAGTGACAATGTGATGACGATCTCCTGGCAGATGGTGATGGATTTTACGCCGCGGATTGCTGTTTCCACCGGGAGCTGGAACGAGTCCTTTGAAGCGATACTTGGGACGAAAGAATGCTGCCTGTGCATCCCCGCATTTGACCAGATCGAAACGGTCATTGACATCGGTGTTGTTCATGGATCGGAATGCGATAAATTTGAGCGGTTCGGACTCCATAAGGCACCTGCAAAGAAGGTATGAAGTGATGAAAAATTATACAGGCAACGCACTGATTATTCATGGGACGGCGGATAATATTGCTCCGATTACTTATTCAGAGCGGGCAGCAGATACGATGAAAGCTGCCGCGCTGCTTAAGATAGAAGGTGCAGAGCATGGCTTCTATGGAAAAGACAATCTGACCGCAACTGAGGCAGCAATCAATTTTATCAATCAATATAAATAACAGGAGTTTCGAGATGAAGAAATTAGCAGCGAATAAAGTTCTGTGCATGCAGCCGGTTCCGCAGACCATCGTTTCCTGCAGGGATAAAGACGGCAGAAATAATGCACTGGTGGTCGGTTTTACGGCAAATGTCAGCCTTGATCCGCCGATGGTCATGGTGGGCATTGTTCCTTCCCGATTCTCCTACCACATGATCAAGGAAGGGGGCTGCTTTGTCATTAACCTGCCTAAAAAGGGTTATAAGAAAGAATATGAGTATCTCGGCTCCCATTCCGGCAGGGACGGGGATAAATTTGCGGCACTCGGTCTGAACTGGGAGGACGCAAAATATATAAACGCTCCGCTGCTTACCGATTGCCCGGTAAGTATCGAATGCAGCGTAGTTGACAGCATGATGCCGGGGACACATGAGCTATTTGTCGGCAAAGTGGAAGCCGTCCATGTGGATGAGGAATATCTCGATGCAAAGGGGAACATCCTTTGGGACAAAATGGATCTGATGTAAAGAGGACACAGAGATGATGGCAGATAAAAAGAAGCATCTGTTCCGGGTATGGATATGCGTTGTCGTATTGATCATGTGCCTGTCGGCAGCCGCCATGTCCGAAGAGCAATCGAATAAGACGGAAGTCCTGATCTCCTTTGACTTTCAGCGGCAATCCACCATGGCTTCCAATCAGATCGCTCTGTGGATAGAAGATGAGGAGGGACACGCTGTCAGGACATTGCTCGCCACCAGCTTTTCTGCCGGAAGGCGCGGCTACCGGAATCGGGATATGTCCCTGGCTGCGTGGGTTGCTTCCTCACAGCCGGATGCGCTGTCTCAAAATGAGCTGGACGCGATCAGCAGCGCAACCCCGTCCTCTGGCCATCTGGAATATCTCTGGGATTTGACAGACGATCAGGGCAATCCTGTCCCGGAAGGCTTTTACCGCATCCGGCTGGAGGGAACCCTTTTCTGGGAAAGCGCTGTTCTGTATACAGCCGAGATCAGAACGGGGGAGGAAGTTCCGGGTTCGCTTGAGATCGAAATGGAAAGAAACCAGCCGGACAATCATGAGAACGAAACGATGATCGAAAACGTCACGATGACTATCCATGAAGAGAAAGGAGTCAACCCATGAATAGCAAACAAACATTAATCTGTATACTTGCCCTGTTGCTTTCCCTGCTGCTCACCGTCAGCGCCTGCGCGGACACCGTGCTGCATACCGCCGGAGCGGATATGTCCCTGGAAGCCCTTGAGCATCAGACCGAAGACGATAGCGCTCCTATTGTCTATTTCACAAAAGACATTTCTCCCGAAGCGCTCCTCGCCATCTATCAGACGCTTGGATGGCAGACAGAAGGCAATGTCGCCGTAAAAATATCCACGGGAGAATCGGCGCGTTCCAATCATCTTCGTCCGGAGCTGATCGAGCTTCTGGTCAAAGAAGTCGACGGAACCATCGTGGAATGCATGACTGCCTACGGCGGCAGCAGAGCGGAAATCGCCATGGCCAAACAGGTTGCGGTGGATCGCGGCTATACCGCCATCGCGCCTTTTGATCTGATGGACGAGGAAGGCGAGATTGAAATTCCCCTGGAGGGCGGTACACGCCTGGACAAAGCGATTGTCGGCAGCCATGTGCCGAATTATGCCAATTTCCTGGTGCTTTCCCACTTCAAGGGGCACACCATGGCCGGGTTTGGCGGCGCGATCAAGAATGTCGCCATCGGCATGTCCTCCCGAAGCGGAAAGGTCTATGTCCATACTGCGGGCACCCGCACCACCGGCATGATCATGCACAACGATCAGGACGCCTGGCTGGAAGCTTTGCCGGAAATGGTCAAGGCCGTGACCGGCTATTTCGGCGAGGAGCATTTTATCTATATCTCCGTGATGAACCGCCTCTCCGTGGACTGCGACTGTGACGGAAATCCCGCAGAACCGGATATGCATGACATCGGTATTCTGGCCTCCTATGATCCGTTGGCACTGGATCAGGCCTGTGTGGATCTGGTTTACGCAGCCCCTGACGGCGGCAGTCTGATCAACCGTATGGAATCCAGGCACGGTATCCACGCGCTGGAACACGCGGAGGAAATCGGTCTTGGTTCCCGGGCGTACCGGCTGGTGGTCATTGATGAGTGACCCAGTGGAGGAGTCAGGATGCGAACGATGAGGATCAGAAAATTATGCCTGTTGACCTGCGCTGTGATTCTCTTTGGATCATGGGCCTTGGCTTCAGGCGCTGAAGGAGAAACTGCCATGGAATTGCCATCAGAACCGGGGCGCAGTGTTTTTGCCGGATATCTTCGCGGTGCAGGCAGAACAGCAGACTATGACGCTGAAGCCTTTGTTCGCAGCGAGGCGGCAGAACTGATTTTCCGGGATCTGTATTATTATGCCACTTATGGACTGTCTGACCAGGAAAACCCGGCGATTTTCGCGTACTGGCAGTCCCAGGGACTGGAAAAGAAGATCTATGACGCGCACGACAGAGATCGAATGTGGTCCGTTTTTCTGCCCACAGATGAGCAATTTGGAGAGGATGCCGTATTCCCGCTGGTTTTCTGTCTTCACGGGAATAACAACAATATCCTGCTAACTGAGACCTATGGGTTTGCCAGACTCGGGGGAAAGGAGGGGTTTATTACCGTCGTTCCCTGGGCAAAAAACGATGATATCATCGTTGATGAGATCCCACGCATTCTGGAAACGCTTAGGGGTGAAGGATACCCGATCGATGAGAGCAGAATCTATGTGACAGGGTTTTCAAAAGGCGGCCTTGCGGCCCAGACGGTGGCGTTGGCGTATTCAGATCTCTTTGCGGCGGTTGCGCCGGGCGGTTTCAATCCCATCGGGATCACGGAAGACGCTGGCCCGATCCAGTCCGGTACGCTGAACTGGGGCTTCAGTGCTGAAACATTTGAGAGAGCGCATACAATGCCGGCAATCTTCTATGGCGGCAGTTGTGATTCCATGCCCATGCAGACATCTGCCGTCAATGAGTGGATTTCACTGGCGGGGGCGAACGCTCCCGTGAAGTACGACGGGACACTTGATTCTGAGAATACTGCGGAAAGATTCATCGGGCTTGCCTTCCAGACCAAAGGACAAACAGAAATACAGCAGTACGACGGCCAAAACTATTATATTGGCAGTTATTACAACGATGAAGGCATCTGTACATTCCGCGCCGTTTCCGTCGAAGGCGCACCGCACTGGCTGATGCCGTCCGAGGCGAAGGTTGTCTGGGAATTCCTTTCTCAGTTTGCTCGTGACCGGGAAACCGGCGCATCCATCTTCCTCGGAAGTTCCGATTGATCGCCTCAGGGTACAAACGGTTGGTGATGAGTGATGAGCAACCTGTGGGATATTTTGCAACGGGAATTTATCTATATCTGGTACCATTTTGATGTGCAGTTTCGACAGATCTTTCGATATTGGGTTCTGGGCATCCTGATCGGTTCCGCAATCTCCGTCCTTCTGAAGGACAGGATTCACGGGCTGTTCCGCTCCATGAGCGAATCCAAATACGGCTTGCTGGGACTGATCCCGGCAAGCCTGCTCGGCATTGCCTCGCCGCTGTGCATGTACGGAACGATCCCCCTGGCGGCTTCTGTTCATAAGAGCGGCATGCGGGACGATTGGCTGGCGGCGTTCATGATGACCTCCACTTTGGCGGGAACGAAGCCTGGGGTGTGCTGATGGCAGCCACGATCGGCGTACCGCTGTATGCCTGTGGAGGCGGAACCATCCCGCTCATTCAGGGATGGCTTACGGAGGGAATGAGCCTTGGCAGCGCGGCAGCGTTTATGATCACCGGCCCCGCGACAAAGATCACGAACCTCGGCGCATTGAAAATCGTCCTCGGCTTCCGGCGCTTTCTTGAGTACATTCTGTTTGTGATGCTGTTTTCCTTCCTGACGGGGATCGTTGTAAACTTTGTGATCTGACAGATCAAAGGAATGAGGTGCGAAATGCAAAATTGGCTACGGCAAACAGGCGCAGCGATCCTGGTTTTCCTGCTGTTTATCAGTGCTTGCTTCCACCCGCACATAACCCTGGCGGAGAGCGGTGAGGATGGGATATATGCAGAAACCACAACGATCGGGATGGAGGGTACACAAGTGGAGAGCGGTCATTTACAGGCAAGTTATTCTTGGCTCACTGAATGCCTGGACGTGCTGAAAAGGGACGGGGAAACCGGCATATGGGGGGAAGTTTATCTGCCTGATAAGGACGGTCCTGTGCCCCTGATCATATTCTCCCATGAATTCCTTCAGTCGCACGCTTCCGGCGCGGAGTACGGAAAATATTTTGCCGCCAGAGGGATTGCCGTCTATACGTTTGATTTTATCAACGGCGCCGGTAACGGACGAAGTGATTTTACAAAGGTTTCAGGAATGACGGAAGCTGAGGATCTGGAGGATGTTCTTGTCGCTTCTAAAGAGTGGGACTTCGTTGACACGGAAAAAATTGTTTTGATCGGAGCCAGCTTTGGCTGTTTCCCAACGGCAGTATGCGGGATCAATCATCAGGCTGAAATTGCCGGAATGATCCTGCTCTATCCGGGTCTTCGCTTTCTGGAGGATATCGAAAGGTTTGACGATATCGATGATGTTCCGGAAACATGGGATTTTCACGGCATCACACTTGGAAGAAACTATGTCACGGATCTATGGGGGTATGACATTTATGAGGAAATGGCGAAGTATTCCGGCAAGGTGCTGGTACTTAACGGGGATAACGACCAGGCAATCTCGGTGGAATTTGCGAGGAATGTTGCAGACAGTTTTCCCGATGCTGATTTTAAGGTGATTGCAAATGGCAGCTATGGATTTACCGGGACAGCTCTCGAAGATGCACTTGAATGTATTTCAGAATATCTGTCTCATGTGATTTAATCCGGCGGATGAACGAAACGGATAAGGAAGGAGAAAATCAGTATGAAAAAATCAAAAATACTCAGTCTGGCGCTCATGCTTTGCCTGCTACTTTCCGGATGTGGAAATGCAGTGGAAAACACAGGAAATACGGAGCAGAAGAATCAGACCGTACCATCACAGATTGAAAATGATACTGCAGGCGAAAATGAATCTGCAGCAGATACGCAGGAGACGGTTAAGGACAACACAGAGGATGGTCAGGTAATCCATACGTCAGGAGCAGATGTTTCTCTCTCGGATCTTTCTTATCAGACTTCTGACGATAATGCACCGGTGGTATTCTTTACCTCTGATATTTCATCGGAGGGACTGATTGCAATTTATAAAGCTCTCGATTGGAACCCGACAGGTAAAGTGGCGGTAAAGGTCTCAACCGGAGAATCAGAGAGAAGCAACTATCTCAGAGGCGACCTGATTGCTGATCTGGTGCAATCCCTTGATGGAACGATTGTGGAATGTATGACGGCATATGGGGGAAACCGCGCTGAAATCGCAAAAGCAAAACAGGCGGCAGAGGATCACGGATTTACTGCATTTGCGGACTTTGACCTTCTGGATGAGGAAGGAGAGATTGAAATTCCGTTTGACGGTGGCACTCGGATCGACAGGGCAATCGTCGGAAGCCACATTGACAATTACGATTATTATCTTGTCCTTTCCCACTTTAAGGGACATTCTATGGCGGGACTCGGCGGTGGCATCAAAAACGTAGCCATCGGAATGTCTTCAAAGAGCGGAAAGGTTTATGTCCACTCTGCAGGAACGAGGACGACCGGGAACATTATGCACAATGATCAGGATGCGTGGCTGGAGGCGCTTCCCGAAACAGTCAAGGCGGTATCCGATTACCTGGGTGAAGGCAGGATGATATATATTTCCGTAATGAACCGCCTGTCCGTGGACTGTGACTGCGACGGAAATCCCGCGGAACCGGATATGCACGATATCGGCATACTGGCGTCCTTCGATCCTGTTGCGCTCGATCAGGCATGTGTAGATTTCGTCTACGCCGCACCTGACGGAGGTTCTCTGATCCAGAGGATGGAGAGCAGGAATGGAATTCACGCCATCGAGCATGGAGAGGAGATTGGACTCGGAAGCCGTTCGTACCGGTTGGAGATCATAGATGAGTGATGTTTGGAATGTGCTGCACAGGGAGTTTGTGTATATCTGGTACTATTTCGATATCCAGTTTCGCCAGATCTTCTGGTACTGGGTTCTCGGAATGGCGATCGGATCGCTTATTTCTGTGTTTGCGAAGGACAAAATACATGGTGCGTTTTCCCGGATGCAGGGAAAGAAGCTGGGACTGCTCGGCATCATACCGGCCTGCCTTCTTGGGATTGCCTCACCGCTTTGCATGTATGGAACGATACCGATAGCGGCATCCTTCAGAAAGCATGGAATGCGGGAGGACTGGATTGCGGCCTTCATGATGGCGTCCATTCTTTTGAATCCGCAGCTGATTATCTACAGTGCGGCACTTGGCGTGACGGCTCTAACGGTGCGGATCGTAACCTGTTTCCTGTGCGGATGTGCGGCAGGACTTTTGATGTTCCTGTTTTACCGTGACAAGGAGTTTTTTAACTTTGACGGCTTCGAGGAACGGGCGAGTCATGACACGCATCCGAATCTGCTGATCAGGTATCTCCTGAATCTGTGGAGAAATGTAAAAGCGACTGGTCTTTATTTCCTGTTTGGCATCCTGCTTTCGGCACTGTTTCAGAGATATGTGCCGCAGGATGTGATGGTGGATGTGTTCGGCGGGAATGAAGCCTGGGGCGTGTTGATGGCAGCTACCATCGGTGTGCCGCTGTATGCCTGCGGTGGAGGCACGATCCCGCTCCTTCAGCAGTGGCTACTGGATGGCATGAGCATGGGAAGTGCGGCGGCGTTTATGATCACCGGACCGGCTACGAAGATTACCAATCTTGGAGCCTTGAAGATAGCGATGGGCTGGAAGAGATTTCTGCTATACATTGTGTTTGTAATGGCATTCGCCTTTGTTGCGGGAATCATTGTAAATCTGGTATGCCAATTCGGATGAAATGCAGGAAGATTAAGTATGAGTGTATGGAATCCATGGCATGGATGTCATAAAATAAGTCCTGGATGTCTGAATTGCTATATGTACAGGCGGGATGCAGAATTTGACAAGGATAGTTCCATAGTGACAAAGACTTCTTTGTTTCGGCTTCCGATACAAAAATCAAAGAACGGTGAATATAAACTGCAGACTGGAGGATATGTCTACACCTGCATGACTTCTGACTTCTTTGTGGAGGAGGCGGACGATTGGAGAAAAGAAGCGTGGGATTACATTCGTGTTCGCTCGGACCTTCATTTTTACATTATTACAAAAAGGATCCAGAGGTTTGGAGTAAATCTTCCTGTAGATTGGGGTAGCGGCTATGAAAATGTTACTATCTGTTCAACCTGTGAAAATCAGAAGACCGCAGATGAACGGCTGCCGGTCCTTCTGGAATTACCTATAAAGCATCGGGAAGTCATTCACGAGCCGATGTTGGAGCTGATTGATATCAGCAAATACCTGGATACAGGACTGATTGAGCAGGTAATCTGCGGAGGTGAATCCGGCCCCGATGCCAGACCGTGCCATTTCGAATGGGTACTGAACACAAGACGGCAATGTGGATTCTTTCATACGCCGTTTCATTTCAAGCAGACGGGAGCTAATTTTGTAAAGGATGGTAAACGGTATATTATTCCGCGAAAGCTCCAGGAGGAACAGGCAGGAAAAGCGGCAATAGATTTGATGTGATATGTGGAACACTCTTGATAATCAGTAGCATGAGCGTATTACTTGTATAATATGACGAATTCGGAACACGAGAACACATAGGAACGGCAAATTCCTATCTCTCCTCATATAATACACATCTTTTATATACTCTAACAGCGCTATTTATTCAAACCTCTATAATGACAACAATTTATTCAACAGTATTTTGAATGTTTTCAATTTTCCAAGAACCATTCTGGCTAACGCGTGAATGGTAACATATAAACGCTGATTAGTTGGTCGGCGCGGAACTTGAGCGTAATTATTATAGACTATTGGACGCCGCGCTGACGGAAATATGAGAGGTCCCCCACCCACACCCCAAGGATGAAAATTTATCGAATCAATCAATGGTTTACCTAAATCACATATTCCGTGCACAGAGCACCCTGCAGGAATCCTTCAGCCGCTGATGGCGGATATGTGTCGCTTCAAAATGCACCGACTGAAAAGCAAACTGCATGATCGGTCCCGCGCCAAACGCACAGATCAATGTCCCGATACCGACCTGTCCGCCCAACAGCCAGCCAATCAGCGTGGCCGTACTGAGCAGCGCGATGCTCACCGCACCGATAGGCAGCCGTCCCGCACGCTTCGCCAGCCCAACCAGCAGCGTATCCCGGGGCCCGCAGCCAAGGGAGGCAGCCATATATCCATACTGCGTATACGCAAGGATCACCAGTCCCGCGAGCATCATCGGGATACCCGTCAGCAGTGAAGATGCCGGTGGAACCAGATCAAGCCAATTGAAGAAATCGACAGACTTTCCGACTACGATCGCATCAATGAACATGGCAATGCCGATCGGCTCCTTCAGCAGAATATCGATCAGCAAAATCGTACAAGACACAGCGATGGAAGCGGTCCCGTACAAGACACCAAGACTCTTTGACAGACCCAGGTTGAGCACATCCCAGGGAGCCGCACCGATGTTCGCCTGAATGGTCAGATAAATCCCAAAACCGTTCACAAACAAACTGACAGCCGCCAGCAGCATATTCAATAAAATCGCCCGGGGAGAGCGGTTTTCCCGTAATTCTTTGCTAAATCTCACCATGTTTTTTCTCATACCGTTGAATCAAGCTAAACATGAGCATTATACCGCTTTTATGAACAAATGAAAACGATTCGGTGTTTCCTTACGCAAAAAGTCTCAGCGAATTGTCACGGATCACAGAGCGTATATCTGCCCCGCGGATGACAGACAACTTTTCAAGCGTTCGATTCAGCGAATCAGCGATCTCCCGAGCAGAAAACATCACATCCTGACCCGGCGGCAGGTCCGTCTCCACCAGCAGCCGGTCCGCAGGAAGCTGCCGGGCATATTCCCGTCCTCTGCGCGTGTTCAGCATCATCTCATTCACGGAAAACAAACACCCGGCCTTCACTGCCCGGTTCAGAGCAAGTCCCGAGCCGGTGAACCAGTGAAAAACACAACGGCATCTGTCCAGACATCCCGTCCGTTCCAGAATATCCAGCATCAAATCGGCTGCCTGAACCGAATGCAGGGAAAGGATCTTCGGCTCCCCAACACAGCTCGAATCGGCACAAGCAATACAAACCGTCTCAAAAGCAGCCGCCTGCAAATCCAGCGAACCCTCCGGAACATGCTTCGGAGAGGCATCCAGCCCGATCTCCCCAACATAACGGGTATTCCGCACATCTTCAACTACACGAGTAATATCCACAGAACCGCAGCGCCCGTCGGCAACCCACCAGGGATGAAGCCCCACACCGATGTGAACGTTCGGCTCATCCTTCAGCAATTCTGCCGCAAGTTCATAGCCGTCCGGCGTGACGGTCACGCCGAACAGACCCAGCCCAAGTTCCGCCGCTTCCCGGGCCACATCCGGCGCATTCCGCATGAAATCCAGATGCACATGAGCATCCCACACGCTCATTTCCATTCCAGACCCGCCAATTTACAGATCACATATCCGGCAAGCATCTGCCCCATGACAGGCGGGTAGTAGCTCATCGTCCCTAAAATCGACGCACCCTCCCGGACAAAGCCCTTCTCATCGATAGCGCCGCGTTTCCCTTCCGCCTCTTGCGGCAGTTCATCAGAATACAGCACCGGGAAGCCATGAATTCCCCGCTTGCGGCACTCTTTGCGGATGATTCGCGCCAACGGGTCCGTATCGGTGTCAAAGATATCCGCAAAACGCAGCCGGGTCGGATCGAGCTTGTTCGCCCCGCCCATCGCAGCCACCTCGGGAATGTTTTCCGATTGAGTCCATGCCGCAATTGCAAGCTTCTGCGAAACCGTATCGATGGCATCCACAACAAAATCCGGCCGGGGAAGGGAACCTAACTGATCCGGGACCGTATCCTTATCAATGAAGGCCTGCAGCGTACTGATTTTGCACTCTGGGTTGATATCGCTCACCATCTGACGCATGGCATAGGTCTTTGACTGACCAAGCGTGCTGTGAAACGCCAATGCCTGCCGGTTGATGTTGCTCGGGACCACCACATCCCGATCGATCAGCGTCAGCGCACCGATCCCGCCCCGGGCCAGCGCTTCAGCACAGGAAGAACCTACACCGCCCAGGCCGATCACCATCACACGGGCATTCTGAAGCCTTTCAAGCGCCTCATCCCCAAGAATAAGACGCAGCCGATCCGTAGGGCGATCCGATAAATTGGAGGGTGAATTGCATGTCATAATAAAATCCTGGTATCTATTCAGAACATACGGTGCGCATCACCGATACAGTCTTTTTGTGCTGACTCCGCAGCAGCAAAAAGACAGTCTCGTTGTGCTTCATTCCGAACTGTTACATTCGTTGATCAGTCGCCGAATTCCGAGCGGAAATCCCGGGTCTCATCAAAAGCCGCGGTCTTTTCGATCTCGATATCGGAAAAATTACTCTCCTGCCGGAAGGTCACCGCGTTCTGCTTGATCAGCTCCAGCATCGCCAGAAACGTCACCACCGTTTCATTTTTGTTCCCCGTCCGCAGCAGGCTGGAAAAGCGCACCACCGCACTTTTCCGAATGCGTGAAACCAGCATCCGGATCTTGTCATGAATGCTGAGCCGGGGCTTCTTTATCACCTTTTCAAGCGATTTCGCCTTCTTCGGCGGCACAAACACCCGGGCAGCGATCCGTGCCAGCATTCCGCCGTTCCAGCCGGAGATATCCAGCGCCGGTTCCAGTCCCACATCCGGCGCACCGGTCCGCAGCCAGCTGCGCAGCTGACGATCCTCGCGCTCGGCAAGAGAATCAGAGAGCATTTTGAACCGACGGTAGGTGATGAGCTGCTGAGCCAGCGCTTCCCCGGTGTCCTCATCCACATTGTCTATATTCACCTTTTGACGCGGCAGCAAAGCCGCCGACTTGATCTGGATCAGACGGGCAGCGATCACCACAAAGGCAGAGACCTCCGTCGGGTTTTCCTCCTCCATCGCCCGCACATATTCCAGAAACTGGTCCGTCACCTGCGCCAGCGAAAGCACCGTGATGTCCAGTTCCGCCTTTTCGATCAGATCCAGCAGCAGGTCCAGCGGACCCTGATAGAGATCGGTTTTGATGCGGTATTGACCGGAATGGAAAAAGACGGGCTGAACTGCCATAAGTTAATTATAAATGAAAACAGCGGCAATCCGTCGCCGAACTGCCGCAAAAAAGGAGGAGCATGAAAAAAACATCTGTTTTCATCTGTTCAATGGGCGTCATTGCCATCGACTGAACAGTTATCATCATATATCTAATAATACCATTATTTTTTCTTAAAATGTATCTGTTGAAAAAATTTATGACCGGTTTTGTTTAAAGGGATAGTCTCTATAACCGGGAGCTTCCTTTAAAATTTTTCATATACATCATCTTCTATTTAATTCTCATTGCTGCACAGGACAAATGTCACTTTCTTAATGAATTTTAATCTTTAATCATTTTAAATCTTAAAAAATGTGGTATATTAATTCTCAAGGTAAACTTTGGAGAGAGAGCAACCGCAGAGAGAATTCATGGCATGGAGATTCGCCATGAGTTTTCTCTTTAAATTCCCTAACACCTACATCCTATTCCCTATTTCCTTGTCAGCCCCTTGTCCTTCTCTTCCATCTCACAGACGCGGAGCATATGCTCATTATTTTCGCAATACAATCACTGCAGCTATTTTTTCCGCATTCTCATGCACGGTATAGTACGTATTCAACTCGCTTTTAGAATATGCCATGTAAGTGTCTTTCGTTTTATGGATCAAAAAATGCGTAAAGAATTGCTCCCAGCTGAAAAATTCCTTGCTTTCGATGTTCCGGGATGGTTCGGCTAAAACATCGAACACTTCGTTATCCTTGATCAGTCCTGATTTGAGTATCATCCATTCAAACGACTCAGGCAGGCATATCGTAATGTTTTCCGGATATTTTTGCTGAAGCTGCATGATCTTGTCCATCTCTGCGCCGAATGCCGCACCGTCTGCAATAACGCACACTTTGTCATTTCTGTGCTCCAGGAGCCAGCGATAAATCGATGATTTTCCATTGGCAGAAACACATATTTTCCCGGAATCAGACAGATAATGTTTATAAAAAGTGTAGCCTGCTTTAGAATCTTCTGTCAGCAGTGTATCATAATTGATAACTGCATTAACGGGTGTAAGAGAATAAATATTTACTTCATTTTTCTGATAGATTCGGGAAAATGTATGGTATTTTCTGCTGGTCTTTATCTCATAGATTTCATCAACACTATAAGGAAGCTGATGCAAGTCCTCCCGAATAAAGAAAACATAATAATTGTCCGTTTGCTTGATTTCATGAGCAAACTCTTCCGATGCGGCGAACTTTGCGCCTTCGTCTATAAAGATAATGCTGTTGGATGTATTTCTCAGCTGGTTTTTCCAATCAATATCCTCCAACGCTACACATGGTTTGGAAGATGCAATCTGAACACCACTTTGCGTTCCGTTTCTTGTGTAGGCGTTTATCATATCATAAAGAGTTGTCTTGCCCGTACCGCTGTCTCCGCGAACAACCGTGATGTTCCGGTACAATTCAAATCTGTAGTCTGTTTTTCGGTTTGATACCCGAACATTTTGTATGCCTTTCATTCAGGATCCTCCGCTACACATACTCTCCGCCGGCTTCAAGCAGTTCGATCATGTTCGTTGCGATCCGGTTGTTATTCAGAACTTTGATCTTGAACGTGCCATCACCAAAATCCATCATATGCCTCAAATTTATAACGACTTTTCGGCGATGCTGCGCTTCAATCCGTGCAATTTCAAGAATCCACTTTGCGCAGTTATTTCCGCAGGTTGAGGCATTGAATATGTTGGATCTGTCATTTGCTATGAGGATAAGTGTTTTTACACCTCCGGATAACTGTGTAGGAGGAATTGGTCCCAAAACAGGACTTTCGATCAGGTTGGCGCTGACGACATCGGATTTGTCAACATCTTTAATCATCTTTACACCTAATTCTGAAGTGATCCATTTGTCGCGATACGTATTTTTGAAATATACAGCTGTGTTGTAAACAGCTTCCGGCATATCTCCGAAGTATATATTCAGCATTTTCCCGATCCTTCCCTGAGCGATTCAAAACAGTGGCTTAATTGCATATTTATTACTTTCATTATGCCACAGATTGAAACGATTCTGCAAATTCATTCGAATTTTTTCTGTGCCGGATCAGCAGGTTTTCCCTTTGAATTCAAAGCAAACAGATGTCAGGATCAGGCGCAAGTTTCCTGATGCGGGGACACATTATACCTGACTCATGATGCTTATATGACCAAATTCAGTCCCGGGAACGGAACAGATAACGCTGCCGGAGGTCAGAATCAGAGTAAAGCCCGATTTCTTCGCGTTCGCAAAGCAGGCAGAATTCCCTGGTCACGAAGTTTCTTGCCTCATCGCTGTCCCGTTCCTGACATTGATATCCGATACAAACCGTGACCGATTTCTCTCCACCGGATCTGCCGCTGCCGGAAACCTTTACAATTCCATAAAACGCAGGCCCACTGATAAGGACATCGGACTTTTGACCGATCAGCGGCAGCTCCCGGACCAGTAATGCTTCGATCTGCTCCAGGTTTTGCTTTGTAACAAGCGTGAATTCCACCGAATTGGCAGAGGCGCGGATAGATTTGTTGACGATACTGCGGATGGAGCTGTTGCTGATGAACCTGATGTCGTTGCTGTCATCCAGCAGCCTCGTTGAGCGTACACCGATCTCCAGAATGCTTCCGCGGACGCCATCGATCTCCACGATATCACCCACCAGGAACTGACGTTCCAGCACGATCAGGACACCTGCCAGCATATCCGCGATCATATCTTTGGCGCCGATCGACAAAGCCAGGGACGCGGTACCTAAGGAGGCAATATAGGTACTCATGGACAAACCTACATATTCGAATATGTAATACAGGATCACCGCAAACACCAGATAATAAATAAGGCTGTAAACCATCCGGCATGCCGTTTCTCCCGATCGTCCGGTAAACCCCGCAGCCAGTGACAAAAGTCCGCTGCTGAGCATCAGCGCCAGCACGCCGGAGATCGAAACGATCATGATCGCGCAGAAGGCGAACAGATTCACACCGCGCATCCAGTTCCCGTTCAGGATGAAGCGGAACAGCGAATTGTCCCCGTATATTTTCACATATACCAATAAAGGCAGGATGACCAGCAAAAGAATATCGATCTTCAGGATCGTTCCCACCTGAGATTCCGGCGATTTATCCGTCCAACGGATGTCGCTTCTGTCTTTGCTGACCGGCAGTTTCGAAAAATCGGAAAAATCGCTGAATTCAGCATTTTCAAATCCATCTGTAGTTTTTCCGGTCATTGCCTGTTTTACAGTGTCCGTCATTTTTTCGAAAGTATCGGCGTTATATTCTTTCAGGCAGAACAAGCCGAGGATCAGCGATGTAAATAAATAAGAAGCCATGGCAGCAAAAGCCATCGGGAGCGTACTGCTGAATAATACCGTACTGCGGATCACATAGAAGAAATCCACTGCTGCCTGCTTCACCACGGTCACATAACTGTTGACGCCGTTGAAAACAGCAAAATCCGTATAACCATCCTGCAGGCTTCTCTCCGGCAGGCCGCATTCCACCGTCGTTTTCCCGATCAGTGTACTGTCGCTTGCTTTGAGAATTTCTCCGGTTTCCTGATTTGTATAAAAAATCAGGCGATTTGAATGATCGGGAAAATGAAATTGACTGAGAATATCGATTTCATCGATCGATTTCATATCCGGACGGATCGCCATGATAAGCGCACCGTATCGATCATCCACGGGAACCCTGACGCCGATAAACTGCCGTTCCCGTTCCGTCAGGGGATCGAAAGAAACCTCATGGATCACAGAAGGAATTCCCATGAGCAGACGGCGGAAATCCGCGGAGTTTTCACCCAGTCCCGCATCCATCGTAAAACCGACATAATCTGTGCTGCTGACGGTCTCATTGCCATCCGGATCAAAGAGCATGATGAAATCCATGCCGTACCGGTCACAGTATTCGGTCAGTTGTTCCCGGCTGACCGCTTCCGGATCCTGTGCGATCAGGGAAGCGATTCGGCTGCCATGCTCCACATACATTTTTTCTTCCCGCTGCTTTTCATCCGCCAGCTGTTCTGATACGGTTTTCCCGACATATTCAAACAGTCGGCTTATCTGCTTTGCACCGTTGATGCTCTCTTCATGGATCGAATCCAGCGTCTGGAAAACAGCCGTTGCAATGAATACGATCAGGGCGCCGGCAAGCCCCAGCATCAGGACAGTCCTGCGTAAGCTTTTCGGATGATATTGAGCAGCCTGCTGTTTTGTCAGCTTATGCGTAGTGATGTACTTCAGGACAGAAAAGAAGTATGTGAGGATCGTTACAAAAATGATCAGTTCCGATACCTGGGTCAGGCTGACATGCAGTATGCTGCGCATGATCAGCGAACGGTACGGCATCAGCCAGATCAATACCGAGCCGCCCTCATCGATTATGGAATATGTGCAGAACCAGCGCGAACCGGCTGTTTTTACGATCCGGGGCATCCTCGTGATCAATTCATGGAGGAGCGCCGGATCAAAGGGAAACTCTGTGCCTGCCAAAGACTCAGATTTCCAGACAAAAGGCATTTGCTCATCTGAGGCTGTGCTCAGCAGCAGAACGCCGTTGAAGGATTGTTCGGCAACTTCAAGGAACTCATCACTTTTGAGATATGGATATTTCTCTGCTTCAATAGATGCCCTTGATGCTTCCCGTATGCTTTCCATATATCGGACCATCTCTGCCACGGAATCCAGCTTTATCTGATTTTCAGTCCGCATTTTCGACTGAAGTCTTGATTGATCCATCCGGAAAAGGATGAAGCCGGACAGCAGCAAAAGCGCTGTCATCAGTGTATATGCTGTTATCTCTTTCTTTTTCATACGGGTATAACATCCTGTCAGGAATGTGGAACGGGCAGCTGGATCCCGGGCAGGTTCGTTTTTTCTGCTTCACCGACAGTATAAGGGATTCCCTCTTCGTCCATCACCTGAAGGAAAGCATCCAGATATTTTCTGTCGGAATTATTAAACAGCTCGAATGAAATGCAGAATTTATCCGGCAGTGAGTTGACTTCCAGCATCAGATGACCATCGGTTATGGAATAAACTGATTCTATATACTCCGCCAGTCCGCCCCAGGCAAGATTCCCTACATAGCTCACAGTAAACGTATCATTGATATCTGACCGCATCAGACTGTTTTTCAAGGCATATTCCGCCTTTTCCGGGAAGGTCTTCTGTTCATCGATCCCCTTGCGGAATTCCAACAGCCGCTGGTATTCCTGCACGCTGAATTCCGGCTGCATCTGCAGATACATGCTGCCCCGGGCTGTAGTACTGAGCTTTTCAATGCTCCAGTCCGCCATCTCGGTGGTATATTTCACATGCAGCATACGGACCAGATCCCGGTACGTCTCCGGACATCCGACATCTGCCCGGTAATTACAGACGATTTTCCCGGAAATCTGAGCGGCCTCCGGTCTGTCCCGGTAGACACGGCTTAACGCCCGGAACATCATCGCGCAGATGATCGAATTGGGACTGCCGTCATT
>JAFRIR010000124.1 GCA_017432685.1 Flexilinea sp. | reverse complement strand
GCAGGTGATGCGGTAGCAAAGATAGATGCAATCTTCGATAAACTGATCGAAGAAAAGAATAACAAACCGGATGAAGAAAAATGATATGGTCAGATATTCTTCCGATGGACTGCAGAAGGATAAAAGATCTATGAAATATTCACTTCAGAATAAACGAGGATATTATCACGCCGTCGTTTCCTATAAGGATGAGGATGGAAAATATCGGCAGAAATCAATTTCCACAAAAGTGCCGGTGCAAAAAGGAAATAAGCGCAGGGCAGAAAAGACCGCGGAAGAACTGGTTTCCTCATGGCTGGAGCAAAAGAAACAAATAGATGCTGAGAAAAACAATCCTCCGCTCTCAAAAGCTGTCGAACTGTTCAATGCCTCAAAAAAGAAATCTGTACAGCCGTCAACATACTCGGGATATGTAAGACTGGGAAATGAGATCATGGATTATTTTGGAACGGTCAATTTATCAGAGATAGACCGGAAAAAGATCGACAGCTTCTTTTCTTCAATCCGGGTAAAAGGAACCGGTGAAAACACAGTCAGACATTACTGTGTCTATATAAACAGTATGTTTCAGTTCCTTGAAGATGAAGGCTATGCTCTTTCATCTCCCGGTTTGCATATCAAGACTCCCTCAGTACGAAAATATACCGGTGCCTCCTACTACAATACGGATGAGGTTAGAGCTCTGTTGACAGCTGCGGATACCTCGAAGATAAAACTGCCTGTCTATATCGCGGTATATTTGGGGCTCCGAAGATCAGAAATCTGCGGATTGTACTGGGATAAGATCGATCTTCCCAGCCGGACCATCCATATATGCAGAAAGGCGGTTCAATACTGTGATCCTGAAGGAAAGCAGACAACCGAGTTGTCCAACAGGATGAAAACGATTTACTCTGACCGAACGCTTCCAATACCCAATGCTCTATATAACGTGCTTTCAGAAATAGAATGCAAAACGGGACCTGTCTGCAGGTATGAAGATGGAAGAGCAATGTCCCCTGAATATGTTTCCGCTGCATTTGTCAAACTGCTTGAAAAAAATGGACTTCGGAAAATCCGTTTTCATGACCTGCGTCATACCTGCGCATCATTGCTTCTGTCATCGGGAGCAGGCATGAAAGAGGTTCAGGTCATTCTGGGACATGCATCATATTCAACAACAGCGGATATTTATTCCCATGTTGATATTACTGGGAAAACCAGGGCTATAACCGGCTTAAACAACATAATTGAGGTTTCGGAATGATCATTTGGGAATCTTTTTTTGCACATAGGCCCGTTGGTATTGTTATTAAGCTCGTTTTCCTCGGAAATAATCCCGATTTTCGTCTTTGAACAACGGATATATTATCCGTTGCTTTTTTGGGAGAAGAATATGATGAGCAAATTATGATTTCTCCTGACATTAATGGAAGGGAAGAACGGCCGCATATCGCAAATTCAAAATCATGTCGTTAGAAAAAAATATAAACCTATTCAACAATAAAAGTACTGAGGATAATGCAGAATATTAGTGTAAAGATTTGATCAATACGTTTTGCAAAGATTCACAGGTTAATTACCAGTTATTTTGCAGAAATCTCGCAAAATTATGTAATATAATGTCAACTAAATACCTTTTTCTAATTATAATAAAGAGCGCACTTTATTATTTTTGCAAAAAGGAGACAGAGTTATGCTTTTAGAGTTTCGGACAAAGAATTACAAATCATTTTCAGAGGAGTTGCGTTTCTCTATGACACCTGCTCCAAAGCAAAAAGGTCTGGAATATAGTATTTTGACTAATTCCGTAGGAAACAAAAAATATAAAGGACTTTGTTCCGCGGTAATTTATGGCCCGAATGCATCCGGCAAAACCAATATCATCGGAGCGATGGATACGCTAAAGGCAATTGTCATAAGAGGAAATATTGATAATGCAGATGTTTCCTCACCGAATTATGCATCTGCTGCTTTGGAACTCATTCCGAACTGTAACGGAAATTCAGCACCGACAGAGTTTCTTATACGTTTTATAGATGTCGGTCTATTAATTGAGTACTCGATCAAAATCGATCTTGGAACTTTTTTGGATAGGGATTATCATCGACGGATATTAGAAGAGAAATTGATTGTTAATGAGAAGCAAATCTTTTTTCGCAGTGACACTCTTGAAGTAAGTCTTCCTGAAACGATTCGGAGTTACATAAATAGAAGCATAAGAAGAAAAACACCGAAAATGATAGAGTATGCGACAGACAGTTTGTCTGATACAGAGTTGTTTCTTACAAATGGATTTAAATCGATCTATGCACAAAAGCTTGCTGCAGTAATTACTAATTGGTTCAATAATAAATTCATAGTTGTATTTCATGCTGAAGATATGAGAGTTGTCAGAAAATTTGTCGATCCGAAGGCAAATACAGTTTATGTGGAGAAAACATTGACTGACGCAGCAAAAGCATTTGGCGTTACAGCAAACGCACTGGGCTATAAACCAGGTGGAGAGAAAAATGAAGAGGATAGTGAGCTTTATTCAATTTTTGGAGATAAACTGCTTCCCGCTGAAGTATTTGAATCATATGGAACTATTCGCTTTATTAATGAGTTTCCACTTGTTCTTTACGCCTTGATGAATGGGGGAACACTTGTTGTAGATGAATTTGATGCCTCTATCCATCCAATGGCTTTGATGAATATCATCAATATTTTCCACAATGATAGCCTCAATAAAAACTGTGCACAATTGATTTTCAATACTCACAATCCAATTTTCCTCGATGCTTCTCTTCTCAGAAGAGATGAAATAAAGTTTGTAGAACGGGATGAAAAGACTGGCAACAGCATTCATTACGCTTTGTCAGATTTTCGTACAGCTGATGGCGTTCGTAAAGGTGAGGATTATATGAGCAACTACTTCGTTAGTCGATACGGAGCTGTTAGAGATATAGATTTCACTCCTCTACTTGAAAATGTCATTGAAAATGAGGAACTGGCAAATGCTTGAGATGCTGGAAACAAAAAAATTTACATTCACAGTCGAAGGCGAGACTGAACAATGGTATTTGGAATGGCTCAAAGAACAAATCAATAACTGTATAAACCGTACTTATAATATTGCTGTTGTTCCAAAAGTTGAACAGAGTCCTAGGAGTTTTTATAAAAAAGTAAATGCAAAAACAACTCCCTGTGTTTTTCATCTTTGCGATATGGAAAGCAATGAACAAGTTCATGTTGAAAAATTTAATAAAATTCTAACTGAGATGAAAGAGGCAAAAACTCAAAAGCGAATTAATTATGTTCTTGGATACAGTAACTTCACTTTTGAATTATGGATAATTTTGCACAAGAAGGAATGCAACAGGTCTTTTGTTCATAGGAGCCAGTATCTGGAACCAATCAATCATGCATTTGGGGAAAATTTTGAAGATTTGGAACACTTCAAGCAGGAAAAAAATTTCAAAAGATGTTTGGCTAAGCTAACGTTGAACGATGTAAGAAAAGCAATTCAAAGAGCTGAAAAGATAACTGAGAATAATAAAAATATCGGAAATATTCATCTCCAATATAAGGGATATAATTTTTTTCGTGAAAATCCTGCTCTTTCCATTCACGAGATAGTGAAAACCATGATGTCTGACTGCGGAATACTCTTCAAATAAACACTGTATTATACCGCTTGTAAAATCTTACTATCCCCGATAAACATAGCAGCCCAAAAACAAAAATATGGACGTGCTGAGTCTCTGCCATCAGATTTACCACTTTAAACTATTTGTAAGTGGTAAAGCTGAGTGGTATAGTTTTCTATAGCTCATGTGGATATAATAACAGACCTCTCTCAGGTTGCGGTAAAGTACGGAACTGATCCTGATAAAACGAACATCTACGTTATCCTGTTTTAGAAGCGCTTTTCGAAACGATAAGAGCATTCCTGTACCAGGAAAACCTATAATTTCATTCCTAAGGCAGATGCAATCGGTTTCATTGTGGTAACTGTTGGATTTACAATTCCTTTTTCTATTTAAGAAATATCTGGCTGGTTGATTCCAGATGCTCTTGCCAGTTTTTTGGGGTAAAACCTTTCCCCCTCTCTAGCGGACATGACTTCACCAATCACGATGTTTTCTGCCGGCTTTTCCTGTCTGACAGTAATCCCATCTTCATAGATCGTTTCAGCCTCGATATCCAGGTCTTCGTTCCAGACAATCCCATACATGCCCATCAACTTTCCGGAAAGAAACAGTTCACGGTATTCCAGGGCTTTAAGCTGAGGGTATTTTTCAAACAGTACAGCCATATCGTACTGTTTGACGAGGCCATCTTTAAATGTCATTTCAAGGATGGTTCCTTCTTTGAATTTGAGATCAACAGCTTTGTGGAACATGTTATTTCAGAGGAGGCAGTTTGACAAAATTTTCAGCCGCCACATTTTCTCCAACTTCTTTTGATACTTTTTGATAATCTCTTTTAAGACGGGCAGGTTCTTCCGGAATCCATTCGATCTGATCACCGAATTTTTCAATTTCTTCATTGTATACATGCATAAAATCAATGACAGGCTCATAAGACTCGGGGATTATCTCTTCGAAGTCTCTCCAGGTCGAGTTATGAGAAACGATACCGACATAATCAGTTCCGTCAAGCCGTGCCAATATTTCATTCCCGGAAGAAAGAAGAACAGGAAGCCCAGCTTTACGCAAAGCGGTATAAAAGTTTACCGCTTCAAAAATTCTGTGGGTTCCGGCGACAATGAAATAGTATCCGTTAGGATATTTTTCCG
Source organism: Flexilinea sp. (assembly GCA_017432685.1). Classification (GTDB taxonomy): domain Bacteria; phylum Chloroflexota; class Anaerolineae; order Anaerolineales; family Anaerolineaceae; genus Flexilinea. The sequence continues at coordinate 18,202 of JAFRIR010000124.1, read as the reverse complement.
CCTCTTCAGCGCTAATCTCGCCGGATTGTATCTTCCATTCAAGTTCATCCCGGTCATGCATCACAAATACGGAAAGATGCGTAAAGCTGCCGCCTCTGCAGACCTCCCATGGATGACCTCCGAAACGTTTCCTGTCAAAGAACCATTGATCCCAGGCATCCGGCGAATTCAGGTCAATACCCGGACCGGAAGACACACCTTGACCTCTGCTGCTCAGTCCTTCATCCCTTCCATCCGCATGCCTGTAATATTGATCGATCGGTGACAGCCCATCATCCTCATAACCGCATGCATTGTAACCGATCGAGCAGGCATTGTAGAAATCGTTGGCTGTCATACTGGGAAGACGTCCTATCCGCATCACATCATTTTCCGGAAGCAGATTTCTCAGTTCTTCTATCTTTTCCATTGAAAGACCATCAAGGGACCTTACCTTGTTCTCCGGATCCCTTTCCCAAAGCGCAGCGCGCCGGATCACCCCATTCCGAAACTGGTATGGAAGTTCAGCTTCCACTTCCATATTGTAGGTCCCTTTCCGAATCTTTTCCATAGCATCGGAAACTGCAGGAATGATCAGATTGCACAATTCAATAGCATCATCTTCCGGAAAAATTTCCGTTTCAACGTTCCGTTCCTCCGTGATTGCGCTGATCACTGTATTGTCTCCTAAACGAACTGCCCGAAAAAATAAGCTTCCGTCACGGTTGAAGCTTTCCACGATCATAAGCTCATACCAGCAGACAGCATCGGGGTATTCCTCTCTCCACATTGATTCATATTCTTCATATGTCTCAACCTCTCCGTATTCTTTCAGATCCTCAAAGCTGTCATAGTCCCCTATATCTCCGCGCGGAATCTTGAGCCAGATAGATTTCGCCTCATTATTCCTGCTCAGCGGCGACAGGTCGGACATAAGCGTAAACAAAGGTTCCATCGCAGCTGCCAGTCTAGGAGTCATGAGTGTCGGACTCAGGTACCTATCTTCAAAGCTGCGAAGAAGACGGTCAATTTTCGGCGCAGTCAGTTGATCCATTTCTTTGTTTCCTTTCTATAAGCAACATCATAACATATCCGGATAAACGATACAAAAAAAAGCTTGGCAACAGGAAAAAGATCACTTTCTGTTTCATCTGCTCCTCGGGAAATAGACATATATATCTATTAATGTAGACTATATCAGGTCGACAGATCCAGCTGTTTGTTATAAGCTACAGGGATGGCTAAGATCGGCATATAAGTACCTTTCTATACTTTGAAGGCTGTTGGAAAAAGATATGGACATTTATTTTTATGAGGTCAAAAGGGTAGAAGAAACGCTGTCTGAAAAAATCAATATTGATAAGACTCCGCTTGATGATCCTTATGAGTACGTGCCGGAAAATATAGCAGAAGACTGGCAGAGGAAGATCGGACAGAAATGCATAATCCAATACGAAACTGTGAATTCTCATGATGTATGCAAAAAACTGACCGGTCAGGAACCATCCCGCATTTCTTTCGGTCTCCCATGGGAAGACCACAGATGATATGACAAAGAAGGAAACCTTATAGCGACATTATCTGATGAAATACTTGATCGATTCAGATATATAAAAGAAGTTCCCTCGTTTGTTTATCGTAAGCGAATAATATCTTCAATCTGTCAGGGGGCTAGGATCCATTCTCTGGCAGAAGGCTTTATGACTTACGATGATCTTATCCTGGCAGCCAGGGAATGTGTGGATGAGATTTACGATCCGGAATGGGATCATAGCGGCACACAGACTTTGTATGTCATTATGGAGGCGGCTTTTTATGCTAAAGATAATGGGATCGTTTATTGTACTGTCAATTGAATTTCCTCTCCACAAGAATCAGATTTTCGAAAACGCTTTGGGATTTTTGGACAGTTGGCTGATGCTGTATGGCAGTTGACTTCTTTTCCCCTGCATTAATGCAAGTTGGGTTCAAATTTCATGTGTTTTTCTATAATGATTCCCAATACAGAGGGAACAGAATATGAAAAAGAATAAAACAACAAATGATGTGAGAACCTGGGGCGAAAAAATCGCTGCGTTTCGAAAACAATCCAAGATGACTCAATTGGATTTATCGTTGAAGACGGGAATAACCAGAGATCAGATCAGCCGGCTTGAAAGAGGGAAAAGCCAGCCAAAACTCGAAACCATAATCCTGATCGAAAAAGCTCTGAATATTCCCGGATGGTCACTGATTGAGGAAAGTGTCCGGGAAGCAGCTCAATATAGAGACCAGCAAAAGGAGGAAAATTCCAGAATAATAACGCATATCATGAATGAACTCTCCAGGCGGAATCTGACAGTGGATGAACTGCAGATCATTGAAAAAGCCATTCTCTGTATGGCTGATTCAATTCACGGTAAATAATTTTTTGCTGAAAAACTGGGAACAATAATCCAGAAAAGGTATTGAATTATGAAATATGAATTAATGCATCGGAACCTGCCAACCGCAGTCATTGAAATTGATGAAACCAAAGGGTTTATCAAAAAAATTGAAAGTATTTATGAGCCTGATCACTTGCCTGTCGGAACGACTGATGACACGGGAAAAACAAACCGGAACTCAGTTAATGAATGGTGGCTGAACCGTTCGATTCCGGTTTATCGCCCCGGATTAGTAAAAATGCTTTACTTATTTGAATTTTCTGATCCTGCGCAATTACTTCTACGTTGCCATGGACTCAGTTTATCCGATCAATACTGGATCAGGCCTGCAGGAAATGACCTCTCATGGGAAAAAATCAATTTTTTTGATAATTCGTTTTCAGAAGATGTCGGTGATTATCTGTTCGGTCTGAACAATCATAAATACAACATGGACTTTTCATCACCTGATTGTACAACGAACGGGAATCTGAAAAAAAGATGGAAGATCATTGATGGAAAACGATATCTGATTAAAGGTGGGGATCTTCAAGAACCTTTTAATGAAGTGATCGCATCAAAAATAATGGATCAGTTGGACATTCAGCATGTCCCCTATTCTCTAAGCCGGATTGACGACATTCTGTACAGTCTTTGTGAAGATTTTGTAAAGCCGGAGACTGACCTGGTCCCAGCTTGGATGATCATACAAACAAGAAAAAAAAGAAACGAAACATCGGCATGGCAGCATTTTGTGGATTGCTGCAATGATCTTGGTATACCGGGAACCGTGGAGTTTCTTGACCGTATGATCGTGTTGGATTGCATCATTGCAAATGAGGACCGGCACTACAATAATTTCGGTGCGTTGCGTAATGCTGAAACGCTGGAATGGCTGGGCATGGCACCAATTTATGACAGCGGTTCTTCACTTGGTTTTGATAAAGATGACTGGGAGATCTTAAGCGGGAGATACACTTTCAGCAAACCTTTTCGAAGATACCATGAAGAACAGCTCAATTTGGTTACAGATTTCAGTTGGATCGATTTTCGCCCTTTGTCCAATATTCGCGAAATTATTCATGAAACCATGTCGCCTGAACTCAAAATCGGAAAAACTTCCGAGAGACGTATTGAGATGATCACGGAAGCAGTTCAAACAAGAATCAACTATTTATCAGATGTTGCAGAAAACTCATTTGTTTAGGGAATGGTGAGAAAAAATCTCTGCAAAACATCTGCTACCTGGTATGTTCATTCTCTGGATAATATATATCGTTTTTCAGATATTCAGCAGGAACATATTTGGTCAGCCATACACCATTTTCAGATAAAAAGAACTGATATCCCTTACGGGACATTTCGCCTGCATGAATCGTAAAAACAGCCGGTTTTCCGTGTCTCTTGCCAACGATAATCGCCGTAGGTATATCCTTCGACAGATGCACATACAGCCGACTTTGAGGTAGCAGTCCCTTTTTCAGAATAGAGGATACATTTTTTGTCCCGGTTCCGTGATATAAGATTTCAGGAGGAGTTTGCTCTTTCAGTTCAACATCGACTGCAATGGAATGTCCTTGGTTAGCTCGGATTTTCGTGTGATCAGGATTGAAGGCAAACCGTTGTTTGTTATCTGTGCGGACAATTTCCTCCAGCATGTTCATGTCAAAACTGCGGGTTTCCCTAATTCCAGCAATCAGCTCTGATACATCCGCCCAACCATGTTCATCCAAAGAAAGACCAACGACATCCGGTTTATGGCGAAGAATTAAAGACAGAAATTTTCCGGTTTTTATCAAATCGTCCATACAGCACAATTCGGTTTTTATTTCAAAATACCTTGAAAGCTCCGATAATTCATATCATCCCCAGGTAGGCAATAGACAGCAAATTCAATGGTTTTGAAAGTATGCGAGAATAACCGAATTGTTTCTCTAGCGGCAGATGCGACAATTTCAGGATCGTTCATAAATGCGCCGCATCCGAAGGCTCCGAGGATGATTGCCTGGTCATTATTTGCTGCCGCTATGGAAAGGATCCTGTGCAGGCGTTTGCAATGAAGGGCCTTCAATTCTTCATCTGATATTACGATACGTCTGTCGCCATCAGCCGGATTCATTCGATTGGAAGGCTGCGGACGCAGATTGGGAGCAGCACAGGAGAGGACATCAACTTTATACCATGCCCGTTCCGGAAGAAGTTTCGGTTCATCCGTATCTGACTTGAATACGGTTACACCAGGAGTATAGATACAGTCATCATTGTGCAACGGATTTCGTTCTTTTCGATGCGGTGTGTAAAACCTGTCCCACAATTCCTGCGTGTTCAGACAAAAATACAGCGTTGAGCAACGACAAAGTGATTCTTCCTGTGCACTGGAACCATTAACTACACCTCCGCCGGGATTTGATGCAGATGCAAAATTGAACACAGCTGTACGCAGCCCGAGACGTGTATATGCGTTTGCTGCTTCATAAGTTCGTTTTTTGGATACTATAATGTTTGCAGGTTCGGCATAATGACTGAGATCAGACATATCCAGTTTTTGATTTTCAGAAATCATAGCCTGCGTTACTTGTGAATACTCAATTGACGCTTTTAATGTAGGATGTGTTCCGCAAAGCGCCTTGGTGTTCTCAAATATCCTGATATTATTCTCACGTCTGTTCATTATAAATATCCTTTTGTCAAATTATAAATATTTTTCATGTCTACCTAGGCTTCCAAGTTTTGACGACATTAGTCTTTATCGTGGTGAAAATTTTTAACCACGATATATTTTTAACATTTTCCCTTTACTCATGCTTGTCTCTAATTATCGACTTCCAATATAATGGAATCCAGTCATTTTCGTTTTCCTGCAGCTTCTTATCAATAAACTTATTGAATTCCGCTTCTGTTCCTTCAAAATCTGAATAAAGTTATTCATCACTTTTTCTCTAATCTGGCATAAATATCACAGTATGTAGAGTCAAAAGCATCATCTGCCTTTTCGATGAACCAAGGCTGTCTCGCTATTAATGGCCCGCCGAAATATCCCCAGTTCTTACCGCCGATCCGTGCATGGATATATAAAACATTCTCCTGACCACAGTATCGGTTGAAAGATCTATAAGTTTGTAATACTCTTTTCTTAGCCGATTTCAGACAATACCGAAACAGCTTACGTTTTCTTCCATGCAGATTTTTCCAATTTACTCCGGTTTCATTCTCATCTTTGTCATAAATGATGTACTTCTTTTTGATTCTGTCGGTTCTTGACGACAATTCAAACCAATTAGCATTCAAATGAAAATCCGATTGACATAAATCTTTACATTTCTTAAGACCAACAAATTTTATTTCGTCGTTGATCTCTTCTTCTGATAATGGCTTTTCTTCTGACATGAGCCGTAATCCTCTAAGCCTGGGGATTTCGATCCCATTATCTATCATGATTTGACCAAGGTCTTTTATTTTTGCATATGCTCCTAAATCCATCTTTCCTCCATGCGGTCGCAGGTATGCCACATTGCATTCATCTCCTCTTTTATGTGTGAAAAATAATAAATGATGATCGAAAATAAATCGACCTGATGAAGTCCACAAACTCGACTTGCATGTCTATTATTAAAGGATTAATCAGGTTGCCTGTATTTAAACCCATGGATTATGTGGAAGTCATTTGTGCTGAAATATTTTTAACTTCAAATTTTTATAAACAAAGTTAATAAGGTTAAAAGTTTTGTGATCTGAACCACAAATAAACAAAAAAGTCGTTTAATAATGTTGGATTTTCATTACGATTTTGACAATCAGATTTATCAGTCAACCTGATATTTTCCACAGATAATTGACATCAATGTCTACATATTGTGGAATGTATCAGGTTGACCATAGGTAGAAGAATAATATATTATTGGTCCAAGACTGCTTAGATTCTCTGCAGTTCTAGAAACCAAATGCTATGGCATTTTTTTTAGTGATGTGCATTGTCATATAATTTCTGGATATCCGGAGGAAGGCGATCAGGAAGCATTTCATAGATGCGGTCCTCATTCCCATCAGCGATCGCGGTTTCATAATACCAGCACTTGAATTTCAGCATGTCTAGCGTTCTCTGCAGCTGATTGATCTCTTCCTCAACAGCTTCTTTTCTCGTTTCGAAAAGCTGTTTTCTTCTTTCATAAGATGCACTGCCTTCCGTCGTCCATTCCATGAACCGTTTGATATCTCTGATCTCAAGACCTGAAGCCTTCAGACATTCGATCACACGTAGCGCTTCGACTTCTCTTTCGCTGAATTTCCGAATTCCTGATTGCCGTTCCAGATCCGGAAAAAGTCCCTCTTTGTCGTAATAGCGAATTGTGGAGACAGGAATGCTGAACATCTCCGAGATTTGTCCGATCGTGTACATTTTACTCATCACCTCTTTTAATTAAACCCTTGACCTAAAGTCAACTTTATGTGTTAGTATAAAACATAACAGCAAATCTGTAAATGAGAATGGATCTCTTTGCTCAGAGAAAAACAGGAAAATAATCTTTTGAAGAGCCGGACAGACTATTTGGTGTATGAAAGGAGATTACATGAGCATTCTGAAAAAAATATTATTATTGATGATCCCGGTACTGATGGCGATTTCAGGCGTCTCCGCTGAAGATGCTGAAAACTCCGTGGATATAACCATGACAATCGGGGATCTCATCATTCCGGCGAAACTGAATAATACGGAAGCAGCGAAGGATCTCCTGTCCCGTTTGCCCTATACTGTCCGGCTGAACCGCGGCAGCGTTGATTTCTGCGGCAGCATTGAACCGCTGAAATATGCTCCGGAAGATATGCAGGATGGCTGGGAGTATGGTGATTTCATGTGGATGCCGGATGGAGATTGGTTTGTGATCTTCACAGATGGCATGGAAACCTACGGACAGGGAAAATGGCTGGTATTGGGGCACATGGATGATGTGTGGGAGCAGCTGAAGGATATGAAGGGATCTATTGAGATCAAAATCGATCTGGCTGAAACAGATGATAGCAAGATCCTCGTTCAGGTCGGCGATGTGGTTCGGTCTGCGACTCTTTCAGATAATGCTTCAGCAGAGGCTTTCCGGGATCTTCTTGCGGAGGGGCCGGTAACGATCGATATGCATGATTACGGCAGCTTTGAAAAAGTAGGGCCGCTGGGAAGGAGCATTGTGCGCAGTGATGAACCGATCACCACGAAACCGGGCGATATTATTCTGTATCTCGGAAACAATGTGACGATCTATTATGATGTCAACTCCTGGGATTTCACCCTTCTGGGCCATGTAGACGATGCCACCGGTGAAAATATGCGTGAATTTCTTGGCAGCGGAAATCCGACGGTTACTTTTTCCCTGTCCTAGAATAAACGGGATGACGATTAAGAAATGGAAGGAGAATCATGAAATATACTAATAAAGGCAGTTTCGACAAGGCGAACATGTTTGGACAGGGAGCCCCGAATGATGCATTCGCGAAGTATTTTATCGGTGAAAGTTATCTGAATCCCCTCACGGATTTTTTGAACGGGCAATTTCCGCTCTTTAATGTGACTTTCGAACCGGGATGCAGGAACAACTGGCATATCCATCACGCGGATAAAGGCGGCGGACAGATACTCATCTGCACAGCCGGAGAAGGCTGGTATCAGGAGGAAGGTAAAGAGCCGCGGGAACTGAAAGAAGGATCGGTCGTCGTGATCCCGGCAAACGTAAAACACTGGCACGGGGCAAAAAAGGACAGCTGGTTTTCCCACATCTCACTGGAGGTTCCCGGCGAGAATACGGGTAATGAATGGCTGGAACCCGTCACGGATGAGTATTATGAAAAACTGTGAGCAGGAGTATTTATGAAAAAGTTATTATTCCTTATCGTTATATTGGTATTATGCGTTCCATATGCAGCTTTTGCGGAAACTTCATTGACAACTGAAGGAGGAGTTATGATTTCAACTGCAGATCTGCCTTATGCGGTGGAAGATGAAAATGTGCCGGTCGTCTGGTATATCAGCGATATTTCTCTCGAATCACTGATGAAGATCTATGAAGCGCTGGGATGGAATCCGGAAGGGAAGATCGGCGTCAAGATGTCGACCGGAGAAAGCACCCGAAGCAATTACCTGCGTCCGGAATTGATCGGTGATCTAGTGCGGAGCCTCGGCGGAACGATCGTTGAATGCAACACCGCTTACGGTGGAAACCGGGCTTCTACTGCCAGACACCGCCAGCAGGCGAAGGATAATGGTCTGTTGGATATCGCGGAGCTGGATATTCTGGACGAGGAAGGCAGCATCGAGCTCCCGGTGGAAGGAGGCAATGTGCTTTCCGTGGATTATGTCGGCAGCCATTTCACAAATTATGATGCTTTTCTGGTCCTTTCCCACTTCAAGGGACACGCAATGGCAGGATTCGGCGGGGCGATAAAGAATATCTCCATTGGATTCGGCTCAGCACAGGGAAAAGGCTGGATCCATTCCGGCGGCACCAGCATGACCAGCATCTGGGGCGGAAAACAGGACGCATTTCTGGAAGCCATGGCCGACGCAGCGAAGGCAGTCAACACAACTATGGGAGACAATATCGTATACATCAGTGTTATGAACCGCCTTTCCGTTGATTGTGACTGTGACGGCAATCCGGCTGAACCGGATATGCATGATATCGGCATCCTTGCCTCAACAGATCCGTTGGCAATCGATCAGGCAGCAATCGACCTGGTTTACGCCATGCCGGACAGCCGCAGTCTGGTGAACCGCATTGAAAGCCGGAACGGACTTCATACATTGGAAGCCGGCGCTCAAATTGGCCTCGGCAGCCGGTATTACAGACTGGCGGTTATCGAATGACAAACTGGATCCAGCGGGAAGTCATCTACCTCTGGTATTACCTGGATATCCAGATCCGGCAGATCGCACCCTATTGGGCGTTGGGCATCGCGCTGGGAAGTGCAGTCTCTGTATTCGGGAAACGCTTTATTCACAGCGCATTCGCGAAGGTCGGACAGAAGAAAATAGGCTGGCTTGGGGTGATCCCCGCCAGCCTTCTTGGCATGGCCTCTCCGCTGTGTATGTACGGAACGATCCCGCTCGCATCCTCCTTTTCGGAACAGGGCGTGAGGGATGATTACCTTGCGGCGTTTATGATGGCCAGCATCCTGCTCAACCCGCAGCTGCTGTTTTACTCTTCCGCATTGGGACAGACCGCGCTGATCATCCGTTTGCTGAGCTGTTTTCTTTGCGGTTGTACGGCAGGATTGCTGATCCGCTTCTTTTACAGCGGGAAAGGGAAGCCTTTCTTCAATTTCACCGGCTTCCATGAAGACGCCAACCGGGATACCCATCCCAATCTGCTGATCCGTTTTCTGCTGAATGTCTGGCGCAACATCAAAGCGACCGCTCCCATGTTTCTGCTGGGGATCCTCCTGACTGCCTTGTATCAGATCCATGTTCCTGAAGATTTTGTCAGCGGACTTTTCGGAAAGAATAACGGTTTCGGTGTCCTGATGGCTGCGACTATCGGCGTCCCGGTCTATGTGTGCGGAGGGGGAACGATCCCGCTGCTGATCCAATGGCTGGCGGATGGGATGAGCATGGGCAGCGCAGCCGCCTTTATGATCACCGGACCGGCGACGAAGATCACCAATCTCGGTGCGGTCAAGATCGTTTTGGGCTGGAAGCGCTTCATTCTCTACATCCTCTATGCCATTGCTTTTGCATGGTGCGCCGGAATGCTGGTCGATTTTCTGATATAAATTCGGATATGAAAACAACAACTATGGTCAGAAAAATCTTTTGGTGTGTGATCATTCTGTTTCCCCTGGCATTGGTCCCGATGTCTGTATATGCGGATCAGATGCAGAAAACGGAGCTCGTGATCGATATTTTGCTGCCGGGAACAGTTCGTCTGGATGGTGATATTTCTGTTGGGGACAGGATCGAACTGTTCAGCCGTGAATACCGGTCGGCAGATCATACAATAACCGACAGGCTGCTCCTGGAAAAGGCAGCGGTGACGGATCATTCAGTGACTGTCAGTTACAGTCTGTATGGTGCTCCGTTATCGGAAGTACAGATATCTCCGGCCTTTGACCGCCCGGAACGGGAAATCACGGTCAAAGCTCTTTATGCCGTCGTTTCCAACGATATTTCAGAGATCCGCAGCGGCCTCTTCTATACGGATTGCACGCTGGACACCGGTGTGGTCAATCAGTACTGGTGCTCGCTGGCAGGTTCGACCGCCTGTGGGACAGCAGCGGGGGTTATTGCCATGCAGATCGCTTATCCTTCTTCCGGAGATGCCCTGTTCACCCGCCTGAATGAGATGCGAAAATACAGCCTGTTAGGGGAAGATTTCAGTACCGGACCTGCGGAGTACTATCTTTGCGGAGATCACATTTCCAACGCTGTCAATAAATATATTGCGGAGGAACTCTCCGATAGTCTGATCCTGGCAGACCACAGAACTGCGGAAAAAACGACCGAAGAAACGCTGATACAGCTGCTGAGCACCGGCCGTCCGGCTGTTATTGAAGTCTGCTATCTGCTCGGGAATGTCACCCGCGATTTTCAGGGCATCTCGCACTGGATCACAATCAACGGTTTTTCATATGGATATGACGGATATACCTTTCGCTTCGCCGATCCTATCACGGTGTCGTATCGGAGTATCAGTTCGGAAATGCTTGATGCCAGCAACGCGAATGTATCTTACGGGGACTCGGGATACATCCCCGACCGTTATATCGGAGCTTTCACTGCTCCGTTACTGTCAATTGAATGAAGGAGGAATTATTATGAAAAAAACATTAGTCGCATATTTCAGCGCCAGCGGAGTGACCGGATCCGTGGCGGAAAACCTCGCGAACGGGATCGGCGCGGATCTCTTTGAGATCGTTCCGGAAAAACCCTATACCAATGCTGATCTGGATTGGCAGAACAGCAGAAGCCGCTCATCCGTTGAGATGAAGGATCGGAACTGCCGTCCCACAATCGCTTCAAAAGCGGCGGATATGGCTCAGTATGCTGTCGTATTCGTTGGCTTTCCGATCTGGTGGTACCGTGAACCGTCCATCATCGATACTTTCATGGAATCTTATGATTTCAGCGGAAAGACGATCGTTCCGTTCGCAACTTCCGGCGGCAGCGGTTTGGGTGAGGCTCCGCGGAACATGCAGGCTCTGGCAAAAGGTGCGGACGTCGTGAACGGAAAACGCTTTTCAGTCACTGTATCTGCACAGGAACTGAAAGTCTGGGCGGAAGCATATATCAATTGAAAATTGAGAATTGAAAACTGATAATGGAAAATGGCAACAGGGTCAAGTTAATGCTTGGAAATCACGAGTTATGAGGAAGATACTGGATATTATTCTCACACTGGTGCTCCTGTTCCTGATGGCCTATCAGGTCACGGGGGAGATGATCCACGAGTGGATCGGGATCTCGATGACAGTTCTGGTCATTGTTCATCATATCCTGAACCGAAAATGGTACGCGGCGCTCTTCAGGGGCAGATATAACGCCTACCGAAGCCTGACAACACTGGTCAGCATCCTCCTGCTCGCAGCATTCTTTATGACCGCCTTCTTCGGAATGTCGATGAGCGGTTATGCCGTACCGTTTCTTTACGGAATGGCACCCATATCCTTTGTCCGGCGTTTTCATCTGGCTATGTCATTCTGGTCCTATGTCCTGATGGGACTGCATCTGGGGCTTCACATCCCGGCTATGACTGCAAAGTGGAAAATGGAAAAAGTATTGCGGATCCTGCTTTCCGCAGGTTTTGCCAGCGCAGCCGGCTATGGCCTGTTCCTGTTTTTGGAAAGCAGCATCACGGATTATATGTTCTTCAGAGTCCCGTTCGCGTTTCTGGACTATGAAAAAGCGAAGGCGCTGGTCATCCTCGAGAATCTGTTGATGCTCGTGTTTTGGGCCTTTCTCGGATCGCAGATCGCGAATTTGTGTCTGAGAAAAGCAAAGAAAACCAATCCGCTGCTTCCGATCGTTTGGGCTCTCACAGCGGTAGTGATCGCTCTTGTTCTCGGGCAGACGATAAAAGATCCTGAAGCGGAAACCTTCAGCGGCTGGAATGCGGATGTGCCGGTTTCGATCACGGAGGAAACACACGCCTTTGAAGAGATACCGGAAGCTGCAGAACCGGAAGAAAACGAACCTGAACAGGCGAAAACAGCCCAAAAAGATCCCGCTGAAGTGTCAGATGGCTTTATCCTTGTGGATTCCGGCAGTTTCCTGATGGGCAGTCCGGAGACGGAAAACTGGCGTATCGATGACGAAGCGCAGCACGAAGTCACAGTCTCGGCTTTTTATATTGATCCTTATGAGACCGTTCAGGAAGAATATGAACGGCTGATGGGAGATAATCCTTCGCTGTATACCGGAACGAGGCTCCCGGTGGAACAGATCTCCTGGCTGGATGCGCTGCGCTTTGCCAACGCGAAGAGCGAAGATGCCGGACTGACACCCTGTTATACGATCACTGACACAGAAATCACCTGGGACCGTGCTGCCAACGGCTACCGCCTGCCGACAGAAGCGGAATGGGAATATGCCTGCCGGGCGGGAACGACGACGCCGTTCAATACCGAACACTCTCTCAGCGCGGCGGAAGCGAACTTTTACGGGCATTATCCGTATGAGATCGAGGAGAATTACTTCGATAATTCCGTACTGGAAGCCAAACCGGGAGAATACCGCGGACACACGCTTGAAGTCGGAAGCTTTTCTCCGAACGGCTGGGGTCTGTATGACTGTCACGGCAATGTCAATGAATGGACCTGGGATTATTACGGCCCATATGAAACCGAAGGCGCCGCTGATCCGACCGGCGCGGCAGCGGGCACCCGCCATGTCTACCGCGGCGGCGGCTGGAATGACTTTGCCAAGAACATGCGCAGCGCTTACCGCGCGGCAGGGCAGGCTGATCTGAAGAGCTTCAACCTGGGTGTGCGTCTGGTCCGCAATGCCGGCAATTCCCGAACCGGAAGCGTGACCGTGTCGGAAGGTATCCCGGAAACGGAACACGGCGGGAAGGTACTGATCGCCTTTTATTCCTGGGGCGGGAACACCCGCAGGATCGCTCATGAGATCCAAAGCCAGACCGGCGCGGACCTGATCGAACTGACGATGGTGGATCCGTATTCGGACAACTACAGCACGGTTCTGATGGAAGATCAGGAAGCCCAGCATCGTCAGGACCGTCCGGAGCTTTCGGTCCATGTTGATAAAATGGATGAATATGATGTGATCCTGATCGGATATCCGAACTGGTGGGCATCGATCCCGATGCCGATCGCGACTTTCCTGGAATCCTATGACTTTTCCGGAAAACAGATCATCCCGTTCTGTTCCCACGGCGGCGGCCGCTTCGGGCAAAGCCTGACAGCCATCTCGAAACTCGCTCCGAATGCTGTCATGGGACAGGCCCTTGCGATCAATTATTCCGGTGGAACTGCCATGCCGGGGGATGTTTCTGCCTGGCTCGATGCGAACGGTATCGAAAGAAAGTAAGGAATGATAGTTTCACAATGCATCCCTGTGTCCATAGAGGTACTTTTTTAAAATCAACAGCTTTCAGAAAAAGGGGCATAAATCCGTAAATAAGAAATCGTACCGCCGGAAAACAAAACCGGCGGTACGTTTTCAATATAAATATGCTGATAATAGCTAATTATTCGTAATATTTTGTATGTTTCCCTGTAAAACCCATTGCCATGAACTTCTTAACTCTCGTTTTCTCTCATTGTTCATTTTTTGTGACGCCTGTAAACTTACCGTACACAGCTCAGGGGACACCCTCTCCTATTCTGCGGTCTGGTCATATTCTTCCATAAACACAGTTAACCCATATTGATCATAAAACTCGTGCGGAATTGAATGCGCCAGACATAGCAGATATTCTTCAGGAGAATCCTTTTTATCTCTTGCTGCGTATTCCGGAATATTCCTCAAAAAGGCAGCAAAGGCCTCATCCCTCAGATATCCGATCTTTTCACTATCATCATGTTTCTTTTCAAAAAGGTATTTCAGACATTCCGCGGCGTAATTACCGGTTACATCAGGATCCCGGATGAATTCCAGCAGCACTTGAGGATCTCTCTTTGAAATATCCGAAATGCGTGTTTCGATAATCTGCTGAGCGTCCTGCCATGGATTGGAAAAAGTATTATGTACGACCTTTCGGTTGTTTTCAGTTGTCTTCCATACTTCCAAAAGACAACCGTTCGGAAAAGACTCATCCAAAACCAATCTGCTGAGAGCTTTTGCCCGCAGATCATAACGGGCAGCTTCGCGATAAATACGCGCCAGGTCATCTGTCGTTTGAAATTCATCCGTTTCGATCCGTACGTTGCGGTCATTTTCGTGAATGATATATTCGATCAGCTTCTGATGCTGCGCTTCGCTTAGTTCCGGCAGTTTTCGGCTTTTCCGCAGCTGCACCAGCCGGTCAAAAGCTTCACTTCGGGTATAGACCTCTTCGGCTGAGGACAGGATATTCAACAGAATATCGGGATCTGTGATACAGCGGATGGCAGTTTTCCGTGCGCTTCCTTTTTTCGCGTTTACAGCAATTTCTCCGAGGATATCCTGTTTGCGGATCTTATAAACGGCCTTATCCTGTTCACCGCCCTGCTCACTGAGCGCGATACGCCGCAGCTGTTCCGGATCAGACAGCAAAGCGATGGCATCTCCGTCGGCAGGGTATGCCTGCCGGCGCATTGCGATCTCTGCGAGAACTTCCGGATCGCTGATCCTGCGGACTGCTTCGCGCCGTATTTCATATGCAGTGCTGTTTGCAAGGATGACCTCACTAAGCACATGCGGATCAGTGATACGCTTCAAAGCTTCAGACTGTACCTCCGGAAGATATGCGTACAGAGCCGCTTCCCGCAGCTTCTTGAGATCATTGAGATCCCGTACTGATGCAAGCGCTTCGCTGAGCTTTTCCCTTTTGCTCGTTTTCCAGGGCGGTTCAAACAGTCTCATGAACAATAAGCTGCAGATCTCTGCACTGCAAAAAAATCAAAGAATCTCATTTCATCATCATATCCGGATGCAAATAATTCCGGCTCTTCAGCTCCGTCGGATTTCAGCAATCCAAATATTCCCATATATCGTTCCATGGGATTTCTCAGATCATATTCCTTCCCCAAAGGAGATACGATCCATATCTTATGTTTACACTGAGAGACGATTTTCTCAAAAAGACTGAGTTCTTTATTATTTCTGATGGCCATGATGGATTTTCTCCTTCCGGTTTTCATCAATGATTTCTTTATTGAATGTATTATATGTTGTTCTTTATGATAAGTCACTGCACTAAATGCCGCATTTATAGTACAATATAACGGAAATCAAAAAAACGGAACGCTATGACAACAGCAGCTTTTTCTCCACGCATCATAACTGATGAAACATTGCTGGAAAATAAAAAACACGGAAGTCCGGCTTTTCCTTTCCAGTATTATTATGAAAACATACTGGATTACGATTTTCATTGTATCGATTGGCACTGGCATCATGAAATTGAATTTGTTCAGGTACAGACAGGACAGGCTATATGTTTCGCGGGCGAAGAAAAAATGATCATTCCCGCCGGCAGAGGAGTTCTTATAAACAGCCGTGTGATCCACCGCTATGAATCTGATATCAGCACAATGATTTCCGTCACAGTTTATTCTCCATACTTGCTGGGGGACGAAGGCAGCATGATCCATCAGAAATATATTTATCCGTTCATATCGGGTGGCCCCGGATACATCTTCTTTGATTCTGAGGTTTCCTCCTGGCAGGGGACATGTATTCAGCATATGCAGAATGTCTTTGATATTCAGGATAGACCGGATGTGGCAGATATTAAAACGATGGCTCTGTTGCTGGACTTTTGGAGTGAGATCCATCAGCATTGGCAAATCGAAAACAAAAAGGCAGAAAAAACGACCGGTCGGCTAAATCAGGCCCGGTTACAGATCATGATGCAGTATATCCAGGAGCATTATCGCGAAAACATTACTCTGGAAGATATAGCTTCCGCTGTCCATCTTGGAAAAAGTACAGCAATGGAAATTTTTCGGCAGGGAATTCATCAGTCACCGGTCGCCTGGCTTATTCATTTCAGACTGAAGCAGGCGGCGATATTGCTCTCTTCAACTGAAAAAAAGATCACGGCAATCGCTGACGAAGTCGGTTTTGAAAGTTCAACATATTTTTGCCGCCGGTTCAGAAAACTTTATGGGATGACTCCAAACGAATACAGAAAAGCAAAGACATAAGTTTATAGTCCCGAGAAAAACGTATTCTTTACCGGGAATTATCGGGAAAGATATCTTGTTGGTAATAAATCTGTGAATATAATCAGAAAGACAGATTGGCAGAACTTCGAATTTGGAGCGATATTTTCTGATTATTGAAAAAAATGATATCATCTGAATGAGAAAATGAGAGGTGCAAGCTATGTCGATCACCATAAATCTGCGCTATACAGGCAAAGACGGCAATGCCCGGAAATTTGCCGAAGAAATGATATCAAGCGGTACGGTTGATGCCATCAGGGCCGAAGCAGGCAATCTCCGCTATGAATACTATCAGCCGTTGGATGATCCGGAGACCGTGCTGCTCATCGACAGCTGGCAGGATCAGGCGGCAATTGATGCGCATCACGAATCACCGATGATGGCAGTCATTGCCGCTCTCCGGGATAAGTATGATCTCCATATGACCGTGGAACGGTTCATGAGCGCGGAAACGCCTGAATCGGAAGACAGATTTATCAGAAAGTGAGCAGAACATGAGGATTTTAGTACTGGAAAGCAGCGGGAATAAGCATGGATCATCCAATTTGCTGGCGGAGGCATTTATCCGGGGAGCGAAGGAAAACGGGCATGAGATCACGGAGTTTGATGTGATCCGGGCGGATATCCGGTCCTGCCTCGGATGCAATCGCTGCGGCATGGGTGGTCCCTGCGTGCAGAAGGATGATTACGAAATGAAACTGAAGGGCATGATCAAAGAAAATGATATGCTGGTCTTTGTCATGCCGGTCTATTACTATAACTGGCCCGCGCAGCTGAAGACGGTCATCGACCGGTTCTACAGCTTTACAACAGAGCTGACATCTATGCATAAAAAGACTGCGCTCCTGGCTGTCGCCTGGGATGACACGGATACCGTGTTTTCCGTTGTTGAAGCTTATTACAAACGGATCTGCGAGTACATGCAGTTCAAAGATATGGGAATGGTGCTTGGCAGAGGCTGCGGGACGCCGGCGATGACGAAAAGCAGCGGTTTTATTGAGAAAGCTTATGAATTGGGAAAATCGGTCTGAAAGGGTCAGTATTGAAAACATCGATAAAGCATAATATCGATATTGATGTGAAAGAAAAGAAGAACGGATTTATCAGATGCGGAATGATTACCCCGGCAGAACCGATGTAGAGCGGATCCTCGCTGAAGCGGAGCCGCTGAATCCCGGCCTATGGGTCACACATAGTCAAAATGCAGCGTATTGCGCTGAAGCAATAGCCTCCCGTTCCGGCATGGATCCGGAAAAAGCATATGTGCTTGGCCTTCTGCATGATATCGGGAGGCGTGCCGGAATCGGCCAGATGAAACACGTCTGGTACAGCTGGAAATATATGCTGGAACTTGGGTATCCGGCTGCGGCTAAGGTGTGCCTGACCCATTCATTTAATACCCATCGGTTTGAAGATGACAACGCGAAATGCGACATAACTCCGGAACAAGCTGTTGAATTAAAGTCAGCGCTTGATTCCTGTCAATTCGATGATTATGACCGACTGAT
>JAFRIR010000123.1 GCA_017432685.1 Flexilinea sp. | reverse complement strand
GAACCGGTGGTCTGGAAGGAGTGGAAAGCCCGCGGCGTCTGGGATGTACCGGACCCCGACAGCTGGTTCGCAGAGTACTACATCAGGCTCTGGAACCAGGGCGAAGAGGACAGGATCACCCGGATCTTCGAACCCTGGCCTTATGAGCAGGATGTCCCGGAATATGATCAGGTAAAGCGAATAACATAAACAAAATAACGAAAAAATAAAGAAAACAGCCGATCTCCCGGAGGATTTCGGCTGTCTTCAGTTAGGGGGACGCACACGGGGACGGTTTTTGCGATGCCGCGCAGCCGGCACGCAAGAACCGTCCTCATGTGCCTTGTCTGATAGAGGGTCAGTACCCGTATGGGGACTGTACCTCGGGGAGGACAGGTATACCTCTGGCAATTGGACGCCGTAGTGACAGTGGGCCGGTTGCCCGGCGCACCGCAAGGGATTTGTCCTTACCGGGTAGTGAGATTGCATGGTGTCTGTCCATTATCTGGCGATGAGGGTGCAAAGGGAACCGTCCCACCTGTCACCTTTGTCAACCTGTCGTGACAGATGGGGACGGTTCCACTCCGGCACTACGCGCTTGTCATGATTCTCATGACAAGGCTCACCGTGCCTCCGGGCAACCGGCCCCACTGTCACCCGGGGAACCGCTCCGGGTGCTTTGATAAAATTGAAAAAATTGAGATATAATAAAAATCAAACAAAGCAACAATTCGAAAAAAGGATGGTCAAAGACATATGAATTGGAAAAACCTTGATTCTATCGCAGCCTATGAGAGCCTTTGTGAACTCAAAGGGCATGTAAACCTTCAGGAAGCCATGTCCGGCGAAAGCGGGGCAGAACGGGTCAGAAAATACCGGGTTCCCATGGCCGCGGGTCTGACCTATCACTACGCAGCCAAACAGGTGGATGAAGCGATCCTGAACACCCTCCAGAAACTGGCCGACGAAACCGAACTGACACAAAAATACGAAGCGCTTTACAACGGCGCCGTCATCAACACCGGCGAAAAACGTCTGGTCCTGCACCAGCTCACCCGCGGACAGCTGGGCAGCCCGGTGATTGCTGACGGGGTGGACAAACGTGCTTTCTACACCGGCGAACAGAAAAAAGCCGATGACTTCGCCAACAAAGTACACAACGGTGAGATCACCAATGAAAAGGGTGAAAAGTTCACCACCGCCGTCCAGATCGGCATCGGCGGCTCCGACCTCGGTCCCCGCGCCATGTACCTGGCGCTCGAGAACTGGGCAAAGGCCACCGGCAACTTCCATATGGAAGCCCGCTTCATCTCCAACGTGGATCCGGACGATGCCGCCTCCGTGCTCAAGAGCATCGACCTCTCCCGCTCGCTCTTTGTCCTGGTCTCCAAATCCGGCACAACGCTGGAGACACTGACCAACGAATCCTTCGTCAAAGACGCACTGACCAAAGCCGGGCTGGATCCCTCCAAACACATGGTCGCCGTCACCAGCGCGACTTCCCCGCTGGCGGGCAACCCGGACTACCTGGCGGCCTTCTTCATGGATGACTATATCGGCGGCCGCTATTCCTCCACCTCCTGCGTGGGCGGTGCGATCCTCTCCCTGGCCTTCGGTCCGGAAGTCTTCGCCCGCTTCCTTGAGGGCGCTGCCGAAGAGGATCAGCTCGCGAAGAACCCCGATATCCTGCAGAACCCGGACATGCTGGATGCCCTCATCGGTGTTTATGAACGCAACGTGCAGGGTTATCCCGCCACAGCCGTGCTGCCCTATTCCCAGGCGCTCAACCGCTTCCCGGCCCACCTGCAGCAGCTGGACATGGAATCCAACGGGAAATCCGTCAACCGCTTCGGCGAACCCGTGCACTATGCGACCGGTCCTGTGATCTTCGGCGAACCCGGCACTAACGGCCAGCACTCCTTCTATCAGCTCCTGCATCAGGGCACCGACATCGTCCCGCTGCAGTTCGTCGGCTTCAAACAGAACCAGAGCGGCATGGACGTTCAGATCCAGGGCAGCTCCAGTCAGCAAAAGCTCGGCGCCAACGTGGCGGCGCAGATCATGGCCTTTGCCTGCGGGAAGAGCGATGAGAACCGCAACAAAAACTTTGACGGCGGACGTCCCTCCAGCATCGTGATCGGCGATCAGCTGACGCCGGAAGCGCTCGGCGCCCTGCTGGCTCACTTTGAGAACAAGGTGATGTTCCAGGGCTTCGTCTGGAACCTGAACAGCTTCGACCAGGAAGGTGTCCAGCTGGGGAAGGTGTTGGCAAAACGCGTCCTTGCCCATGAGACCGACGGAGCGCTGAAGGAGTTCAGCGAATTGCTGGGAATATAAATAAATAGTAAATAGTAAGGAGTAAGGAATAAAGTCTGAAGTCTAAGGTCTAAGGTCTAAGGTCTAAGGTCTGAAGTCTAAGGTCTAAGGTCTAAGGTCTAAGGTCTAAGGTCTAAGGTCTAAGGTCTAAAGTCTAAAGTCTAAAGTCTAAGGTCTAAGGTCTAAGGTCTAAGGTCTGATGATTATTAAACCGGGATGGTCTGTGAGCATCCCGGTTTATGATTATTGTCCCCGTGTGCTCATATTCAATATTTAAATAGTACCATTTGTCAATGAACGGGGCGGACAAATTGAATATGAATGTCATCTTTACAAACAGACGGCTTTTTGCTATGATAAAGGATGGATAAAAAGGGAGAAACGGAGAACGGCACATGAAAATTTATCATCCGCAAACACCGCTGGAGGCAGTGATGCTCCGCAAAGAGAACGCGGCAAGCGCTGTTTATCTTGCCGGCGGAACCGATGACCTTCGTCTGGGCGGGGCTGCCGAAGGGAAAGACCTGATCGACATCAACACACTGGGTATGGAAAAAATCGAGCTCCGCGGAGAGAAGCTCTGCATCGGCGCACGCGTCACTCTGCAGGAACTCGCTGAATGTGAGCTGGTTCCGGAATTTATCCGGGAGGCTGCGCTTTTCTGCACATCCCCGGCCCGGCGGAACGCTGCCACCGTGGGTGGTAACCTGGCGCTGCGCCGGGATGACAGCTATCTGGCCGCAGCGCTGACCGCTGCTGAAGCGGTCCTGATCCGCATGACACCCCACGGAGAAAATGAGAAGAAGATCGGGGACTACCTGCACGGCAGCTGCAAAGCGCTCCTGATGACCGTCGTAATCGACAAAGACCGGACAGGCTGGGTGAAGCGCTTCGGCAACACAGCCGGTAGCCATGCAGCCGTGATCGCGGCGCAGAGCGGCAATGTTTACGCGCTCAGCGTCCACGGCAGCGGTCTTGCATACGGTGACAGGCCGGAGATCGCGGATAGCCTCACCTATACCGACGACATCACCGGCAGCGCCGACTATAAAAAATATCTCGCACAAACTGCGTTTACGCTGAGGAGGCCGACAGATGGAACAGTGGAAATGTAAAATCAACGGTGAAACAGTATCCCTTTCCGGCGAAGCCACCGAACGGCTCCGCGATGTGCTCTACCGAACCGGTTACAGGTCCGTCCGTGACAGCGATGACGCGGAAGGCTTTGCCGGATCCGACACCATCATCTTCAATGGCAAGCTGCGCTATTCCAACCTGATTTTGCTTTATCAGGCGGAAAATGCGGAGATCCGCACCGCTGAATCCCTGATGCAGGGCCGTGAGCTGAACAATGTCCAAAAGGCCATGGTTGCTGCCGGCATCGTGCAGAGCGCGTATAACGCCCCCGCGGCAGCGCTGATCCTCACCAAACTGCTGGAGGACCATCCGAACCCGACCCGTGAGCAGATCAAAGACGCAATGTGCAGCATTTTCATCCGTGACGCGGGCTATGAACACTACTACCTGGCGGTGAAGCTGGCCTGTGAACTGCGCGATACCGGCGAATTCCAATCCGAGATCGCCCCGTCCTTCCGACCGCATCTGGACATCATCGGGAAGCCCTCCGGAAAAATCGACGGAGCTGCTTTGGTTTCCGGCGAACCGGTGTTCGTGGAAGACAAGGTTCCCGAAAACGCCTGGTGCCTGCACGTGCTGCGTTCACCCTTCGCCAGTGCCTACATCAAATCTATCGACATTGCCGAGGCAGAAAAGCTGGACGGTGTCGCCGCCATCATCACTGCGGAAAACTGCCCGGATGTTTATTACATGCAGGCCGGACAGGGCAATCCGGAACCGTCCCCGCATGACCGGCGGCTCTTCAACCGCAAGGTCCGCCATGTGGGTGACCGGGTCGCCGGGATCGTCGCCCGGACACCGGAGATCGCGTTCAAGGCAGCCTCTCTCATCAAAGTCGAATATGAACCGACGGATGCCGTTTACACCGTGGAAGAAGCCATGGCGGAAGGCGCTCCGCTGGTCCACAACGGACCGGTCCGCTATAACGCCGGCGCTCCCGCCGATCTGGATGAATACAACACCCGGGCGGGGGACCCCCGTGAAGGTGACGTGATCTACCAGTTTCCGCTTCACGCGGACATCCGCAAAAACATCGCCGCTTCCAACAAGGGACACATCGGCGACCTGGAAAAGGGCTTTGCCGAAGCAGACGCCATCGTCGACCGCACCTACCAGACCAGTCAGATCCAGCACACCCCGCTGGAGCCACACGTCTGCTATGCGCATGTTGAAAACGGACGTCTGGTGATCAACGCCTCCACACAGGTGCCTTATCATGTGCGCCGCATCGTCAGCTGGGTCTGCGGCATTCCGGAAAACAAAATTCACATCATCAAGGAACGCGTGGGCGGCGGTTACGGCTCCAAGCAGGACATTCTGGTGGAAGACCTCACCGGTTACGCGGCCTGGGTCACAGGCAAACCGGTTTATTACCGCAACACCCGCGAGGAAGAATTCATCGCCAACTCCACCCGCCACCCGATGCGTGCCCGTGTCAAGATGGGCGGGAAAAAGGACGGCACCATCACCGCGATTTTCATGGAAGTCTGCGCCAACACCGGTCCCTATGGCAACCACTGCCTGACGGTCCCGATGAACAGCTGCTCCAAGACCCTGCCGCTCTTCAAAGTGGACAACATGGGTTATGACCTGAAGGTCTTTTATACGAACACCCCGCCCGCCGGCGCTTATCAGGGGTATGGCACTCCGAAAGGGAACTACGGCATCATGATGGCCATGGGCGAACTCGCGGACAAACTCGGCATTGACTACAAGGAGATGGTCCTGAAAAACCGGGTCGAGGAAGGCTATATGCTGGAGATCCTGAAAGGCCTCGGCGAAGGACGCGAAGGGAACGTGGTCCCGGTCGGCTCCTGCGGACTGGATGAAGCCATCGAAAAAGGCTGCGAGATGATCAAATGGGGACAGAAAGAAGACTCCGGTGACCCGGACTGGAAAATCGGCAAAGGCTTTGCCATGATCATGCAGGGTTCCGGGCTGCCGGGACTGGACCACGCGGAAGCCATCGCCAAGCTGGAAACAGACGGTACCGTCATCCTTAACAGCGGCGGTGCGGACCTGGGCACCGGACTGGACACCATCTCCGCGAAAATCGTCTGCGAGGTGCTGAAGGTGCCGATGGATCGCGTCAGCGTTATCTCCGGTGACACGGATTCCTGCGTGTTCGATACCGGCGCTTATGCCTCCTCCGGGACATTCTTCAGCGGCAATGCCTCACTCGTGGCGACGAAGAAGCTGAAGGAGAAGATCCTGGCCGAGGCCGCGCTGCAGATGGAAGAAGACGCTGCTGACCTGGACGTCCGTGCACCGGGCGAAGTCTACTCGAAGAAAAGCGGGAAATCGCTGACCTACGGGCAGATTTCCCACACCGCCATCAGCGGCACAGGCCGGGGCCAGATGGTCGCCCACGGCAGCTTCGTCACGGCCGCGTCTTCTGTGCCATACGGTGCGCATTTCGCTCAGGTGGCCGTGAACGTGAAGACCGGGGAGATCAAAGTCCAGAAATTCTTCGCCCTGCAGGACGCGGGAACGCCCATCAACCCGGAAATCGCACTCTGCCAGATGTACGGCGCTGTGATGAAGTCCATCGGGCACAGTTTGTATGAAAACATGATCCTGGACAAGGACGGGCGCTGTATCAACGCCAATCTGCTGGATTACGGCGTACCGATGATCACGGAAGCGCCGGACGAGTTCAAGTCCGTACTGATCGATGTGGACGACAAGGACGGTCCCTTTGGAGCGAAATCCATTTCTGAAATTGCCTGCAACGGTGCAGCGCCGGCAATCGGCATTGCCATCCACGATGCCTGCGGCGTCTGGCTGCGCTCCTGGCCGATGACCCCGGAAAAGCTGCTGAGAGCGCTGGGAAAGATTTGAAATTAATTTGAATTGAGCACACGGGGACGGCTCTCTTATGCCGGCTGCGCGGCAGTAAGAAAACCGTCCCCATGTGATTTGGTTTATGCGTCGATGGTGGAGACGCCGAGCGTCATTTCCTCCAGAACGTCCAGTACCATACGGACCGTATCCAGTGAAGTCAGCATCGTGATGTTGTTCTGGGCAGCGCTTCTGCGGATCGACACACCGTCTTCATAGTGCACACCGGAGAGGATCGCCCGGGTGTTGATGACATAGCTGACATAGCCGGCGCGGATGGAATCAAGCACTTCTTCGCTGCCTTCGCTCGGTTTGTGACGGATCCGTGCCGGGATGCCGTGGGCTTGCAGGACTTCCCCGGTGAGGGTCGTGGCTTCGATGTTGAAGCCCATGTCATAAAAGCGCCGGATCAGCGGGACCGTCTCTTCCTTGTCCTCGTCAGCTACGCTCACCAGCACCGTTCCATAATTGGGCAGGGTCAGCCCGGCCGCGATCATGGCTTTGTAGGCAGCCCGGTGCAGCTTGTCATAATAGCCGATGGCCTCACCGGTGGACTTCATCTCCGGGGAGAGATAGGCATCCATCCCGCGGAGCTTGGAGAAGGAAAACGCCGGCACCTTGACGTAATAGCGGGATTTCTCCTGCGGATATTTCACGGTGATACCCTGGGCCCGGAGGGATGTCCCGAGCATGACCAGCGTCCCGATGTCTGCCAGCGAGTACCCGGTGGCTTTGGAAAGGAAGGGGACCGTCCGGGACGAGCGCGGGTTCACCTCGATAACGTAAACCTTTTCTTCCGGCGTCACGATGAACTGGATGTTGAACAGCCCGACGATGCCGATGCCCAGCCCGAGCTTTTCCGTATAGTCGAGGATCGTCTGCTTCACGGCTGCCGACAGGCTGTAGGAAGGGTAGACGCTGATGGAATCGCCGGAGTGTACGCCGGTCCGTTCCACCAGCTCCATGATGCCGGGGATGAACACGTTTTCGCCGTCACACACCGCGTCCACTTCCACTTCCTTCCCGCGGATGTATTTGTCCACCAGGACCGGTTTGTCCACATCGACCTGCACCGCGGTCCGGAGGTAGTCCCACATGGCTTCTTCCTTTGCCACGATCTGCATGGCACGCCCGCCGAGGACAAAACTCGGCCGCACCAGGACCGGGTACCCCAGCCGCTTCGCTGCGGCGACCCCGTCTTCGATAGCCGTGACCGCACGGCCCTCCGGCTGGGGGATGTTGAGTTCCTGCAGCAGCTTCTCAAAGGAATCGCGATTTTCTGCCCGGTCGATCGCGTCGCAGTCGGTGCCAATGATCTTCACCCCTCGGTCGCGAAGCGGCGCCGCCAGGTTGATGGCAGTCTGCCCACCGAGGGTGACGATAACGCCCTCCGGATTTTCCAGCCGGATGATGTTCATCACATCTTCCGGACAGAGCGGCTCAAAATAGAGCTTGTCGGAACAGGTGTAATCGGTGGAAACGGTCTCCGGGTTATTGTTGATGATGATTGCCTCGTAACCGGCTTTCTGAATGGTCTGGACCGCGTGCACCGTGGAATAGTCAAACTCCACGCCCTGTCCGATACGGATGGGACCGGAGCCCAGTACGACGATCTTGCGCTTTTCAGAGACGACAGACTCGTTTTCCTCCTCGTAGGTCGAGTAGAAATAGGGAATGTAGCTCTCAAATTCCGAGGCGCAGGTGTCGATCATTTTGTAAACGGGTGTGATGCCGTACTGCGCCCGGATGTTGTAGATTTCGATCTCGCTCTGCTTCCAAAGGTGGGCGATTTCCCGGTCGGAGAAGCCCATGCGTTTGGCATCGTAAAGCAGCGAAAGATCATCGGGAGAGGCTTTCAGCTCCCGTTCCATCGCGATGATGTTTTTGAGCTTGCCGATGAAGAAACGGTCGATGGCTGTCGCTTCGGCAATGGCGTCCGCATCGACGCCCAGCCGCAGCAGCTCCGCGATGGCATAGATGCGGTCATCGGTACCGATGCGGACGTAATCCATCAGCTGTCCGGCATCCCATCCGTCAAATTTCGGAATGTGCAGGTGGAAGGCCTTGATCTCAAGGGAGCGGATCCCCTTCAGCAGGCTTTCTTCAAAAGTCCGGCCGATGCTCATCACCTCACCGGTGGCCTTCATCTGGGTGGAAAGGGAATTGTTGGCGTCCGCGAACTTGTCAAAGGGAAAACGCGGCAGTTTTGTCACCACATAGTCCAATGATGGTTCAAATGACGCCGGAGTATTGGCAATTTGAATCTCATCCAGCCGCATCCCGACCCCGATCTTCGCGGAGACCCGGGCAATGGGATAGCCGCTGGCTTTTGAGGCCAGGGAAGAAGAACGTGAGACCCGCGGATTGACCTCGATCAGATAATATTGGAAGGAATTCGGGTCCAGCGCAAACTGCACGTTGCAGCCGCCCTCGATCTTCAGGGCACGGATGATCCGCAGGGCGCTGTCCCGCAGCATATGATATTCTTTATTCGTGAGGGTCTGCGACGGGCAGACAACGATCGAGTCTCCGGTGTGAATGCCGACCGGATCGACATTTTCCATATTGCAGATGGTGATGGCTGTGTCGTTGCTGTCCCGCATGACCTCATATTCGATCTCTTTGCAGCCCTTCACGCTCTTTTCCACCAGCACCTGGTCTACCGGGGAGAGTTCCAATGCGTTTTTCATCAGGGGCACGAATTCCTCCGGGTCATCCGCAAATCCGCCGCCGGTACCGCCAAGGGTAAAAGCAGGGCGCAGCACCACCGGGTAGCCGATTTTTCCGGCGATTTCCAGGCCTTCTTCCACGGTGGTGGCAATATCGGAAGGCAGGGTCGGCTCGCCAAGAGAATCACACAGGCGTTTGAACAAGTCACGGTCTTCAGCCTGTTCGATGGAAGAGCTCTTTGTCCCGAGCAGCTCCACACCGCACTCCTGCAGGATACCTTTCTTTTCCAGCTGGATCGCCAGGTTCAGCCCGGTCTGCCCGCCGATTCCGGGAAGGATGGCGTCCGGACGTTCATGGCGGATGATCTTCGCCACATATTCCAGCGTCAGCGGCTCCATATAGACCTTATCCGCGATGGAGGTATCCGTCATGATGGTCGCCGGGTTGGAATTGCACAGGACCACTTCGTAGCCCTCTTCCTTCAGGGCCAGACATGCCTGCGTGCCGGCGTAATCGAATTCGGCAGCCTGACCGATCACGATCGGGCCGGAACCTATCACAAGAATTTTATGGATATCTGTTCTCTTAGGCATTGCGCTTGTTCTCCTCCATCAGTTTGATGAACCTGTCGAAAAGGTGCAGGCTGTCCTGCGGTCCGGGGGCGCTTTCCGGATGGTACTGGACGGAGAAGACCCTGTCCTTTTCACATTTAACGCCTTCCACAGTTTGGTCCAGCAGGTTCAGGTGGGTCACGGTGAGCGGCGTCCCGGCAAGGCTTTCCTCATCGACGGCATAGGAATGATTCTGTGAAGTGATCTCGATTTTGCCGGTCTGCAAGTCCTTTACCGGATGGTTGCCGCCGCGATGTCCGAATTTCAGTTTATAGGTCTTTGCACCGTAGGCGAGGGCGATGATCTGATGTCCCAGGCAGATGCCGAAAATCGGAAGATTCCCAATCAAAGACCTGACAGTTTGAATCGTCTGCGAAACGTCCGTGGGGTCGCCGGGACCGTTGGAGATGAAAACGCCATCGGGGTGAAGGGCAAGGATATCCTCAGCAGATGTGTTCCAGGGAACGATCGTGACCCGGCAGGATTTTTTCACCAGCGAGCGCACGATGTTCTGCTTCATCCCGCAGTCGATCGCAACCACATGGAAGCGGGCCGCCTGAGCGGAAACCCTGCGGATCCGGCGGCAGCTGACCCGGGAGACGGAATCGGTGGGATAGCTCCAGGCTTTGAGCATCGCAAGACCTTTTTCCAAAGGGGTGTCTGCAGCGGTCAGCAATGCTTTCCGGCTTCCGTAATCGCGGATAGAGCGGTTCAGTTTCCTCGTGTCGACGCCAGAGATCCCCGCTATGCCGTACTGGCTCATCACTTCCCCGAGGGTATCGACAGAGCGGAAATTGGAAGGGTCATCGTTGTATTCCCGGACGATGAGCGCTCCGATGGTCGGTGTGGCAGTTTCATAGTCTTCCGCGGCCATGCCGTAATTGCCGATAAGCGGGTAGGTCATCACGACCGCCTGATCTGTGTAAGAAGGGTCGGAAAGGATCTCCTGATAGCCCACCATGGATGTGTTGAAGACGATCTCCAGCATTTTCTCATCCACAGCGCCGAAGGCATATCCGTAATATTCCTGTCCGTCCTCCAGTATTATCTTCCGATCTGCTTTTTTTCTCATGATTCTCACCTCACATTCGATGCTTCTGCCCGTATTTTTTCCGGCAGGCATGATCCAGAGATTATTTTTTTTCTGTTGACAAACCATGTTGTATAGTCATCTTTGTTCAGTGTGTCATTATAGCAGTATTTCCCGGATTTTCGGCTCAGTCGGGTCTTGTCCATGATAACGATTTTCACGGATATGACACAGGATGCGATAAACAGCGTATCTGAATAAGGATCAGTTACATACAGGGAGGAGTATATTATTATGCTTATATCTTTGCAGCGGTATGGCTCAGCAGCAAAAAACAGATCGCACCGGATGCGATGACCATGGTAATGACTGATGGACTTGAGAGCCGGCGGCAACCTAAAATCTGCCGCCTACTCTCTTATTTCTGATTTCTTATTTCACATTTTTCTGTAGGAATTCCGCGATGATGCGCTCATATTCTACCGGATCCACATTCCAGGCGTGAGCGTGATCAGCGCCCGGGACCAGGTGCAGCTCTTTCCGTTCCCCTTTGTTGAGCTCATACATCCACACGCTTTGCTCAGGAGCAATATAATCATCTGCCGCCCCGTGGATAAAGAGGATCGGAATCTCATTGTCCACCAACGAATCAATCGGGTTCACGTTTGCAGCATTATAGCCGTATCGCAGCCGGTTCATCCAATTCACGGGGGTAAACAGGAACTTCGGCTGCCTGATCCCCTTCAACACATCTTCACAAACGTTTCTCAGGATCCCGTAGCCGCAGTCTGCCACTACAAATTTCACGTCCGGTTTGTATTTCAGCGCCATGACCGTTGTCGCGCAGCCCATGGAAAGCCCGTGCAGCCCGATCTCCGCACGCGGGAAGCGCTTCTTCACCGCTTGAATGACCTCAATCAGGTCTTTTGACTCGTTCAGTCCCATGGTACACACACAGGGGACGTTCTGTCCGTGTCCGCGCAGGTCATAAATTACGGTCGAATAACCCAGATGACGGAAAACCTGGAGAAAGCGTACGCCGGTATATTTGTTGTCACCGTGCCCGTGAGAGATGATGACAACCTTCTTTGGATCCAGCGGATAGATGTCCCCGTGAAGCTCATAACCGTCCCGCAGCGTGACATCGAAGGGTTCCTTCTCGCAGGAGTCAAGATCACCCCAGGAGCGCTCTTCATTCTTCGAGCGGTCCATGGTGAATTCATAAGTCTTTCGGTGTGGGTTTGAAAGATTGGCGCTCATCTTCCATGAGACCAGAAACACGTATGCGAGGATACCAATGATGAGGCAAAGTAATACGATCAATAAGATGTTCATAGGTCAAAATTATAGCATTATTTCAGGAAAAAAGGTAACTATTCAGCAACCAACAACGCAACACGAGATACAGCCCTGCTGTGCCGGCTAAGCGGCAGCATCAGAGCAGTCTCTGTGTGCTTATCACCTGTCGCCAAATCCCGCCAAACATTGACAGCAAATGGATTGCCGGCAATGAGGCGGTAATCAGAAGGGTTAGGTATGGAAGTTACAAACAAAATAACCATTAAGTTTTACCTCAATGGTCATCTTGTTGTATTGACCTTCACCGTTAAGGTCAAGTAATCGATATATTCTAATCTCACGAGTGAACGGAGTGCATTTCCGTTCACTCAAATCCTGATTACATTATATACAATCCAAATTGATTTGTCAAGCGCCTTCAACACAACTTATGATCATCTCTCATCCCTGATTCTGCAAGTATTTCTCATATTTTCCGAAATCGCTGTTGTTGACCAGCTTCCCGAGCTTGTTGAATTCATACTCCATCGCACGGACAATATGTTTCATTTCAATGTCTGAATTATCAGCCCCGGCCATGTAAGCGGCATTGAAGAGGATCGCCTTGATGTTGGAGCCGGAAAGGTCGAATTTTTCAGCCAGAAATTTGAAATCGATGTCGTCTGAAACCGCTGCCGTCTTCGGGAGAATGGTGGTCCAGAGTGTGAAGCGGGTTTCCTTGTCCGGCTGCTGTAAATGGATCGAATAAGTGATGCGGCGGACAAAAGCGTCATCAAAGTTGTTGTAATAGTTCGTAGACAGGATCGACATACCGTCATATTCTTCAATTTTCTGCAGCAGGTAAGCCGTTTCGGAATTCGCGTACTTATCGTGGGAATCCCCGACACTGGTTCGCTTGGAGAAGAGTGCATCCGCCTCATCAAAGAACAGGATGACATTGGCCTTGGCGGCGGCATTGAAAATGACGGCCAGGTTCTTTTCGGTCTCGCCGATATATTTGGACGAGATTTGGGAAATATCCACCCGGTAAAGCGGCAGCGTCAGTTCGTTGGCGATCACCTGAGCGGCCATGGTTTTCCCGGTTCCCGGAGGACCGTACAGCAGGACAGAGACACCGTTGCCATAGGCATTTTTGCGCTTCAGCCCCCAGCCTTCGCCGATACGGTTGCGCAGCCGGTAACGATCACAGGCGGTCTGCATGATAGCCTTTTGTGACTCGGTAATGGTGATGTCGTCCCAGGTGTAAGCCGGGTTCACATAGGTCGCCAGACCGGAGAAATCCACCTGGTTCATTTGACGCAGAGAATCCAGGATCAGCCGTTTGTCAATAACAGTATCCTGCTTCATGCGGGCGTTGGCGATGGAATGCCCGATGACCTTCCGAACCTTCCCGTAGGGGATCTCATAACAGTCCGCCATATCAGGAATGTTCACATTCTCAGAAAGCTGAATGCTTTTGTCGGCTTTCAGAAAATGTGCCCAGATCTTCGTACGAAGGGCCGCAGTAGCATCCGGAATGCGAAGGAACGGCACGAAGCGGGCAGCCAATTCGCCCGGTTCTTCTTTTTCACCGAAAAAGACAATAAATTTTGGAGCGGCAGTCCGGCATATGTTCTCAATCACGCCGCTGAAGGTCATGCCGTTTTCATCCGGCACCAGGAGCTCGGCAATGTCCTCGGGTGTGAGATGAACTGCCAGCCTGCCGTTATAAACCTTCAGGCGGAGAAACAGGTCGGACAGTGCAGCCTGGCGTCTTTCAGGCTTCAGGTTGAGCAGCTGACGGAAGCCCAGAACGAAAAGCTTTTCCTGATGTTCAATGCAGAACTGATACAAAAGATGGAGCACGGTATCCCCGTCATCGTTACCGAGGTAAACGGCATTTTCAGACTGCCTTTTTATATCATCATTCTGGGAGATGCTGCCTTCTTTGGAAAGAATAAAGGAAAGCTCCTCAAAACTATCATCAAAAAAAACCGGGATATTTTCCTCTTCTTCAAAAGTACGGAACACCGGGGAAATGCTTTTTTCTTCACTGATCCCCATCAGGAGTTTTTTCATCAGCGGCTGCAAAACCAGCGAAGTATGCAGCCCATCCCGCTCGTCCTGCTTCGTGAAGAAGTATGTGTACATCCGCTCATCAAGCGGGAGAGGTACAGCTTCTTCTGCACCGTCCCGAACGGTCATCCGGGCAGATAGCGCATATAAGAGCCCGACAGTCGGCACACCTTTGGAAACATCGTCCTGAAGGAAACCATAGATCCGCTCATAGCGCCGATCGATTTCAACACCCAGCGACAGAAGCACTGCCAGCAGCTCAGTGCGGCTTAAGCCGAAAGTTTTTATGAGAGGTTCAATACGAAGCTGCCCGCCGGAAGCTTTCGTGGCTTTCGTACGCTCCTCTATATATCTGAATGCCTCTTCCACACCGGCTGCCAGCACCGGATCCCAGATGTCCCGCTCCCGATAAAAAGGCGGCATACTGAAATACCCGGCCATTTCCGATTCCGTTACCACCAGACCGCGGGAAAAAAGCTTGCCTGAACTGCCCATGCCCTTGAATTCAAGGTAAGCCTCCAGCACCATGTCCAGCAGGCGCAGGTAATCTTCCAGCTCCTCACCGGGTATCGAATAGGGCTGATTTCGCAGCGACAAATCAAAATATTCATGAAACTGGTACATAATCAGGTCTTTTTCTCCTCTGCCGGATTGCAAGATAGCATAGCAGTTGAATTATAACATGGTATGAGCCGAAGATGTCCCTACTCTGCCATAACTTCCCGATTTTGCATTATAATCCACAAATATGAAACGTATCTATTGCCTGATTCTGTTGTTTCTTTTCCTGGCTGTTCCCATGCAGGTTTACGGCCAAAGCGCTGATGCCCTGGTCAGCGAGGTCAACAAACTTCGTTCATCCTATGGGCTGGAGCCTTACACAGTCGATGGAACCCTGATGAGCCTGGCTCAGCAGCATTCCACGTATCAGGCTTCGATCCATCAGACCACGCATGACCGTGCGGACGGCTCTGCCATTCCCTCCCGTTCTGAAAATGTCTGCGGCGGGATCGGCGTCAATGCATCCTACTGCGTCAACTCCATGTGGACGGATGAACTGCACCGCTACACGATGATCGGTTTCCGCACCGGCAGCGTAGGCGCCGGGTATGCAGAATCAGAGGGCAATGCTTACTATACGCTGATGGTCAACAGCAGCGGTGAAGAAACCGGGTTGGCCAGCCTCCAGACGGTTTCGGAATATCAGCGTCCCATCGATCCGGATGCTGCGTTAGCACAGCCGGGGGATTTCTCTACAGCCACCCCGATGCCGGATGGTTCCATCTACCACACCGTACGGTCCAATGAGACCCTGTGGTCCATTGCCCTTTCCTATGACAAAACCATCGCTGAGATTCAGGCACTGAACGGCATGGAAGAAGATGACACGTCGGTTTCCATCGGGCAGCGGATCCTGATTGTCTACGTCGGCAACACCGTAGAACCTACCAATACGCCGACCATGACCCCTTTGCCGGCAACGAATACCCCGAAGCCGACTTCGACGGCGACAAATACGCCGATCCCGCTGCCGACGCTCACCCCAACTCCAACCAACACGCCAACCCCGGAACCGCTGATCCCGCATATCCGTTATTTTGACACACCCGGAGCCAAGACACTCGGTCTTGTGTTGGTTATCGTCTGTGGGCTCGGACTTACTGCTACGCTTTTCTTTGGATTCATTAAAAAAGACAAAAAGTAGGATATAGGATATAGGAT
>JAFRIR010000122.1 GCA_017432685.1 Flexilinea sp. | reverse complement strand
GTAGCGAGATAGTCTACTTGGGGGACTGCGGTACATCGGACATATGGCATATCTAATTCACCGATTTTCGATGTTAAATTTGTGTAATCCAAAAATCCAAGGTTCAATAATTTTTTTAAATTTTTCCTTCTCTTCATTATTACCTCCGGTAATGTTCATGAAGTAAAGTTAGCCGAAATAAAAATTGCATTGTGTTATTCACATACACAAAGATGTATGCATGCAAATAATGCACATTTATCACGTGCATAACTTTATTTTTAGTACTTTTCAAAAGAGATGGAAATTGGTATAATCATATTGCTTTTTAGGATGACTATACCAATCTCATCCCACTCGCAGCAGCTAAAATTGCCGTTTTAGCTGCTTTTTGATTCAGAATGGCATATCATCTTCCGGGTCGTCCATTGGATAGCCCGATGGATCAGAAGACCACTCTTCATCCTGCATTATATCACTATTTGCGTCGATTTTGTTTTTTATCTGCTTATTCTTCGCGTTGATTTCAGCTCCTTTCATGTCAAATTCAAATATATTTTCATTGTAATCATATGTACCGGAAACTTTATAAGAATTCGTCTTCAAGTCCCAGTTCATGACAGCACATAAGTAACCAAGTAAATCCTTGTTATTCCATCGAACCGTTATGATATTTCGATCATTCGGGCGGTAAAAGGCTATCGCCTGAGGAGATCCTTCTTCACCCGGTTCCACAGCCAGCATTTTCTTTTCCGCATCAATGTAGAGATTCACATATGCCGGACATCCCAGTTTGACGACGGCTGATTTACTGAATGTCAGACCGTTATCGGTGACAGAGATCGAAGGAATCCCATTCACCAGGATAAATGGTTTGTAGCCTTCTTTCATTTTGCCTCCTTCATCAAAATTTTCACCGCAAAACCTTCATGATTTTGCGTATTTTTATATATAGATATTATTTTACCATTAATATCTATATTTAGTGAATTAACAATGTATTTTCAGATAATGGATTCAAAATTCTATGCTCCGTCAAAATCGTCCTGTTCCTCAGCAAATAATTCTCGTTCCCATTGTCAATTACAATTTTACATGAAACAAGAAAAAAAGCAAGGGAATACTGTGACAGATGCGAGAAAAAATCAGCTAAAAGTTTATGTACAGACGATACGGAAATAATCGGTACCGGACAGCAATCGTGCATTCTCCGACACCGATTAATCCTTATTTCTTATTTCTTATTTCTCATTTCTCATCACACTCTCGTTGAGGCGAGGTCGGAGTACATCAGGAGGTTGGGGTCTTCCTGGATGACGGATTCGGGGAGGCGATCGGCGACGGCGACGATGGCGGCGTAGTTCTTTTCATCCCAGAGCTTTTTGAAACCGGCTCGGATGGCTTCGATGCGGAAGATCTTGAGTTTGCCTTTGGTCTTCTGGTAATCCTCGAATTCCTTCAGCAGGCGTTTTTCGCGGAGTTTGGCGATGTCGCCGGCTTTGGTGACGTCGGGGATGTACCACTGATCTTTTTCGTTTTTGAGGAAGTTTTCTTCCAACAGTTCGGCAAGCTCCGGGATCTTTTCGTATTTGTCCACCGCGCGGACTTCCTGCATGAACTTCGGCTGCAGGACCTGATAGGTCTGGGGTTCAGCCAGCTGCATATACAGCCACTGTACCGCCGTTTTTTCATTGGAAACGATGAAGCCCAGCTGCACGGCGTCTTCCATGTCATGTTTGATGCGGATCAGGTCGTATTCATTGACCTGGCCGGAAAGGAAGTACATGCCGTCCCGTTGGATGAAGCGTTCTTCCAATCCTTTGTAGAAATCCGCTGCGTCGATGGGCACCGGCAAACCATTCTGTACATGGTAGGCCACCATGCGGTCGAAGAGCAGAAAGGCCTGCCGTTCGCTGACCACTTCGATCTTTCCATCCTTAACCGGAGGCATCGGCACCATTTCCAGATGCTGCCGTACAAAACGCCATGCCGTTTCCTCCGTGCCGGCAGCTTCTGACATCGCTTGTCGTAATGCTTCTTTTGGTTTATAAGCGGAAATGACCAGATCCTGTTTGACGGCGCTGCTGTTGTTCACCTGCTTGAAGGATCCCTGCTGCTTATCCAGAGTTCTTACATCAGCAATAATAAAACCTGCTTTGGACAATGCCTGCTGAATCGCACCCCAGACAGCATTCTGTGAATTATGAAATTCAACCGTCATCCATCGTCCCGGTTTCAGCACCCTGTAATATTCCCGGAAACATTGTTCCATTAATAATTGATATTCTGGGAGGCCTTTCAACTGAGAAGAATTCACAACGGCTTCCGTTTTATTATTCGTTTTGACTTTTAGCCATGCTTCCCAGATAAAACTCAGCTCAGAATAATTTAAATTTGATCCGAACGGCGGATCTGTAAAAATATAATCCACTGAATTTTCAGGAACGACAAACAGATCAGAAAGCGATGAAGTTGATATAAAATTCTCAGAAAAGGAATTTATGAGATTCGTCATTTTTGAGAAATCATTCATTTTTCCCAAAAGGCTTTTCCGTATGTCTGCCTCTGCAGTTAATGATGATATGTACAATGTTCCACTTAAAGGGCCATTACCTCTGTGTCCCAAATTATATCTAACAAATCTAGAGCATAAAGTTGGATTAATTGATTGGAGCAATATCCTTACTGCACTATTACCTGCACTTTTTTCCCATAATTTACTGAAATATAGTAAGTTCCTCTTTGTATAAAAATGGTGAACATGAGTCAATCCATCAGGATCGTTTCTTCGTGATTCTTTCCCCTCTATCATTCGATCTTTGGGAAACCAGGAATCATTTGCAATCATGTTAATCCTTTTTATTATGGCGATATCGTTATCGTCAACCTTTTTTTCATATTTCTTGTTTCCATATGAATAGTTTATCAAAACAGGCACTGTTTTTGTTGAAACTACAGTATCTCTTAAAATTTCATCGTAATTAGAAACTATTGCATGTTCGCAATCCTTTTTTTTCATGCTTGCATGGCAAGATGGACATTCGAAAATATCCTTGACCGAATCTTTGGTAGGATCAAATGCGGTATCGAAAAATACGATTTCTTTCCCGCAGTTGGGACATATGAAAACATCGGACCAGACAGTGTAGTTGATGCGGCCTTTGACAGGTTTTCCGTCCAGCCCTTTGACCGGACCTTCAGCGGTGTGGTTCGTTTCATACATCCAGCCGAGCTCGGCTTCTGTTTCTTCCAGAATGCGCCGGGCTTCCCGTTCAAAGGCTACGGGATCATGAGGGACGTTGTAGTTATAGGCGATGAAGGTGGCTGCCGGGGAAAGGTCACTGAGAATAGCATGGCGGGCGCCCCATTGAATATCCCCCATCTCGTGTTCCAGCTTGTATTTTGTCTCCGGATCCGGACAGCCGCACATCTGTGCCGCCACGCCGGTCATACCGGTGCCGCAGAAACCGTCCAGGACGATATCGCCCGGATCGGTATAGTGGAGGATATAGCGCATGATGGCCTTGTAGGGAACTTTGGTATGGTAGGAGTGAGCGTTGTAGATCGGGTCATTCTTCCCCTCGCTTACGTCCGCGGCAAAAGGCTCCCGGTGATAATCGTCCGTCTCCGGGTCGTAAGGATGCCCATGCTCGGCGATGAATTCCCCGATAAAAGGATTCGGACAGGCCGTATAATACGGCGCATCCGACAACGCGATAATGTCCTCATCCGTCCCGATGGGAAATCCCTCAATATCCCGGACCTTATCCAGATCCGCCTTCGTCAACTCCCGTCTTTCCATATGTACCTCCTAATGAAATACCAGTTTTGTCAGAATTTTTTCGTTAATACATCCAGAGACTCTAACAAACCCCGATAATAAGCCTCATATAATAAATCATAATTGCCGTTTTGATCGGCTTGTCCAAGTGCATCCTTATAAAAATCTTTTTCAAATCTGTTGCGAGCTCCCTTTTTATCGTACCGGAAGAAGACTGCCGGTAATCCGCGATGCATCAACAACAAATTCGTAAATGCTCTTGATGTTCTTCCGTTTCCTTCCGGGAATGGATGGATCACAGTCAATCGGTGATGAATTCGAACAACCCTTTCTATATATTCACTAAGTGATAATGCATTTTCCTGATCCATGAGTTTTTGAACTTCATCATCAAGATCATAAAAGGCAGGAAGAACATCAGCCGCATCAAGCGTTTCAAATTTAGCTCCTAAAACGAGATTGTTTGATTCTTTGAATTTACCGCCAAATTCCGGATGCGGAGCACATGAAAATAATGTGCGGTGTATAGTTCTTGCATGAAATATAGAAAGGTCTCCGCTTACAGCGAGTTTCGGTAATGAGTCATATACCAGTGACAAACCTGCCAATTCGACAATATTTTCGTTTCCTTCTCGGCAAAATTCACTCTCCTGTTTCAGATAGTGCAAATCAGCTACGATGTCACCAACATTATCAAGTTCGGCATGAATGCCTTCCATGCGGCTGTCATGATAAATATACTCAGCCTGAAACTTTTTTCGAGCATAATCATCAAATTTTAATTTGAAACAATCTTCACTTGCATCAAAAATACCACGATAGAATGGAACATCCGAATATCCAAGCTCAATGCGTCTTTTCAGCGGCTTGTATTTATTAAAAGCCTTTTCCTCAATTCCTTTCAAAGCAGATGGCTTTATATTGACAATTCTCCAGTGGCAGGCTTCAAAACTGACCCCGAAATATTCTGCAATTTCTAATATTTCATCAAGTGATAAGACAGCTCCCTTTTGAAACTTATCAATTTGTTGTAGTATTTCCGCTTTTGGCATCAACAAAGCTGATGCAAATGCATCTGCATATCTTTCAATACCATTTTTGTGAGCGCTGGGGCAATTGGAAATCTGGTTCCAATCTTTTAAATGATGACAAAGTTCATGTGCAGCAGTAAAACGCTGCCGCTGAACAGGCCGCTTGAGATTTATACCGACAACGGGTAGATCATCATCGGATGAAGCAGGAATGTAAAAGCCCTCGCTTTTGGAAAAAGAACGGAAAATATACGGAATTTCCAAATCAGCCAAAAACTGAAACGGATTGATCGGATATGATGCCGATTTCCCCGGATAGATTCTTTGGGAAAAAAGCTCAGCTAATTCATCAGGTGAATAGGTTTTACATTCCTGTTCCGTAAATAATCTACTCATGCAGTTCGTTTCGCCTTCATTTGTTTTTTAAATTCAATCAAGTTCAGAATTTCATTCTGATCTGTCTCGTCTAATTCCGAAAAGGATCTCGCAAAAACCATTTGCGGCATATCAAATTTTTTGCCATTCAACAGTTCATCGGCAGAGATTCCAAATACTTCGCTGAATGCAGATAATTCATCCGCTGAAACATTGCGATTTCCGTTTTCAATCTGGACCATTGCAGTCCGATTAATGTTTACCCGCTTTGCCAGATAGTCCTGCGATATGTGCAACCCTTCTCTGGCTTTGCGAATTCGCAGACCAAGTTCATCTCTCATTTCTTCCTTCCTCCTGAAAACAACCAAACGATATGTTCGATTTTCTAACATATTATACAGTGATATGGAAGATTTTACAACTTTTGTTTACAAAATATAATTAGTGGTTGTTTCCATTATGGAAATAACTACTATACGATTGACTCTTTCTAAGTTATTTATAAAAAATGACCTGCCTCGGTACGCTTGCATAAGCAGAGGCGCGGCAGGTACTGTTAATCAATATTATATCAGGTGTTGGTTTTATTTCACCACAATTCGCAGCTTGCTCTTATCTTTTCCACGGATCGCCTTGTTCACCATCTCATCCAGGACTTTTCGGAATTCATCCTCATTGCAGGGTCCGCGTTTGATCAGCGTATCCAGCAGCTGAGCGCTGTCGATCGTGACCACATCAAAGCCATCAATATATTTTTTCACCGCATCCACAAAATATGTGTCAACCGGTTCCGGCAGTTCCGCAGTCTCAATGAAAGCTTTCAGTCTTTTCTGCTGTTCTGCTGTCAGATACTGCATCTGATCACTGAGCGTCGGATCGGAAACCGTATCATGCAGGCTCTTCGTCCAGTCTGAAAGCATCTCTTCAATCTGTTCTTCGATGACGTCCAGCTGTCCTTTGACAAGCGGTTCATTGTTTCCCGGCATAAAGCGGCAGGAAGTACAATATGTCGCTGACTTCAGTTTGTCCGGTGTCAAGTCATGACATATTTTGAGGCCGGCTAATTTTGTTTCCAATGCTTCCAGTTTATTTGCCGGCAGAAAATCAATACCTTTCAGGCGGGTAAGTTTTCCTCTGGCTCCAGAATTCATCAGCTGATTCTTTCGCTTTGATTCCTTTACGTCCAGACGGTGTTTGTTATGTTCAGCCATGTACCAGTCAATATAACGGTCCTTTAATCCCTGAAGCAGGCTGTTCACTCTGACAGCGGCACTGTCACCATCCATTGTTTCGGCGATCTGATCCCGGATCGACCGGAATTGTTCCCTGGCGGCAGTGATATCATTCCGCAGATCATCCGGCAATTGATAAGCGCTGATGCTCATCATATAATTGACCTGATCTTTGCATTTGTCAGCGAACTTCTGATACGCTTCAACGATCTTCATTCGCTGAATATCCTTTTCCAGCGCTTCACATTGCTCGATCGTCATGTCGAAGTTATTGAGCTTCGCTACCTTGTTAAAACGGGCTTTGAAATTATTAAAGGTATCCACGATCTTCTGAGCAGATGCGCGGTAAGCATCCCGGGTTGTGGTTGGATACAGTGCCTCATCCCACAGATTGGTGTCCTGTCGCAGTTCATGGCCCCGAGTCGCTGCAACAAGTGCCATTGCATCGGTCCTCGCCAGCATCTGGATCAATCCCTTTTCCCGCTCATCCGGGTTGGTAATCAGCCCTATCGGCAGATCCAGGACTTCATAAAGTTTCACCAGTTCCGACAGAGGAATATCTTTCGGACGGGAAATATATTTGATTTCCTCAAAATCAGCCAATGCTTTCTTCGTCAGGGTCTCTAAATTAGATGCCGTGATCGGGCCGCTCTTCATATCCAGCACAGCCTGACCGGAAGAAACCATCGCGAGGAAGATCGGAACGGCGAGTACAAAAGGAAGATGCCAGCGTTTTTCTTCATAATCATCGAAAATCTGGCTCACACCTTCAACACGGGGCTCAAAGATCTCGTCAAAATTGATCACGCTTCCTTTCGGACGTTTTGACAGCATATGATCATAGTATTTTGCGTAGCGGCTGTTCTTTGCGCTGATCTTTCCGGCTTCCATCAGCCCAAGACTTTCGAGAACGGCATTTGCCTGTTTGGTGTCCTTTCCGGCAAAGCGGTCTTTCACAGCGGTGAATATTGATCGGTAATTGTCCGCTGTGATCTTCTCTTTGAAGACCGGAAATTCGGGATATTTGTTTTCAAAATAACTGTTCAGGCAGATCGCAGCAGTCAATTCGATGGTTTCTTTGAGCGGGTTCTCCGAACGGTAAGCATTCTGCATGATCTCCATCGGGATTTTTGTCTTTCCGCCATAAGTGACATCATAACCGGTTGCTTTTGCCTCATTCAGTATTCTGCGGAGTTTCTTTGATATCTCATCTGATTTTCGCTGATAAGCAACTTTATCATTCCCGGAAGATTGGATCTTCAGAATTTCAGCGGCAGCATACATCCGCAGTTGAGTTGTAAATTCTTCCGACGGCTTGTAACGGAAAAAGACTTCATCGCTTTTCTTTTCATCGATGAAAGTCTTGCTGCCATAAAGCGGCAGAAAATAAATGTAGTAATCCTCGGGCGGATACGCTGTAGGCCGGCTTTCCGGTGTACCCATAAAGATGTAGCCATGCCGGAAAATGTTATGAGTATGCCAGTTCAGTGTATGCTGGTAGATCTTAAAATTCATAACATATTCATGGGTGTTCCATTCCAGACAGCTATAAATCAGATCCCAGTATGCCCGGTTCAGCGTGTTGTTATCCAGTGTCTCTGCCCGCTGTGAAATCAGCTCATCATAATTGACAGCCGCATGAACATCCAGATAGTATTGTCCGTTCTCCTCATTACGCTGGATAAACTGTCCGCTGACAGTCTTGAAAATATCCTGCATGACGACACGAATGATCCCCTGCAAGGTTTCAGCATCCTGATCCGGCATATTTCTGAGATACAGGCACAGATCATCCCGCATGTTTTCCGCCGTAAGTCCCGCTTTGACCGTGATATCACCCGTTGTGAGACGATAAACGCTGAGCCCGTCGATGATCTTCAGCGCCATGGGCTTATAGATCGCTTTCGGAAAAGAATGAGCGATAATGTCGTGGAGCTTGCTGCTGGCACTTACAACTTCCTTGACGCTGGGGTCAGTTTGCCATGCCGGTTGATTCAGGATCACATTCCAGAAGCTGTCATAAGAAATCAGCGAAGGCTCGTCTTCTGCGACAGCATCATCCAGGATCTTTTCAAGAAGGTTGGAGATCGTCTGAAGAATGTGGCGCTGTTCGATAATATAGATCTTGCTGAAAGCCTCAAAGTATGCCGGATGGATCGGGAAGAGCGAAACGTATTCTTCCATATGTCCATGCAGTTCCGGATAACAGCTGCAGAATGGCTGTAGATGGGAGCGGATCCAGGCTTTTGATTCCTCTGTCTTTTGGAGTATACGCTCTGATACAACATACTGGACGTCTTCTTTCCGGATGCTCATCTGCCAATAACGATCCTTCACCCAATTCAGGGTTTGGGAAATATGGGCAAATCTTGGATTTCCATAAATCTTTTCCTGCATTCCGACAACAAAGCGCAGCCTTGATTTTCCTACGATCTCGCCGACTTCCCGCAGAAAGTTCAGATCTTTGATCACATCCTGGTCATTCCGTGTTTTCAGATAGTCCAGCAGCTCATCGATCACGACCAGATAGCCTTTATCCGGATATTTCTCATGGAACTTGCCCATCATTTTCAGCAAGGTGGTCTTGTTTTCTGCGACCTGATCTGCCGGAGGAAAATCAAAATCGATGCCGCGGTTTTGCAGATCCGCCCGGACCTTTGTGAAGAAGATATTTCGGAGAGACATTTCGACTGAACCGATATCAAAGCTCAGCGCTTCAAATTTTCCGGCAATGCATTCGGCATCCCTGGCAAAATTCCGGTTTCGGCAATATTGCAGGTTTTCGCTGTCTACTGCGATCGCTGTGATTACCGACATCAAATGAGATTTACCGGTACCATAGTTACCGATCAGCATAACGCCTTTGTTATCGACCGTCTCCTCCAGTTTCAGCTGCCGCAGCATATTTTCCCGGAGATTTTCCGCCATGGAATCCGACATCACGTAGGTTTTTACCAGATTTGAGGCTTTC
The DNA here is from genome assembly GCA_017432685.1 of Flexilinea sp. Taxonomy (GTDB): domain Bacteria; phylum Chloroflexota; class Anaerolineae; order Anaerolineales; family Anaerolineaceae; genus Flexilinea. The sequence goes on along the minus strand of JAFRIR010000122.1, from coordinate 1,026 downwards.
GATTTATCGGTGATATCGGTCACCTGGATAACACTGGTGATCGGATCAAATTGAATCAAGTCACGGTAGCGCATATGTTTTCTCCTTACAACACAACGATCACATCATAATCTGTGATACGGTAATTTCGATATTCCGGATCATCCGGTTCAGCATAAGTCAGGTATCCGTTCTTATACTGTCCGGGCCATGAAACATAAATCGGACGGATCCTGGCAATGTCAGCGAATATCTTCAGCACATTCAGTCTCCAGGCCGGAGAAAAAAGCATCTCGTACCGTTCCAGCAACAGAGGGGTGGAATCTTTATACAGGATGCTTTTCAATTCATCCATGACCCGAAGCGGACGCTGCTCCGGTGAGATAGGCGCAAGACGCTCCGCCAACAATAAATTCAGCGATACATTTTCACGGTTTTCCGGAAGCAGCCTGGGATATGGTGTGAGCATAATTACCGGCATTCTTGCAGTTTGAAAAAATGCCTTATTTATATCCGAACCGGTAATAATGCTGCCCATGTACAAAGCTCCGCTAATTCTGACTCATCAGGAATTCCTATTTTCCATAATTCTATTATCTCAGAAACAGCTTGATTTACCAAGTGACAAGACTCTTAATTTTGCGTGTAAACTCTTATTATTATGGCGATAAGATCATTCCATGTTTGCTATTATTCTTGAAAAGATCACATAGCCAATGTTAGTTATATCATCCTGAATTATTCATGAAGCTTTCTAAGGCTTCAAAATTGACATAATTTCGGCGACAGTTGAATAGCTAAACCGCTTACAAACCAGATTTTTGAGTTCTTATCATAAAAACAGGCACAGTACTCCCTTGGTCTGGTGAAGTAGCAATTCAACTGTTAAGGTTCATCAATTTTTACTATTCCGGTAGAGGCTGTAATTGCCTAATATTGTGTAGCGTCTCGTAAAATTCATTTTGAAACGGACAGCTGCTGCATAATTTGAACACAACATATCTGGCGCTTCGGACAATCCTGGCTGCGATTTTTATCAGTTTCAAT
>JAFRIR010000121.1 GCA_017432685.1 Flexilinea sp. | reverse complement strand
TCCTCCAATAAACTTTTGAGCAGCCAGCGGGTTACCGCCGACTGTCAACTAATAATTACCAATTACCAATTACTATTTACTATTTACTATTTACCGTCATCTTCTCCCGGTCTCACTCATATAATTTTGCAAATCATTTATGAACGCCCGGGTCAGCTCATAGTCTGATTTTGAATCAGCGCTGTTGTCGATGTTCAGGCTCATGGTGCGCAGCCGGTCGATGTCGATGGGCGACATCATCTCGGAAATGCGGGAATAGCCCCTGCCGATGTCATTGTCGGCATGATAAGCCAGTCCAACCATCACCAGATAATCTTCCTGAAAGTCCTTATGCAGTGAGACCGGGGTGATATCAAAGAACTGCACCGGGAAAATCCGATAACCGAATAACAGTCCAAGGCCCAGCCCGATGATCAGCCCTGTCAGCAAATAAAGCGGCGCCTGCCGCGGTTTTCTTCTCATTACCACCCCTCATCGAAAAAATTGTCCGGGATACCGAAGCCGAAACCTTCATCGGAAAAACTGTCCGAAAGGCTGGACCCTGTCGTGTCCTGTATGGGCTTGGGCGTCGGCATCGGCGCCGGTGGCAGGTTCAGCATCGGGACCGCGTTCGGATCCGTGGTGATTTGAATGCCAGTACCGAAGGGATCGCTGTCCGCGGCAGGTGCGCCATCACTGCTCTCGCTGACCGGTTCTTTGGTTGGCACGTCTGTCGGCGCTGCGATGGGAGCCTCGGTCGGTTCCTCATCCACGGGGCCGGAAATGGCGGTGGAGGTCATCTGAATGGAATAAACCATGGTGGGGTCATACTGCGGTGTCGGTGTGGAGCGCTGACCGGTGACCACCTCGTTCAGTGTGCGCATTTTTTCAAGATCTACCGGGTTGTAGCCGAAGCCTTCCGCATGGCGGATAGCTGTCTGCACTGCCTCTTCCGTGGTCTCGTTCTGGTCAAGAATCTCATCCAGCCGGATCATGGCATGATAGCGGTCATGGTCCTGGTCATAAATTTCGGCCACCATCAGTACATAGTCGGTCTTGTAATCCTGCCGCAGGTTGTACATGGCTGCGTCAACAAACTCAGCGGGTTTGATGTACCAGGCGTAATAAAGCCCGATTCCGCCCCCGATGATGATCATTACCAGAAACCAGATATATCGGTTGATTCTTCCCATAAATAAAACTCCATCCTCATTATAACATAATGGAAATAAGAAATATGAAATAAGAAATAAGAAATTTAAGTGACAGTGGGGCCGGTTGCCTGAAGACACCATATGATGACAGTAAACAACTGATAAAAGATGTCATCTAATGGCAAGAAACGTTTTAGCTGGCGCTGCCTTATGGTGTCGGAAGGAACCGTCCCTATCTGTCACTTATCTTTGTTTATTTATAGTAGAATGGAAGGAATAAGGTAAAAACGGAGAAGAGAGAAACCTATGGCACAACAGCAGCTGATCAACAACCGCTACGCGATCAAGGCGAATATCGGCGCGGATAAAAGCGGATATTTTCTGACCCTTCAGGACATCACTGACGGGAAAAACTATTACACAAAGCTCATCAAAATCGACAACAACACGCTCAGCGCGAAATCTCTTTATGCGCTGCAGATGCGGATGCAGCGGCTGACGCAATTTGCCCATACCAATGTCATCAGTGTCTATGAACCGGAATTGGCGGAAGAGGGTATGCTGATGCGGCAGACGGATCTTCCCGGCTCATCCCTGAAAAACATCATGATCAAACAGGGACGTCCGCTTCCGCTGAAATCTGCCTACCGCATCGCGCTGGATATCGCTTCCGCACTGGCTGCACTTCACAGCGAGGGACTGGTCCATGGAGAACTGGATCCCTCCCATATCTTTGTTGATAACGGCGGGAAGAATTATCTTTCCTTCCTGGAACTGCCGCCGGCCTTTGATGCCGATCAGGCAGTCTACACCATGCCGGATCTGAATCCCCAGCCGGAAGCCAAACCGGACAAAGACATCTTCGCTTTCGGTGTGCTGATGCTGGAAATGTGCACGGGGCTTTCTCCCTACCGCTCATCCGGTGAAAGCACTGATGTGGAAGAGTATTCCCATACCTTTGCTTATTATCGGGAGTGCATCAAGGAGTCTGTCGGGTTGGAAGTTCCGGAACTGGTTTCTGTGCTGTCCCGCTGCCTTACTGACAACAAAGCGCAGCAATTCAAAAACGGTGAAGAGCTTTACTGGGCGATCCGCGAACTGGTGGATAAGGAAGTCCCGAAAAAAGAACTTCCGGCGGAAGAGCAAAGCGCTGATAAGAAGAAAAATAAAGCCTCTTCTCAGAAAAAGTCAGGAAAACAGAGTTCCGGTTTTGTTACAGGCAAACAGAAGAAAAAAACTTCTGTCCTTCCGCTGCTTCTGATCCTGCTGGCGCTTGCGGCCGGGGCCGGTTACCTCTGGTATGCCAAGCCGGATTTTCTGAAAGATCTGCCGAAATTGCCGCAGATCACTTTATCCGCTACGGAGACTGAAAAAACCCCTGCCTATGAACAGACGCTGAGCCTGCTGCACGGGACGCAGACCGCCATGGCTGTTCAGTCATCTCAAAAGACCGAAGTGGTTGTCCCGACCGAAACGCCTGTACCAACGGAAACGCCGACACCGGAACCGACTGCCACGCAGATCCCCCGTCCCATCAGCGCAGCTGCCGGGCGTTCGATCCGCTGGAATGCGGACGGCAGCATCATGGCTGCCGTGCCGGCTTCTTCCTTCCGGATGGGGATGGATGACACTTTCCTTTATGAGCTGAGCGGGATCCTGCCCTCTCACAGCGTTTCATTGGACGGTTTCTGGATCGATACTGCGGAAGTGACGCAGAAACAGTACGCACAGTGTGTGGCGGACGGTGTCTGTCAGCCGATCGAGCGGATCGCCGATGAATGGATCGGTGACGATCTTCCGATCATGAACGTACGCTGGACCGATGCGCAGGTCTACTGTGCCTGGGCAGGGAAACGTCTGCCTTCCGAAGCGGAGTGGGAAAAGGCCGCCCGCGGTTCCGACAGCCGCCTTTATCCCTGGGGAAATTCTTCTCGCAGCATCGGGGAATATCCCAACCGCATTCATAAATCCGGCGATGATGCGCTGGACCTGAGTCCATACGGTGTCCGTGACATGGCTGGGAATGTCAGTGAATGGGTCAATGATTTCTTCTCGGAAACCCGGGTGATCACCGATACCGAGATGGTCAATCCCATCGGACCGATCTCCGGCAATATGCATACGGTCAAAGGCGGAAATTTCCTTTCTGCCGATCCGGAATCGGCCGCTTTTACCTTCAGTCGTTCCGGCGCCGCTCCTGACGCCACCCGCAATTATGGCTTTCGCTGTGTGGTCAGTGCCGATGAGGTGGACACTGTCAAAGCGGAGGAAGACCAGCCGCTGACTCTTGCCTCTGCTGTGCCGGAGACGGAAAGACCGGAAGATTGCACCAACCGGGCACGTTTTGTCAGCGATGTGACAATTCCCGATGGGACTGTTGTGCGGCGCGGTGAGTGGGTCACGAAGACCTGGGAGCTGGAAAATTACGGAACCTGCCCGTGGAATGAGAATTATAAGGTCGTCTGGAGCGACGAAAATTTCAACAATGACCAGAAACTTTTTGACATCGGTACCGCTCTGGCTCCGGGCGAAAGCGGAGAGATCAGCGTGACCTTCCCGGTTCAGGGCCAGGGTTCCACTCATATCTCTTTTGTACTGGCTAATGAAAAGGGCGAAACTTTCGGTCTCGGTGAACGCGGCCGGGGCGATCTCTACATCGAATATAATGTGGAATGAATAATGACACCATTTACGACACCATGATATAATTACAGGGCACCTCTAAAACCTCCCGGGCGGGGGTATGGGGGCGGCAGCCCCCGAAAACCTCCCGAGTAGATTCAGAGAATTTATTCTCTGAATCTACTCGGGACAGAAAAAATGATGTTTTTAGAGGTTCCCTACAATATCAAACAGGGGAAATATATGTCAAAATGGGATAAGCTCTTGAGGAGAATTCGCTCTTTACCTAAAGATGTAAGATTTGAAGAATTACAGAAGATACTGGAAAGTTATGGATATGAAATGAAAGGGGCCGGAACAGGAAGCAGCCATTATACTTTTCGTAAAAAAGGATATGCTCCCATTACGATTCCGAAAAATGAGCCGATAAAAAGACCGTATGTTGAGCTGGTTCGGGATGTGATCGAAAGTGAGGAAAACAAATGAAGAGCGTTGATGATTATATGAAATTGCCTTATAAAATGGAAATTGTGGAAGATACAGATGAAGGCGGTTACATCGCATCTTATCCCGAATTAAAGGGATGTATTACCTGTGGGGAAACGATAGAACAGGTTGTATCAATGGCTATTGATGCAAAAAAAGCCTGGTTGGAGGCAGCTGTTGAGGATCGTTATGATATTCCCCTGCCGGAAACAGAAAATCAATATTCCGGACAATTTAAATTCCGTATGCCAAGATCTTTGCACCGGGAGCTTGCTGAACATGCAAAAGCGGAAGGCATCAGCATGAACCAATATTGTATATATCTTTTATCGAAAAATGATGCTGTGTTCCAAAGTGCAAAAGCAATATAACCATTATTATCTGGCTTGGAAAACAATTATCCGCAAAAATGTTGTCAGGCAGAAATAATTGGAAAAGCAATTATGAGGACAGTTTTTGATGCTTAATAAAATGTCAGTTTTTCCTTGCTTTTTTCTGAATTTATGTTAGAATAGACCTACATTTAGAGAATACATAGATTGTTCAGAACTAAATGTAGTTATTTGTAAATATATTAATAATAATCGATTTATTACCCCGGGTGGGGGTTTTTTATTGCTGAAGATACCAGATATGAGGAATAATGAACTGTCCTTTTTGCGGTAACCCAAAAACAAATGTGGTTTTCACCGGAAAACCGGAAGCCGGAAAACTCCAGCGCCGGCGTTTTTGCCCGGTCTGTAAAAAGCGCTTCAATACCTTTGAACGCCCTTTTTTGGGAACACCGATGGTCGTGAAATCCGACGGCAAGCGTGAAGTCTTTGACTCTGAAAAACTTGCCCACGGGATCCGCATTGCCTGTGCCAAACGTCCGGTCCCTGCGGAAAAGATCAGCGAACTGGTTGACAGCATCGAAAAACGTCTGCAGATGGAAGGAAAATATGAGATTCCCTCCCGCACGATCGGTGACATGGTGATCGAAGGGCTGAAAGGTCTGGATCTGATCGCCTACATCCGTTACGCGATCGTCTACCTGCGCATGGATGACCTGCATGTGCTGAGGAAAGAAATCGACAATCTGCTCGGAGAGTAAGCAGAAATAAGACATTAGACATTAGATTTCAGACATTAGAGGTTAGATATCGGATATAGGAATTAGACATCAAAGGTTAGAATGATTGTCTAAGGTCTAATGTCTAAGACCTAATGTCTTAATAAGGAGAGAGACTATGGAGACAAAGCTGCATAATGACGGCACGCTGGAATTTCCTGCGCTGCCGGAGGGTTTACCGTCCATTGAAATGAGCGAGAATGCCCGCAAAGTGTTTGAAAAGCGCTATGTCCGCCGCAATGCTGACGGAACACCTGCGGAAACGATCGATGGAACCTTCTGGCGGGTGGCTTACCACGTAGCTCGTGCGGAAGAAACTTATGGCGGCGACGTTATGCAGACCGCGGTTCGTTACTATAAAATGCTGGCGAACCGTCAGTTTTTCCCGAATTCCCCGACCTTTACCGGTGCCGGTACTCCCCTGGGACAGCTGGCTGCCTGTTTCGTCCTCCCCATCAGCGATGATATGGGGAAGAAGGATTCCGGCATTTTCCAGACACTGCGCAATGCGGCGCTGATCCAGCAGACCGGCGGCGGCAACGGTTTTTCTTTCTCCCGCCTTCGCCCGGAAGGCTCCATCGTGCGCTCCAGCGCCGGACAGGCGACCGGTCCCATTGGTTTCCTGCGGGTCTATGACCATGCATTCGGTGAAGTGGCTCAGGGCGGTTCCAGACGCGGCGCCAACATGGCTGTTCTGCGTGTGGACCATCCGGATATCGAGCAGTTCATCACCTGCAAGACCAGTGAGACAGCCATCACCAACTTCAATCTCTCTGTGGGCATCACCGATAAGTTCATGCAGGCCGTGGAAGCTGACGCGGATTGGGAATTGGTTTACCCGGATCTGGATGACCCGAAGTCCAAAGATTTCGACGGAGATGTTGACCAGGCCCGCGAAGCCGGTATCCGCATCAAGGTGTACAAGACTCTCAAAGCCCGTGATCTTTTCAACAAGATCGTTGAGCAGGCTCACCATAACGGTGAACCGGGTGTGCTTTTCATTGATCAGGCAAATAAATATAACCCGGTGCCTCACCTTTATCGCCTGGAATCCACCAACCCCTGCGGCGAACAGTGGCTGGGGCCATATGAAAACTGCTGCCTCGGTTCCATCAACCTTGCTCAGCATGCCACGGAAGACGGAAAAGTCGACTGGGCAAAGCTGGAAGAGACCACAAAGTCTGCAGTCCGCTTCCTGGATAACGTCATTGACGCCAACGGTTATGTTCAGGGCGTTCCGCAGCTGCGGGAAGCAGCCCTGCGTGCCCGCCGTATCGGCTTGGGCATCATGGGCCTCGGCGACCTGATGTTCAACTGCTCCATCCGCTACGGCTCTGATGAGGGTCAGGAATTTGCCGGTCAGGTGATGGAATTTGTCCGCTACCATGCCATGAAAGAAAGCGTTGCTCTTGCGGAAGCACGCGGCGCTTTTCCGGCCATCAAGGGCTCCATCTATGACGCGGAGAACTTCAAGTGGTCCTCCCCGACGCCGCTGCGGCCTTACAAACGGGATTTCGGACGTCCGGCAATCAACTGGCCGGAGATTACCGAAGGAATCAAAGCCCACGGCATCCGCAACGCGGCTCAGACCACGATTGCGCCTACCGGTACTATTGCTACCGTCACCGGCTGCGAAGGCTATGGCTGTGAACCTGCCTTTGCCCTGGCTTATATCCGCCACATGAACGACAATGGCAAGGATGTGCTGCTGCCTTATGCCAGCCCGCTCTTCGACAAGGCGCTGCGTGGGAGCGGTATGGACGAAAAGAAGCGTCAGGAGATCGTTGAACAGGTCATGAACGACGGTACCTGCCAGAACATCAAAGACCTGCCGGAATCCATCCGTAATACTTTTGTCGTTTCTTCCGATATTTCTCCGGAGGAACACGTCGGTATGCAGGCTTCCCTCCAGGCATTCGTGGACAATTCGCTCTCCAAGACCGTGAACCTCCCTGCCGGCGCTACCACTGACGATGTCGCCAAGGTCTATATGCAGTCCTGGAAGCTTGGCTGCAAGGGAACAACAGTCTATGTCACCGGTTCCCGCGACAAAGTGGTCCTGGAAACCAAGTCCACCATGGAAAGCAAGCAGGAAGGTCAGGACGTCCTCCCGGCTGAGGTGAAAGTTGCAGAGCCGGAACAGGCACAAATGCCGCTGTGGCATGACAAGAAGAAAGCCCGTCCGCACAGCCTGCACGGTTTCACCTATCGTTCCGATACACCCGTGGGCAAGGCTTTCATCACCATCAATGAAAATGGCGGAGACCAGCCGTTTGAGATCTTTATCAACACCGCCAAAGCCGGTACCGAGATTTCGGCTGTTTCCGAAGCGATCGGTCGTCTGGTCTCTTATGTTCTCCGTCTGGCCTCGCCTATCGAACCGAAATCCCGTCTGGAAGAGGTCGCAGCCCAGCTGCGCGGTATCGGTGGCAGCCGTTCTCTCGGTTTTGGGGCAAAGCGGGTGCTTTCCCTGCCGGATGGACTGGGACATACTTTCCAGGAATATCTCGCTGAACGCGAAGAGCGAATGCAGGAACAGGCTTTGCTCGAGGAGCTTCGTGAAGGCCGCAAACATGAACATGAGCACAAAGAACCGGAGAAAAAGCCTTTTGAACCGGCAACCTCGCCCATGCTCAAGATCGGTGACATTTGCCCGGAATGCGGTCAGGCGACGGTCATCAATGAAGAAGGCTGCCGCAAGTGCTATAGCTGCGGTTACAGCGAGTGTTAAGAAAATGAGAAATTAACCAAGAAAGGCGCGGACCCGCGCCTTTTTTGGTTAATGGTTTATTCGTCTGTTTCCGAATAATGATATTGCTTCAGCTTCTGACCCCAGACAAGGCACATGAAGACACCGGCAGCGCCGAGAAGGAACATCATCAGCGCTGCTCCGGAACCTTTTCCGCTGCCGAAGAGTGCGGTGAGGAAACCGTTGTCAGTGTTTGCTGCCATGAACGGTTCACAGACCGTATCTACCATGAAACCGCCGAAAAACAATCCAATCGGGATCGTGAAAAACTGCAGTGTGTTCCGGCAGGCGTATACCCGTCCCTGCAGTTCGACCGGGATCGAATTCCGCATGATGACGTTCTGGTTGGCGGCCATCACCGGCACCAGCAGCCATCCGATTACCTGCCCGATGCACCAAAGAACCGGGTTTCTGGAGAAAGCGAGCAGGAAGTTTTCGATCCCGAGTGAAAACAGCATGGTGAGGTAAATCACCCTCACCCGGTCCTTCGGTTTCGGCAGAACTGTAACGAGCAGACTGCCCAGCACCATCGCGATTCCTGAACAGGAGGTCACGATGCCCAGAACACTGTTACCACCTCTGGGATTGGGAAGAACCAGCGCCGGCAGCACCGCGTCAAAGGCTGAGGCGATGAAATTGACGCCAGACATGAACAGGATCACGTTCAATACCAGCGGATTTTCTTTCAAAAACCGGAGCCCTTCCTTTGCCAGTTTCAGCACGTTTTCTTCGCTGTTTTTCGCAGCAGATTCATCCGGCAGTGTGATGAAGAAAGCCAGCGCGATGAAAGCGGCAGCGAAGGTCACCAGATCGAAGCCAATCACAAGGTCCAGCCCGGCCAGTCCGTAAAGCGATGAGGCGATCAGCGGATTGCCGATGGAAACCAGCGACCGGGATAATTGCTGAAGGCCGCTTGTTTTCTGGTACTGCTCTTTCGGGATGACCAGTGTATAGGCCACTTCGGAAGCCGGCTGCTGTACCGTGTTCATCAGCCCGTGCAGGGCATTGATGACATACAGATGCCAGACGGAAAGCAGATCCGTTTTATACAGCACGAACACCAGAATCGTACCAAGCGCTGCCAGCGTATCGCAGAGGAGCATGGTCTTTTTCTTGTCAAACTTGTCCGTGACCGCACCGGCGAGGATGCTCATGATCACATAAGGCGCGTAGGTACAGATCGTCAGCGCGGCAGTGCTCAGCGCTGAACCGGTCTTTTCATACAGCCATAAAGTGAGCGCAAATTCCGTAATCGCGCTGCCCAGCTGGGACAGGCTCTGTGTACTCCAGAGGATGTAAAAATCCTTCAAACTATTCTTTTTCATTTCTTTGCTCCATTTTTTTTGTTGCTACAGTGGGACAGTCGCCTGGCGGCAACGATCCCCGGGTCCTGAAACCTGATCAAAAGAGCAAAGCCTGAGGAATGTTTATTCCTCCATACAGGGTCCTCAAGCTCTGCATGGAGCGGAGACAATGCAAAGTACCATAATTTGAACTCCTTTGTATATGTTTAGTACAGAGCACACGGAGACAGCTCTGATGCTGCGGCGAAGCCCGCACAGCAAGGCTGTATCTCGTGCTGCGTTTCCGGATCCTGAACAGTTACACTTTTATAATTCTTCAAATCGCCTGCTGCCTTTTGTTTCCAGCCAGCGGAACAGGATCAGTGAAAACGCTGCCAGCAAAACTGCCCACAGCGTCAGATAACCTGTTATTCCTATTTTATATCCAAACCAAAGATAAAAAGCGGCAAACAAGACAGTAATGGCCCAGCTGCCGAATATCGCAATGGCGATGAATCCGCTTTGTTTGATGGGTGTCGTCTCGTTTGTCCAGTTGATGATCGGCATCTTCACACCGAGATATGACCCGAATGCTGTGCAAAACACCGTGTACAGCAGCGGTATGAGGCAGATCATCAGTTTCTCAGCTATCGGGTTCTGCATAACTGCCGTGACACAGATGACAGCGAAGAGCATGGGCGGAACCGACAGGATCAGCTGCAAAGCCGCTTTTGCCCGGAGGACCGTTTTTGGGTGGATCGGCAGAGACTGGGGGATCCAGAGATTTTTTCCTTCCAGCGATACGGAAGAAGCCGATGGATTGATCATTGACACGAGGGCACAAAGCGCTGTGCAGACAAGGATCTCGGCGAATCCTTCTCTCATCGTGAAGATCTCATTCAGGACTGCCAGGATCGCCTTTCCGTTGATCAGGATCAACACACCGAATGCCGGCATCAGAAGGATACCGAGCCCGCAGTTGAGCATATAATTTGCGCTGGATGTGAACCGCCCGAACTCTTTCCTCAGAAAAGATTCAAATGCGGATCTTTCTTTTACAGTTTTTTCGACATAGCGAACCTTTTCGGTTTTTCCTTCGGAGGTGGTAATATCCAGAAAACTGCGCGAAAGGATCATCCAGACTGCCGCACAGAGAAGTGCCGTGACAGCGGAAAAGATCGCGGCTGCCGGAAAGTCACCTTCACCGATCCTGCCGAAGCGGTACAACCAATAGGCTGTCCCTTTGATCTTCTCTCCATACAATACTGCGTTCACGATCATATCTTTGACCATGTTGTTGGCTTTGAAATAGAAAAAATAATAGGCGCCGATAAATGCCAGAGACGCAAGAACAGTGATGAAGCTTTTGTTCTTCAGTTTCAGGCTGATTTTTGCAACGATCCAGCCCAAAAGGCAGGAAAGAAGCAGCACAATAATCGTGATGATCAGATACAGAACGATCCCGCAGATCATACGGGCCGCAGTTATCCCCGCTGTGACCCAATAGACGATCAAAGCCGGAAGAAAGGCAGCCGAGGCATACATGGTTCCCAGCAGGTATACGCTGATCAGCCGGGAGGCAATGATCGAACTGACCGGGATAGGCATGGACAGGAGCAGATCATTGTCTTTTGAAAGATAAAGGCTGGAGTATGTGTTAAATATACTCCCAAATGCGCCGAGCACGATGGCGATCCCGCTCATCAGCAGGAAATAGAGCCATCCCATTCCGATCGGCGCCAGCCCCTTGCAAAGTTTAACCGACATAAACGCGAACGTCCCACCGATCAGTCCCGCCATGATCACGAAAAAGAACAGGAACCAGGCAGCAATCGCCCACCTGGAGCGCATTTTGTTTTTCTTTGCGTCGTAAAAGTATTTTTTGAATACTTCCGCAAGCTGTTTTTTTACCAAAACCTTCAGCATTTATTCCGCCTCCAGTTCCAGAAACACCTCTTCCAGACTGTCATCACCTTTGACTTCATCCATCGTCCCGGTTTTGACCAGCTTTCCCTGTTTGACGATGGCGACTTTGTCGCAGAGCTTTTCCGCAACTTCCAGAACATGGGTGGAGAAGAAAATTGCCCCTCCACTGTCGCAGTGTTCGCGCATCATTTCCTTGAGGTGATGTGATGCTTTCGGATCCAGACCGACAAAGGGCTCATCCATCACAATCAACTTCGGGGAATGGAGCCAGGCTGCGATCACTGCCAGTTTCTGCTTCATCCCGTGAGAGTAAGCAGAAATCGGCTGTGCCAGGTCACCGGTCAGTTCAAACAGATCGGCATATTTTCGGATCTTCTCCTGCCGTTCGGCAGCAGGAACAGCGAAAACATCAGCGATAAAGTTCAGAAATTTTATACCGCTCATGAAGTCATAAAGGTCCGGATTGTCCGGTATATAGGCGAGATCCCGCTTGCAGCCCAGCGGGTCTTCGGTTAAGGATTTCCCGTTGATGGTGACCGTGCCTGCGTCAAATTTCAGGATCCCGACAGCGCTTTTGATGGTGGTGCTTTTTCCTGCACCGTTGTGTCCGATAAAGCCATAAATCTCACCGGGGTGAATGTGCAGGGACAGGTCGTCCACCGCCTTTTTCTCACCGTAGGTTTTGGTCAAATGTTCAATTTTCAGCATATTTCATTTCTCCGGATGTTCATTTTAGCGGTTCTATTGCTCGCTCTCAAGATTTTCATGAAAACTTTCCCCTCAACAGGACGAATGATGGTTTGTGTATGCGTATCCAAAATCAATGGGAGGTGCCGTTACCGAGATATATACAAACTCTGAATCACCGTCATTACGGAGACCGTGAACATCGTTTTCTGCGAAGCGCACAACATCTCCGGCTGTAAAGTCCTTTTCTTCGTTGTCAGCCAAAAGCAGCATTCCCGAACCTTTCACGGCATACCAGATCTGTTCGGATGCATTATGTGTATGCCGCGGCTGGCAGGCGCCGGGTTCCAAATGGACTTCCGTTATCGTGACTCTTTCACTCGTTGAATTTTCAGGATTCAGCAGCTGTCTGGAAACCACTCCGGGATTGGACAGCCCGATGATATTCTCTTTCTTTATAAATTCCAATGTTGTGCTCCTTTTCAAATGGCACAGCGGGTTTGCTGTTTTGCTGCCGCGCAGCCGTCACAAAACGACAGGCACGATGCTGCATGAATTCAGAACAGTTGTCCCGGCAGCTTCAGTTTCTCTTTGGGCGGAAACTGTGCATCGAATTTTTCAAAGGCTTCCGGATTTTGTTCTGCTGCAAAGTAACCATCCGGCGGCGCGTATTCCCCGCTGATACCATCCAGATAACCGGGTATCAGCTCTTTGCAGAGGAAGAAGGAATCATCGGCGCCTTCCGGCAGGTCATGATAGCGGATGCCGAAATTCCGCGCAAAGGTGAAGCCGCTTTTGCCGTAAAAATCAATGTTTCCTTCAATGCACAAAGCGCCGCATCCAAGTTCCGCAGCCTTTTCCAGACAATGATCCAGCAGGATCTTTCCGTATCCCTGCCGTTTGTATTCCGGGGCGATACAGATCGGTCCCATCGTCATGATAGAAATATCTCTGCCATCGTCAGCTTTTATGACAGCCCGCATAAACATGTTCTGCCCGATGAGCTGTCCTTCCTTTTCCATGACGAGATCCAATTCTTTCACAAATGCCGGATCATTCCGCAGCTGATGCAGCACATAATGCTCCTGGCAGCCGGGACGGTACACATTCCAGAATGATTCCCGGACAAGGTTTTCGACATCCCAATTTTCTTCTTCTCTTTCCTGTCGGATAATTAAGTTACCGTTCATTGTTTCGTTCTCCTGTTTTGATAAAATCAATCAATCAATTTTATGTGTCGATTCTGACCAGTTCGGCCAGCGCTTTATTCCGGTATGTTACATCGGTCCTGGCGGTAAATCCCTGCGCTTCCCAGAAAGCATTTCCTGCCTCGTTTCGGTTGAACACGTTTATTACAAAACCATCAACAGTGTGCCCGCACCGATCAGTACACAGCCGATGATCGACTTTGTTGTAACCTGTTCATGCAGAAAAACAAAAGCAAGTATCAGTGTGATCACTACGCTGAGCTTGTCGATCGGTACGACTTTGGATGCCTCACCAATTTGCAATGCCTTGTAATAACAAAGCCATGAGGCTCCGGTGGCAAGTCCTGAGAGGATCAGGAACAGCCAGCTTTTCCGGCTGATCTGTCCGAGTCCCTGCTGTGCGTTTGTCAGGAAAACCATGCACCATGCCATGATGAGTACAACCCCTGTACGGATGGCGGTGGCCAAATTGGAATTGACGCCTTCGATCCCTGCTTTAGCGAGGATCGACGTTAGCGCCGCAAATACAGATGATAACAGAGCAAGAATTAACCACATCAAATTACCCCCATCATTTAAAACTGCGGATCCAATCCTGAAATAAAGCAGAAAATTTAGAGCAGACGGGCCGTATCTTCAACTGAAGCGCTTCTTATCAGATGAGCAGGCTTTTGATTTGACCGCTTCAGCGAGAACCGGGGGCCTTCCTTTCCGGTTTCTCCGTTAGGTACAAATCCGCATTTTTCAAGGACCCGCTGGGAGGCTTTGTTTTCCGGTTCGGTTTCCGCTTCAATTGCAGTCACTTTCGGATCTCGAAAAGCCCATTCCACTGCAGCTTTGACAGCTTCTGCAGCAAATCCTTTCCTTTGAAAAGCTTCCAGAATGCCATAGCCGATTTCCGCAGTACCATTTGACTCAAGCCCTTTAAAGCACAGGTCCCCGATATGTGTTCCGTCTTTCAGCTCGATCATCCACATCGCATACCAATCCCATTGATCGGGATGATTCAGGCAGCCTTCCAGCATCTCTGTATAAGCCTTCTTCATTTCCTCATCCGCCTCAGCTGAAATAGTTGTTTGCATCTGATTCTCTGATGCCGGATAAATTCGTAAACGTTCTGTTTCTATCATGATCAGTTTGAACTTCCTTTCAATCAGGAATTTTGGTTAGATATTGTCCCGATCATTTTTATTACCGGTTTCCCCTACGGTGAATTCCGTCCATTCGATGTGATTATATTGCATGACATCATCTGCCTTTTTCATACCGAGGTTTTCATAAAACGGGATGGCTTTCTCATTGGCGATCAGATAAACAGCGATGTCCTTTTCCCCTCCTGCGGCGGACAGTGCGGTTTTCATCAGACTGCTGCCGATTCCCTTTCGTTCATAATCTCTGTCAACCCCAAGGTCTGTGATGTAGAGCCAGTAGGCAAAGTCTGTAAGTCCGAGCAGAACACCGACAAGAAGGTTTTCTTCGTTTCTTGCAGCAAGACTGATGGAAGCATTCTTCAGCAGCCTTTCGATACGCTCGTGAAATCGTTCTTTGGGATACTGAGACCCTAAATCGGTTCGCTTTAGGAAGTCAATATATTCCTCAACAGTTAACCTCTCATTCCTGATTTCGTACATACTGCGGCCTCCTTCCTGCTTCTTCACCAATACCCGACAGTTTAAAACAGCTCAATGATTTGTTTGAGCAGCAGGCCACAGGACATGACGATGAAGAGTACCCTGATGAATCTGCTTCCTTTGAGTACGGCCAGTTTTACGCCAACGTGGGCTCCTGCCATATTGAAGAGTCCCATTGTGAGGCCAAGGAACAGATTCCCGACTCCCATCATCACATACATGGTGAAAGCAGCGATATTGGTCATGGCATTGACTGTTTTGGCATCTGCGGAGGCATGAAGGAAATTCTCCCCGTAAATGAATATCAGACCCATGATCAGCAGGTTTCCCGTCCCCGGACCGAAAAAACCATCGTAAAAGCCGATTCCCAGCCCCAGCAGCAATCCAAGCACCGCCTGCTGACGGTCGGAAAAACGGGAAACATGTTCTTCCTGACCGAAGTCTTTTTTGAACAGCGTAAATATGATGAGGAAAGCCAGCAGCACAACGATCAGCGGTTTCAGCAGCTCATTCGGGACCCGTTTGGCCGTATAGGCACCCAATGCTGAGGTGAAAAGGGCTATCAGGGCGCTTTTCCACATCCGTTTGACGTTCACCAGCCCTTTGCGCTGATATTCGAACATCGCAGTGATCGTTCCCAGCATGGAGGAGTTTTTATTGATCGCGAGCAGTGTCACTGTCGGGACATTCGGGAGAAAGGCCATGATCCCGGGCAGCTGGATCAGGCCGCCGCCTCCGGCGATCGAGTCGATCAGGCCTGCGGAAAAGGCGATGACACACAGGCCAATCAGCTGCCGGATGCTCATAGAAAATGGAAGGACTATTTCGAGCATTTTGTTAAGAATTCCTTCGTAATGTAATCTAAATATTAATTAGATTATTTTAAGGAAACCTCTAAAAACATCGATTTCTTTCTGTCCCGCGAAGATTCTGAGAATTTATTCTCTGAATCTTCGCGGGAGGTTTCCGGGGGCGAAGCTCCTGCTCCGCATATAAATCGGGCGTCAGCCCGTACCTTACGGAGCAGGCTATAACCCTGCCGCCCCCATACCCCCGCCCGGTAGTTTTTAGAGGTGCCCTTAGGGTTTCGTTTTTCATAAATCATCAGTCCCGCCCAAAGCAGAACTGACACACCGCTCAGAATCAGCCCGGCCTTTTGTCCGTAGGGTTGATAACTGATCTCAACTGAATCGCATCCCCCGGGCAGGACAAACCCCAGCATGCTTTCATGGATCATTTTCAGCGGAAGGTTCTTCCCATTGGCTTTTACCTGCCAGCCTGCATCAAACGGAATGGAGGAAACGAGGAGCCGTTCCTCTTCCTGAGCTTCAGTCGTGAGCCGGAATGAGGTTTCACCGGTTCGTTCGATCAGCGGAGCAGCAGCATTCACAGATTCTGCAAGCAATGCCAGTCTATCTGTATCAAGAACATATGCATGAAAACCATTCTCAAGCTCGTCCTTCAGCAACTCGACATGAGCAGAAACCGGTTCGTTCACGACATAGGCATCCAGGCAGATCGGAAAAGGTGCGTAATCCCGGTTCCCGTTCATCAGTTCCTTCCCATCGACCGTGACTGTCACGTTCAAGCTGGCACCCGGCAGGAACAGATACAGGGATTTTCCCGGTTCCGGTTCAATCTGGATTTCCGCATACGCTTCTTTTTCTGAATCAATGCGCCGGTATGTCCCGTCCTCAGACAGCGCCAGGTTTTCAAGCGTGGTGACGGTCACCGGGATTTCCGTAAAGAAGTTATAATCGGACCCTGAGAGTAACCGCAGCAAATCATTCTGGCGTGTGATGGCCCATTTCTCTGCCATGAAATCATAACGGGCATAATTGTCTTCAATGAAGAAAAACAACGGGAATTGTGACGGATGCTGCCAGATATCTTTATCGACTGCAACCGATCCCTGTTTACCCGTGCTTCCAAATTCATACCGGATCCGCAGCAGGGCATCTGTGGCAGCAGTCGTTCCTTCATAAGTGCACCAGGTGGCATAGCAATTGAAGCCGAGCCGTTTCAGAAACTCTGCCTGACGGGTGGAAGCAGTCGAGCTGAAATGAGAAACTCCCGGAAAACCGATCCCAAGAGGATCATTGTAATTGCGGTTTTCGCGTTTTTCCATACGATAAAAATCCGGACCGGAGGGCAGAACTTCCGCTGCAAGCCGGCGGTAACTCTCGTGGAAATTTCGGTAGTCATCGAGCTTGGTATAACCGCCGGTAAAGTTTGAGATGATCATCATCCCGTTCACCAGCAGTTCAGTGAAAAGGATCACACGGAAATAAAAGTTCCTCTTTTGTTTTATGAACGCAATCCCCGCATACAGAGCCAGGAACAGCAGGTTCACAAACATCACCCTTTTGCTCCACGGTTTGCTGAAAACACCGGCAATGGCAAAGATCGCGAGGCTTATGGCTGATGCATTCAGCAAGTCACGGCTTTTCTCAATCTTCACAAACCCTTCGTATGACAGGGAAAGGATCCAGAAGGTGAAGAGAAAAGCATAGCGGAAAGGAAACCAGCTGGGGTGATCCATCGCGTGCCACAAAAAATCCAACGGAGAAAACCAGAAGCTGAACAGCAGCAAAGCGCCGATCATACCGGTGACAATACGTTTCTTCATGGAAATCTGTCTGCAATTGAGGTAAAGGATCAGCCCGATCAGTGCCGGAATCCCGCAATATATATGAGGAAGGCAGTCTTTGATCCCGTCGAAGCTGCCGGGAAAGGATTTTTGCAGGACCTGCAGAAACGGGAATAGTCCCTTTGCTCCTGGAAATGCCTGTCCAAAGGATCCCATATTGTTTTTCAGCACGAAAAAAGTCGGCAGAAGCAAAAAAGCGGAGAGACCGGCGGCGATCCCGACACAGAAGGCGAAGGACAGTGACTTTTTAAGAAAACTACGAAAAGAGACCTGATTTATCACTGCCTGTGAAAGAAAGTACAGTGCGCAAAAGGCTCCCGTCATCCATGCCATATAAAACTGGCTGAGGAAGGACAGCGCAAACAACAGTGTCAGACCGGCAGCTCTTTCATTTTCAGACAGAAACAGGCGATCGATCTCTGCGCACAGCAGTGGGAGCCAGATCAGCGCGTCCAGCCACATGATGTTGAAGGCATAGCCGAGTGCATAGGCGCTCAATGCATAACATGCTGCAAAGATCGGTAGCAGAGAATTATCTTTCCCGCAGTGTTTCTTCAAATAGAACGCAAAAGAGGCTCCTGCGCAGCCAAGTTTCAGCACAGTGAGAAGTGAAACCGCCAACGGCAGCCCGTCTTCCGGGAAGAGAACGAGCAGAAAATTGAATGGGCTGGCAAGATAATAGGCGATGATCGCAAGAAAATTCAATCCCAGCCCGGCATGCCAGGACCAACTGAAACTGCCTTCTCCCAGCAATATCCGCCGATATTCGGCCATGAATTCGATATATTGAGAATCCAGGTCGCTGTAAAGCAGGGTCAGATTTCCGAAGGGAAGGATCTTGAAACGCAGCAGGATGCCTAAAAAAATTGCTGCCGGCAGTAAAAAGGCCAACAGCAAGTCAAAAGATGTCCTGCGGTATTGCTTCACCTTCATGAGTGTCATCCCTGAATCGGCTGAGCGCCGGCCAGTCTCATGACCGTGATAGTTCCGGCCCGGGCAATGTCAAAAGCATAAGGAATGTTCACATCCACGATAAAATCTGTAGGTGCATGCCAGTTTTTCGGGTATGGTCGGGGACCGCACCCTCCTTCAGTAGAGTCTGTGGTAAAGTTTTCCATCGCTGTCATAGCCGGGATTCCAGCCAGCCAAAACGGTGTGTGATCACCCAGTTCATAAGCGACATAGTTGAAATAGTCATAAGTCAGGTTGATCCCGTAATCACGGATTGCGGCTTCAAAAGCCCGTCCCAGCGGGTCGCTTTCCGGCATGGATCCGACATGGATCTCAAAACAGCGGGCATCTTCCGGGTCATTGCCGAACATATCCATGTTGATGACACCGACGATGTTGTCAGAGCTGTGAGCGGCAACATAAGCGGTGCTGCCCTGCATTCGGTTTTCTTCACCGCTGAAGAAGATCACCTTGACGGTTTTTTCAAAACTTGTTTTTGCAAAGGTCGGTATGGCTTCCAGAAGGGCGGCAACACCTGTTCCGTTGTCGTTGGCGCCTGGCGCCAGTTCCAGCGGGTTGACATCGGTCAGCGCCACGCAGCTGTCATAATGGGCAGTATAGAGGATTTGCTCGTCCGGTGAAACAGTCCCGGGAAATGTCACGATGATGTTGTACCAGGTGTATGAACTGATTGCATCGTGGTACTCATAAGGTTCGAAGGTGATCATTTCAGCCGGAACCCATTGCGCCAGCTGTTCCAGCAGATATTCTGAGGCTTTTGCATTGTCCTGATTCCCGAACATGGCATAGGAGTAACGTGTTTTGATGGTATATTCCTGACCGCTGATCGTCACCGGTTCATCTCCGGACAGTTTGCGGATCCAGCTGGCATAGCGGTCTTCCGAAGTGTCGGAGAGAAACCAGGAAATCGGGTCAATGGATATTTGTGTCGGTGTCGGTTCCGGTGTGGGCGTGACAGTCGGTCCCGATGTCGGCTCCGGCTCCTTTTCTTCCGTATTGACCGGTACGATCATGATCGTGTTCTCTGTTGAAACCGGTGTTTCAGCACTCTTCGTCGGGGACGGGAGGTGATTGCTGAGGACAAAAATCACAACCAGAGCCAGCACAACCACCGCTTCCACTATGATTGGTACCCATCGGGATAAATTGTTCCTGTTGCTGTTCATGACCATCATTATAATTCAAATTACAAATGTCCGCCCACAGTTGTTAGCGTTTCATTCTAGGGAACCTCTAAAATTTTGTAAAATTATGTCCTCATTCACAGTTCATTCATTACGGCGCGGGATCCAGAGTTGTTTCTCCTCGGAGAATAACCTTCCCGCGCCATGGTTTTCGGGGGCTATGCAGCCCCCATACCCCCGCTCATGAGTTTTTAGATGTGCCCTCTAATAAAATCATGGATACCGCTACTTTCTGCTAATCAGCAAATGCCGGAGTGTAATTATCTATGGTACAA
The DNA here is from genome assembly GCA_017432685.1 of Flexilinea sp. Classification (GTDB taxonomy): domain Bacteria; phylum Chloroflexota; class Anaerolineae; order Anaerolineales; family Anaerolineaceae; genus Flexilinea. The sequence goes on along the minus strand of JAFRIR010000121.1, from coordinate 6,313 downwards.
TGAGAGGGATGATAAATTTTGGAGGGAAGAAATGCTTCACCCTGAATTGCTTGAAATTCTGCGCTGTCCCGCTTGCGCTAAGGAAAATAAAGGGAAACTGACATACTACAAAGAAAGCTGGCTGATTTGCGAAGATTGCGGCAGGAAATATCCCGTTGTTGATGATATCCCTGTTATGCTGATCGATGAAGGTTCAAAATGGATCGAAACCGAAGTTGAAAACCTGCAGATCCCACCTGTCTTGAAATGAAGGATGCTATGGAACAGAATAATTATCCCAATCCAACTGGAATGCCGCAGCCGAATGCACAATATCCGGTGAATGGGCAAATGCCATATGGCGGTATGCCTTATCCGCAGCAGAATATGCCGCAGGGGAATTCCTATCCGAATCAGGGAGGATATCCCCCTCGCGGAAACATGAATATGCCGCCGGCTGCACAAATGCCTCCCGCTCAAAAACCGCCTCAAAACAAAAAATCCTCGAAAAAGGCTGCGAAAAAGGAACTGAACAAAAAGAAATGGATCACGCTTGGAATCTTTGCGGTGATCGGTATTGTTATCGGCGCTCTTGTTTTCTCTGTGGTTAACCGTTATACCAAACGTATGTCCATGATTGATCTTCCCGGTGCGCCGATCGTGGCATCCAATACCAATACAAACACTGCCAATACAGACATTGACGGTGACGGAGTGATTGATGTCATTGAATCGATCGACAGTCTGGATCTGTCTCAGCAAACGGTTCAAAAAGGTCAGGCATGGGACGGGAAAAACCGGATCACCTGCCTCGCCATGGGTCTGGACTATAGAGACTGGGTCGCCAATGACGGGACTCCCCGTTCCGATACAATGATGCTGCTGACATACGATCCATCGACGCAATATGCCGGTATGCTTTCTATTCCACGTGATCTTTGGGTAGCGATCCCTGACCATGGGTACGGGAGAATCAATACTGCCTATTCCATGGGGGAAGGCGAGCAGCTGCCGGGCGTCAACGGAAAGCCGGGCGGCGGTCCGGGGCTCGCCATGCGTACAGTGGAGCTTTTCCTCGGAATTGAAATTCAATACTATGCTGTGGTCGACTTTTACGGCTTTATTGAGTTCATTGATGCAATCGATAAGCTGGCTATCAATGTCCGTGATGATATCACCGTTGACCCGCTCGGTGAAGGAAACACCGTGCGTCTGATGGCCGGTGTTCAGGACCTTGACGGTGCTACTGCCCTTGCTTACGCTCGTTACCGTTATACCAATGGCGGTGATTTTGAGCGTGCACAGCGTCAGCAGGATGTAATCATGGCGCTCTTTGAACAACTAAAGTGGCAGCTTCCGGAACTGTTGGCGACAAAATCCGATTTGCTTTTCGATATTATACAAAGAGCAGTTAAAACAAATCTGACCATTCCTGACATTTTGAAACTGGCCTGGACTGTGGTGGATCTGGATGTCTGGTATGTCAAACGGGCGGTGATTGCTCCGCCGGATCAGGTGTTGTATGAAAAAAGCACCGATGGACAGCAGATCCTGGTACCGATTCCGGACAGGATCCGTGAAGCCAGGGACAAAATTTTTGCTTATGAATTCGGTTCAGGTGCAGTGATTACGGATGCTCATTATACCCGGGAAGAACGTCTGCGTGATGAGGGTGCGAAGATAACGATCATCAATGGGTCTACAGTGCCCGGTATTGCTGAGCGAACAGCCGAATACCTGCAGCAGTTTGGTCTTCAAGTTGTGAGCATTGCCGGCGGGACGACCGGTTACGCTAACGCACTGGAGGTTCGGGGCTCGAAACCATATGCAGCCCAGTTCCTGAAAGAAATCATGAATATCCCAACATCATCGATCACGATGAATTATACGCCGGGTTCGGATGTGGACCTGATCGTGACTATCACTGATTCCTGGGCGAACAGCAACCCGATGTGACAGAAAACCGGGATAAGCGATGACAATCAAAAAGAGGAGCCTGGCTCCTCTTTTTGATTGTCATCGCTTATCCCGGAATTTTAAACCCGCATTTTGGGCAGATCAGGTCTTCTCCGACCCTGGTGCCGCACCGGCATACCTTACCGATCGGACGGGCGGGGTTGCCGACCACCAGTGTATAAGGCGGCACATTTTCTGTCACCACGGAACCCGCACCGACCATACAGTATGTTCCCAGTGTGTGGCGGCAGACGATCGTAGCATTCGCGCCAATAGAGGCGCCTTTTTCAACCTTTGTCTCAGAAATTTCCCAGTCGGCATTGAATGCCCGTGGGTAATAGTCATTGGTGAAGGCGGCATTCGGACCGATGAACACGTCATCTTCCACTGTTACGCCATTGTAGACCGAAACACCGTTCTGGATCTTGACATTATTTCCGATCTTTACGGCATGGTCGATGTAAACGTCTTTGGAAATGATGCAGTTTTCACCGATCTCGGCATCTTCCCGCACCTGTACATTGATCCAGATCTTTGTACCGTCGCCGATTTTGGCTTTGTCGGATACGTGTGCAGTCTCATCAATATAAATACTCATGCTTACCCCCTGAAACTGTTTACGACACGAACAACTTCCGCGACTTCTTCATCTGTCAGACCGGGATGTACCGGCAGGGAGACCACCTGTTGTTTCACTGTGTCTGTCACAGGCCATTCGGTCTCAAAGCCCATTTCTGCGTAGCATTTCTGTTCGGGGATCGAAAGCGGGTAGAAGATACCATATCCGACACCATTGGTTTCCAGGTGCTTTATAAAAGCGTCGCGGTGTCCCAATGCGACCTTGACCGTGTACTGATGAAATACATGCCTGGCGTTATCCGGTTCAACCGGTGTTTCGATGAGCGGGTTGTCGATATGGGAGTTCATATAGAAGGCATGTTCCCGCCTGGCTTCATTAAAGCCTTCCAGTTTTTTCAGTTGACAGCGGCCGATAGCCCCGCAGATGTTGGTCATGCGGTAGTTATAGCCGATCTCATCATGATGGTAACGGATTTCCATACCGTGATTGATCAGCAGACGTGCTCTCCGGGCGGTCTCTGCATTATGAGTAACTACAGCGCCTCCCTCGGAAGTGGTCATGTTTTTGGTGGGATAGAAGCTGAAGCAGCCGACGTCACCGAATGTTCCGGCTTTTCGTCCTTTCCATGCTGCTCCATGAGCCTGAGCACAGTCTTCGATAAGCAGCAGCTTGTGTTTGCCTGCGATTTCCATGATTGCGTCCATGTCGCAAGTCAGGCCGAAAAGGTGAACGATGAGCAGCGCTTTGGTTTCCGGATGTTCTTCCAGGGCTTTTTCGATGGAGCCGGGATCGATCAGGAAGGTATCCGGGTCGATTTCGGCAAATACCGGGGTTGCTCCGTTGTAAATGATGGAATTGGTGGAGGCGATGAAAGAAAACGGTGTAGTGAGGACGGTATCACCTTTCCCGATTCCCAGCGCCCGGAGGCCCACTTCCAAAGCAGTGGTTCCGGAAGTGGTGGCGATGCAGTGTTCTGTCCCGAGATATGCCGCAAATTCTTTTTCAAATTCACTCACGATACTTCCACAGGCGATCATGCCGGAGTCCAGAACATCCAGTACTGCCTGTTTTTCTTCAGCGCCCATTAACGGTTTTGCGATATTGATCATTGTGTTCTCTCTTTCCGGACTGCCGGTTTTCCGGAAGTTCCGTTACTTATTTTAACGTGTCAGAGCGATTTAATCTGATTTTTCTGATAGTTTATGAATATAATAAAGGATAGCAAGAGGAGCATAAGAAAACAAATGCAATTGATTGATCGTTTTTTTCGTTATGTAAAAGTTTATACCGCCTCCGACCCGGAATCGGAGACTGTTCCCACCACGGCACGACAGCTCGACCTGGCAAAGATCCTTTGTGAAGACCTGAAGGAGATCGGCATAACTGATGCCCGCATCTCCGAATACGGCTATGTCTATGGTTCTGTACCTGCCACTCCGGGGTGCGAATCTGCACCGGCATTGGGACTCATTGCTCACATGGATACCGCTCCGGCCTTCAGCGGAGAAAACGTTGAGCCGCAGGTCATCCCGGATTATGACGGGAGTAAAGTGACATTGGGCGTCAGCGGGCTGGAACTTACCCCGGAGCTGTTCCCCTGGCTTCCCTCCCTCAAAGGAAGGACGCTCATCACTACTGACGGGACCACACTGTTGGGCGCGGACGATAAAGCCGGTGTTGCCGCTGTCGTCTGTGCACTGGAGACGGTCCTGAAAGAAAACCGTCCTCATGGGAAGCTTTGTGTTGGCTTTACCCCGGATGAGGAAGTCGGGAAAGGCCCTGACCATTTTGACGTGGAAGGTTTTGGCGCTGACTTCGCTTATACCGTTGACGGTGGTCCGGAAAACGAGATCAGTTTTGACAACTTCAATGCTGCGGCTGCCACTGTGAAAATCAAAGGTTTCTCCATTCATCCGGGCGAATCCAAAAACAAGATGATCAACGCCGCACTGGTTCTGTTTGAGTTCAACAGTATGCTGCCGGCAGGAGATATTCCGCGCTGCACTGAAGAGTATGAAGGGTTCTTCCACCTGACGCATATGTCCGGCAGCGTGGACAGCACCGAGGGGCATTATATTGTCCGTGAACATGACAAACATCTTTTCGAAGGACGGAAAAAAACGATGCTGCACATCGCCGATCTGCTGAACGAAAAGTACGGAGCAGAAACTGTCAGGGTCGAGATCAAAGATCAATACCGTAATATGCGCGAGGTCATTGAACAGTATCCATTCATGATGGATTACGCCGATGAGGCCATGCGGTCCGTCGGGCTTGAGCCGAATCACACACCCACCCGCGGCGGCACGGACGGAGCGACACTGTCTTTCATGGGTTTGCCTTGCCCGAACCTTGGTACCGGCGGTTATGCTTTCCATGGGCCTTTCGAACATGTTACAGTTGAGGGGATGGAAAAGTGCCGGGATATCCTGCTGGCTCTGATCGATTTGTATTCCGAAAGGAAATAATAATCTTTTCAAGGAAATTTATTGACGGCGCTGAGCGCCTCTGAATGAAGGAGATTTATTTATGGAAAAAGTTGTTGTAAAAACCGATAAAGCACCGGCTGCCATCGGACCGTATTCCGCCGGTATCCGCGCCGGAAATTTTGTCTTCACCGCAGGTCAGATCCCGCTGGATCCCGCCACCGGCGTTATGGCAGAAACCATCGAGGATCAAACTCGTCAGTCTCTGTCCAATGTCAAGGCGATCCTGGAAGCAGCAGGCACAGACCTGGCTCATGTGGTCAAAACCACGGTCTTTCTGCAGTCCATGGGTGATTTTGCCGCGATGAACGGCGTCTACGGTGAATTTTTCACCGAAAACTGTCCCGCCCGTTCCGCAGTTGAAGTTGCCAAACTGCCGAAAAATGCTAAAGTCGAAATCGAAGCCATTGCCCTCATCGACTGAACTTTGCAGCATGCGAAATAAGAAGTGAAACGGGGACGGTTTTCCTTTGGGCGAACCGTCTCTTTTTTCACTTTTCCTCTTTTCCCAAAAAGAATCTTGACAAAAAAAATCCGTTAGGATAAACTAATTGTTAGCTTTATCAAACCGGAACAAAAATGGACATCGAACAACTCACCCAGGAACTGAACCAGCTGCACATCGATCATGCAAAAATATTTTCCATGGCCGCAAACTCCTTTGCCTCCTTCGGAGAAACAGGTGTGATGTTGTGGCTGAGCTGTCAGCAGGATGAAGTTTTTGCCGTGGACATCATCGAACATTTTGGTATCACGGCGGGACGGGTCGCCAATATTATCAAAAAACTGGAAGAACGCGGATACCTTTCCCGAAAACATAATTATGTAGATCTGCGCAAATCCAATATCCGATTGACTGAATCCGGCGCAGCCTATGCTGCCGGGCTTTACGAGCGGATGAACGCCAATCACCTGCAGATCATCAAAGCGCTGGGAGAAGAAGACGCTTCCCAGGCACTGCATATCCTTAAAAAAATCATCACTTATTTTGAAAACAACCCCCAATAGGATCGGTGTGTGTACCTCATATCAAATGAGAAAAAAACAGGTTACCATTTAAGGGTTATCACATTGAGAACGGTTTCCGTTGGCGAACCCTTTAGAAGTTATAAAACAGCCAAAAAAACATAATTTTCATTGAATTAGTTAACACTAAAAATTTTTAGTGTATACTATAGTAAACGACATTAATAACTTTACTTTACAATAAAACAACGGTATGCTATAATTCTCCGGTAGGAGAGTAGCAATAATGAACAACAGGAGATATAAAACCGATCCTAATAAGCTTTTAGAGCAAGGTAAAGCAATA
>JAFRIR010000120.1 GCA_017432685.1 Flexilinea sp. | reverse complement strand
GTAAACATAATATAACCTCACTTCAAAGGTTCATTTGTATCGGTTTAGACATTTTTATTAAAGTTTACTCGAAACGTGTCGCAAAGTCAAGAATAATACATGGGTGACAGTAGTGCCGGATTCCGCAGACTCGCGCGATGTGCGGAGCACGAACGGACGGTACTTGGGTGACAGTGGGGCCGGTTGCCCGGAGGCACGGTGAGCCTTGTCTGATAGAGGGTCGGTACCCGAAGGGGACTGTACCTCGGGGATTCGGCGCCCAATTGCCGAGTGAAAGTGGAACCGTCCCCATCTGTCACGACAGGTTGACAAAGGTGACAGGTGGGACGGTTCCCTTTGCACCCTCATCGCCAGATAATGGACAGACACCATGCAATCTCACTACCCGGTAAGGACAAATCCCTTGTGGTGCGCCGGGCAACCGGCCCACTGTCACTTGATAACTTTGCAAGGGATCTGACCCCCTACCTCGTTACCGGTTTCGCGGCCACGATGCGTCGGTTCGCATAGCCGCCCTCGGCACGCTCATCCTCACAGGTGATGAGCGTCAGCGAATCCGCAAACCGCCCGGCGATCCGTTCGAGACCGCGCACGTCTGTCTCCGCGATCTTCTCGTTCGCATAGACAGCGAAGATCTGCATCTCAGCCTCCGGATCGAGGACGAAGATGCGGTCGCCGATCCCCATCTCACGGAGCAGCACGAAGGGACCTGACTCCATAGTGTTGAGATGGTTGTGACCGGTCAGGATCGAGGCGCCCTGCCCCGGCAGTGCATAACCTTCCAGCAAACCCGCGTTGGAACCCAGCCAGGTCACCGGATATTCACCGCCCATGGAGGGCACTTCCACGATATCGGTCTCGAGGGCAAGCGACGGGATCTCCAGCGTCCAGCGCAGCGGCTTGTACTTCAGATCCAACGGCTGCTCGCTCACAGCCGTCGGCCGCAGCGCGGAGAACCCGGTCTCCGGCAGTCGGTAGAAAAGCGGTGCGGTAGGTGTCTTTTCGGTTTCGACCCTGTTTGTGAAGGATACTGAGACAATGCCGCTTATCGGGTCTGTTACACTGATATTGCCCTGCTCATCCATATGACCGTGAACCGTTACTGTTTTACAGGTGTTATCAAAACGGATTCCCTGGTAAACACCGTTCTTGTCCGCATCCTCCGGAATCTCTTCACAGATCCTGTAACTGAAATCTTTATCATTGACGCTGACATTATTGACAGTCATATCATCTTCGCCAATTTTAATTATGCCAAAGGATGTCGTGGGATCATCCCTGGTTACCGTTATGATGGAATTATCCGGCATCGGAGATTTGTCGATTTGATCAATCGTGAAGCTGAAGGTCTGCCCTTCCGGCCAGGTACCCTGAAAGATTTTTTTAACATTTATTTCAAATGTTGCGTCGGTCCGGGTGGTGTTGCGGAAAGTCAAAAACTCATCGAGTTCACCATCCGCAGGGTTGATGATCTTAGCCTGAACATTTTTATCCTCGTCCAGGGATACTTCAACGATGAAGGTTTTAGGTGTATCATTCGTTATGTTTCTGACCGTCGAGGTTTCCGCGACCGTATAATGATAAGTCCGTGCTTCACAATCGATCGTCCCTTCATTGTTGAGGCTGCATTGTCCCAATTGCTGCGGAGTGAAAGTGATGGGTGGAAAAACGAAGGTACCTTCTTCGCTGCTGCTGACCGTTGAAGCGGAGGGCATCGGAGCAGCTTCTTCTACGGCTGAGATTGTAAAATCCCAGGTTTGTTCGGACGGAACCTGCCCATCCAGCAGTTTTTTGCCGGAAATTATGAGCGGAGCAGAATTGGTCCGTTCAGTATTTTCAAATTTTCCGACATCAACACCGGCACTGATGGCATTGGGATCTGTATAGGTATGTTTATCGCCGGTTTGTCCGTTTTTGATATCGGTGACAACAATTTGTGTCGGTGTGAGATTACCGTTTCCATCATCAGTGAGAGTAACGGTGATATCAAAGGACTGATCCGGTTCTTTCAGCTCCCGGTCAACGATGGTTTTTTCGTTCAGAAAATAATTGATCGTATAAGTCTTTTTGTCTGTTGAAACCGTAGCCTTGTTGGCTTTCACAAGATCCGGAAGGGAAACTCGATAAATCGTAATATCGTTTTCTTCTCTTTTTACCGGATCTGCGGGAGATTCCAGTGTGTATTCAATATTGTAGAAAAAGTCTTTTTGTACATTTTCCTTTTCGATGAGAGGCTTTTCCGTGATAAACGGTTCGAGGCTGGAATCAGTATCCTTTTTATCCCAATCGGATTTATACCAAAGTTCAAAAGGCAGATTATTATGAATCTCGTCAGGATTATTGTCTTTGTCCAAGACAGTCTTTGAACTCTTCAGCTTAAGATTCCCGATTGCGTTATATATATTCGTATATGTGAAACTTGGCTCATAACTGACAGTCACGGGCAGATCATTATTTTCGTCTCCAACACCAACTTTAACCGTGATTTTAATTGGGCCGCCTCGCGTCCAACCATTACCGAATGCATTAGCTTGCTCTTCGATACTGTATTCGTATGTTTTGTTAGCATTCGAACTGTCGAATTTAATTTCTCCGAAACTTGCTTCGAGTTTGTTTTTGTTCAGAGTAACCGTCTTGCCGCTTACATCAGGCATGGGCGCATCTTCTGTGACAGCTGAAAGCGTAAATGAAACTTCTTCTACATTGTCGGGCCAATCGGCTCCCTGCAGCGCCTTCCTGACTTTGAGAATTGCCTTGTTTTTCTGAATGTATGTATTGGTGAAGGTTCCTGCGTTGAAACTGAATACCTTGTTTGCAGGAGTTCCCGGATCTTGTTCTGAGCCTTCTCCCACTTTGATATATGGAACCATGATTCCATTCCCATTATCTCGTGGGGTGATGGTTACTTCAATTTTTTCCGGAGAACCGCTGACATCGGTGACCTGATCTTCGGTTATGGTGAATTTGAAAGCTTTATCCTTATCTGTCAGATCAAAATCTATTTTCGGAAAGACTGCGGTGTGTCCATTTTCATTAACTGTCTTTTCCAGTTCCGCAGCAGAATATTTGCTGAGTTTGTTGTTACCATCGGCTTCAAGATGGAGTTTGAAGGATGGAACCTGGTCCCAATTATCAAACTCTTTCGTCGCTGAAAGTATGATCGATCCGGTGGCATTATAGTCAATTGTTTTTGTGTTTGTGAACACTTTATTAATAGTCTCAAGATTGAAAACAGGATGTTCCCCGGATGTTCCCGTTACCGTGTTTCCGTCGACTGAAACTGCTGCCGTGATCACACCCTCTGTCGTTGAACCTTCCTTTGGTGTATTTGTAGCGGTTACCTTTATCAGGATCGGAGCTGCATTATAGACAATACCGTTTTTTATAAAACCGCCCTCTGTCTTTTGTGCCGAAGTTGCCTTATCATAGCGTACACCGGCGGAATTCACAGCATCGTCAGGAATAACTTCCCGAATCTGATAATAGTAATCTTTGCTTTGGTTTATAGGAATGGCAGTATTGGTATAGGTGATTGAATGGAAATCGACGATTCCTTCAGCGTTTGCCAATGCAGTTTCAATCAGTGTGCCGGAGCTGCTGCCGGATCCGTCTAATGCTAATAATTCAAACTTGAAATTTTGATTTTCAAACGGGAGCGGGTTGCCTGATGTGTCAACAAGTTTTTTCTTTGTCTCAAGGACAAAATCGCCCTTTGCTCTGTAACTGCGGTTATGGCGATAGAAGTGCCATTCAGAGGCGGAGTGTACTGTTCCTTTTGCAAGGATCCAGCCTGCACCGTTGCTCTGTGTGACCCGTTTTGCCTTGGGAAGCAGGAATAATGCTGATGCATTATTGAGATCAACTTGTTCGGCGTTGATCACATTGAAGGTGATATGAGAAAATATCACATCATCCACGCGCTGGTTTTTCTCTTTATCTCCATTCAATGCGGATGTTGTGGATTGTACTTCTCCTTTGCCATCATTAGGATCGACATAAAATTCAGCAATCCGGATGGCTGGTACATTTTCTTTAGATTGTCCATTAATTGTATCTGTGACTGTGGTGTTGGAAGTGCTACTGATATTGAAAACGATGTACTGATTTGGCAGTTTGCTGATGCGCCAACCACTTGCTCCAATTGAAGTCAGGATTCCATCTGCATTTACATATATTGTCGTTCCGTCCGGAAAACCGGTCGTGTCTACGGTATATTGTGTACCGGAAAAAACCGGTTTTAGATTGGTTTGAGACGCAAATTCCGCTGATTTGTTTTTCCCGGCTTCGATCAAACTGTTGACATAGGTATTGATTGAAGTTTGTGCCATTGGATAGAGCTTTGTGGGTTTGCTGCTGGTGATTTCGATTCTTTTTGGAGAGGAAGCGTTGATATCGTCCTGTGTTGCAAAAATATCTGCGGGAACAGTTGTCTGTTGAGAAAGAAGGAATTTCGAATCATTATTTACGGTGCCATCCTCAGCTTTGGTATCAACTTTCCCAATATAAAATGGTATCGCTGTATCACCACTGCCATCAATATCAATATTGCTGTTATCGAAGAAGTAATTTGCTGCAAAGTTCGTTTCTGAATGTCCAAACTGGTCGTATCTGTTGGCGACAATGCCGAATTCAGCTGCTTCTCCTAAAACATCTTCCGGCGTAATTGAATTATTTAGCGTTTGTTTGGTTAGTCTCAGATTATAAATACAGGTTGTGATACCGGTATCTTTATTGTCGTATTTGCCATTGATTTCCTTTTCACCATCCGTTGTTTCAAGCAGGTAATCTTTGACCGCGCCTCCGATAACAATCGATTCTACAAAATCAGGATTCAATTTTGCAATTTCGTTAATGCTATTTTGATCTTTCCCTTTACGAACTTTGACGATTTGAACGGTAACACTCGGTTCATTTCCGGTAAACTTTTCATTATTGTTTACATTATAGTTCTGGCTGTCTCGCCATTCGTTTGCCTGAATTCGCAGTGGATTTGTTCCTTCTGTAACCAGCTGCTTTACAAAAATTGTGGGAGTTCCGGTCTTGTGTTTTAATTCTGCACGAACCCAATAACCATCACTTGCAGTGATTGATGTTGATAATGAAGGGGAAAAATCTATGTCAATGAATAGATCTGACCGATTCCATTTTTGTAGTTTCATGGTTTTCTGAACATTACTGTCGTCTGTTGTGTTGATGAATTTATAACCATCGACTGTATCATTTGGACGATATTCATATTCTGCCAATTCTCCGCGAACTTTATAATATGTCGGATATTCGGAATACAGACGGGCATAAGAAACTTTATGGGTAGAAGTATTGAATGTTAAGGTATTATCTGGATAACCTGTTTGGCTGATTGATCCAAATTTCTCGAAGGTCAGTGAAAATTCAGATTTAGATGAATCTTTGGGATTAAAGGATTGTACCTGCCAGCCAACCACTTTTGAGGAATCACTTATTTCTAAATATACATAAAGCTGATCGGTATTACCGGTGTACGGTGATAAAGTTGTTTTATCGGTATTAAAGAATTGTACATTTACCGTAAATGTGTCTTCTGCATATATTGGGACGACACTGCATAAAAGGAGTGTAAGTACAAAGAATAATGGGACAATATATTTTGAATAATACTGAGAAATTAAAAAACAATACCCGTTATGCTTTTCCATACCGGAATCCCCTCTCCCTTATGCGATTATTACAGAAAATTATATCACGGTTATGCGAATTTCTTAAGAATAAATGGAAAATCGGAAAAAATTGGAAAGGTGACAGTGGGCCGGTGACGGTGCGCCGGGCAACCGGCCCGCAGTCACAACCGGAAGAATCTGCGGGGGCAGATTCTTCCGGCTCATGCTTCGTGCCGAGTCCCCGGGGTACAGGCCCGCTGCGCGGTACCGTCCCCCTGTGGGTCATCTGGCAGCAGATAAAGATTTTGTCATTTGAAGAAATTCTTTCGGGGACATGCCGGCTAACTGAGCGGCAAAGGAGAGTTCAATGGATCCTGACATATACCCATTGATCAGGCTTTTCAAAATGGATTTCCGCCCTTCTTCACGCCCTTCTTCGCGTCCTTCTTCGCGTCCTTCTTCCTTGAACAGTTCCATGACCTCAGTTTCGTTATATTCTTCGAGTAACATACCTTTTACCTCTGGATCAGGTCTAAGCGCTGCAGGTTTTAACTGTTTCCAAAAATTCTTCCACAGATAATCCCTCAAAATCGGCGGCCTGCTCAAGGGTGACGAGCCCGCTGTTTACCATTTTCCACATGGTGAGGATTTTTCCTTCTTCGCGTCCTTCTTTACGTCCTTCTTTACGTCCTTCTT
>JAFRIR010000119.1 GCA_017432685.1 Flexilinea sp. | reverse complement strand
GCCTTTTCTTCAAAAGTGTGGTAGGGGGACGGGTCCCGCAGGGGCCTGTTCCAAACCTGCGCTGTAAGGTGCGAGCTTCGCTCGATTGATGCAGCGCAGGACCTTCGGCCCCGGTGACCCGGCGTCCAATTGCCGGAGGTATACCCGTCCTCCCCGAGGTACAGTCCCCATCCGGGTACTGACCCTCTATCAGAAAAGCACACGGGGTCGGATTTCGGAGACTCGCGCGATGTGCAGAGCACGAGCGGACGGTACTTGGGTGACAGTGGGGCCGGTTGCCCGGAGGCACGGTGAGCCTTGTCATGAGAATCATGACAAGCGCGTAGTGCCGGAGTGGAACCGTCCCCATCTGTCACGACAGGTTGACAAAGGTGAGAAAGGCACACGGGGACGGTTTTCCTGCTGCCGCATTGCCGGCACAGGAGAACTGTCACCTTGTGCGCCTGATTTGAGAGTGTATAGCTTGCTATTACGCGCACATGAGGACAGTTCCTGCGTGCAGGCTAACGCTGCAGCGCAGAAACCGTCCCCGTGTGCTTCCGTCGCACGAGCCTCCAGAATCTGATTCCTCCGACTCATTTTCACTTTGGCGCGGAAGTTGCTCTGATAATTCTATGAAAGCTGTTGCACGAAACAGCTCTGTATTAATTGGAAATTATCGCTAAAATGATTTATAATATAGATTCGGCAGGTAAGCCGAAAAACGGCAGAAAACTATGAGAATACGTATCATTAATGAAAAGGACTGGGAACGGTCCTTTGAACTCGACAAATCCATCATCCGCGTCGGCAGCCAGGTCACCAGCGATGTTTATGTCAATGACCCGGAGGTCCCTGCGCTGCTGATGCAAATAACGCGTACCGGCAACATCGATACCCGGTACACGATGCGTTTCTTTGCCGATAACCTCACCCTGACCCGGGGAGAGCAAAGCTTTCCGCCGGACATAAACATGCCCTACGAGGTGCTGGACGGGGACAAAGTCGGGTTCAACCGTTACCGGATGATCATCGAACTGGAAAGCGATCGCTCCCGTGTCCGCCAGTCCGAGCATATGCGGGCGGAAATGTTCCTCTCCAGCCGTGATCTTTCCCCTGACAAACCCATCAGCGGCGGAATGCTACTGAAAAATCTCGGTACACAGCGGCCATGCCAGTTCCGTTTGAACATCAGGGGCATTCCTCAGGATTGTCTTTATTCCTCCCCGATGCCCTACCTGCATCCGGGCGCCAGCAGTTCCGTTGGTTTCACCATCTCCCACCTGAAGACCAAACCAGGCCCCGGTTTTCACACCGTTTCCATCACGCTCAGCGCGCCGGATGATTATTACGGCGAGATGCTGGAGTTCAACCAGGACATTTACGTTTACCCGGTTTTTGACAACCTGATGATTTTGGAGGATGATACTGATAAACTCTCCGGCGCCAACAAAAACGGGGAAGACGTCAAGGGCGATACACTGCCGGAGCCGGTAACGGTTCTGCCTGATATGAGCGTCCGGGATTCCGGCATGATGAACCTGGATGAGAGCGTGTTCGCCTCCAATTCAGCTCCGCAGACCCCGGTGCGCGTGCTCGGGAAAGACAGCAAGGCCCAGGCTCCCTCCTTTGATGAGACGGAAGATGATGAGGAACTGCCGGGTTACCGCAGAAAGAAAGAGCGGGTCGTCGTGATCCGCAGTGATGATGACAAGCTGTTTGAAGGTGAGAACGCTGATGATCTCAGACAGCTGGAGGATCCGGATGCCGCTGCCACGGAAGCTGATGAGACGGCTGATGCCGTGACAGAGACAGGACCGGCGGAAAGCGCTGCTGACACTGAAGCAGAAACTGCAGCAGCTGTGGAGCAGCGCCCGGCAGTACAGGAAACAAAGATGCCCGAACCCGAGCCGGTGACCCTTCCGGAAGAGCCGCGGCCTGCACCTTCCCGGAAGAAAAAAGCTGTAAAATTTAAGCCGGAGGAGGTCAAGGTCTTCTCTGCGAAGAATGATGCTTTTGATGATGAGGATCAGGAGCCGGTGGCCGGTGGTCATGAGCCGGTGGTCGGTGATCATGAGCCGGTGGTCGGTGGTCAGGGGTCGGTGGCCGGTGGTCAGTTGCCGGATGAGCCGAAAGCGGAAGAAATAGCTGTAGAAGAGGCGGTAACCAAAGGGCGGAAGAAGCGCCCTGCCAAAGAACCGGAGACAGTGCAGACGGAAGCGGAAGCCGCTCCGGAACAGGAGAAAAACATTCTGGCGCTGGAAGCAGCGCCGGCAGAAGATGTGAAGCCGAAGCAGGAGAAAAAAGGACGGAAAAAGAAGGACGAATCGGTGGTCGGTGGTCAGGGGTCGGTGGCCGGTGGCCAGTTGTCGGAAGAGACTTTGCCGGAAGATAATGCTTCGATCGAAGAACCTGTGATGGAAGAAGTCACTCCGGAAGAACAACCTTCTCCGAAAGAAACAGTTTCTGTCGATGAAACGGCTCCTCAAGAGGAAACTCCCGCAGAACAATCTTTGTCGGACGATGCAGCGGCTGTTGAGGAAGCGGTTTCGGAAGAAATCATTCCGGAAGAACAACCTTCTCCGAAAGAACCAGTTTCTGTTGATGAAACGGCTCCTGAAGAGGAAACTCCCGCAGAACAATCTTTGTCGGACGATGCAGTGGCTGTTGAGGAAGCGGTTTCGGAAGAAGTCACTCCGGCAGAACAACCTTCACCAAATGAAGCAACTCCTGATGAAGAAACGATTCCGGAAAATGTAATTCCTGCGGAACAAGATGTAATACCTGCTGAAGAAGAGCAGCCGGAGGTAATTACTCCGGTTGTGGAAAAGGTCCCGGAATTGAAACCGCAGGTGCCGATCTTCAGTCATTCTGCCGGCTTTGACGAGTTTTCCGAAGATGAGGATAGTGAGCCGGAAGAGAAAGGTGATGACACGGGAAAACCGGCATTTCTCGTGATGAAGGGAGACAGCTTTGATTGATTTATTGAATCTTATCCTTCAAAACCAGATGCTGCGTGATTTCATGAACGAAGCCGCCCGTCGTATCAAAGCTGTTGACTGGATGACCATGTTCAAGGTTTGCGGTGTGATGGTTGTTTCCATGCTTCTGGTCAGTTTGCTGGTGCTGATCAACGACCGGATGTATGAAGCCTCGATCAACCGCAGGATGAAGATCCATCACCTGACCATCCGCAACGACGGGAATTCCCCTTCTGTTTATCTGCTGCATACCGTAGACCTGCCCTCGACCCTGGCGGTCCGCTTCCGTATTGACGGCAACCCGATGATTTGGGTCTCGTTTGACACGGGCAGAGGAAAAGAACCGGATCAGCTCCCGGAACAGGTTCAGCAGGCGCCGCTCAAGCCGGAACCGGTCAATGATGATGACCACGTCAAAAGTGATCATTCGAACCTGGTTCCCAACCTGAACGACCCGCTGAAACCTGTCCAGACAGTCACAAAAACGGCTTCGGAGGTCGGGAAAAAGGCCGGGTTTTTTGCCTCTATTCTCAGTACCCTCTCTGTGCTGCTGCCTTTCATCCCCTCTCCTTTGAAAGAAGCCCAAAGCGCGCTGAAAGGGGTGCAGCAGGATGCCAATACCCTGGTGGGGCAGATCAACACCAAAACCAACGCCGTCAGCACGCTGGGCGATCAGCTCGGGAAGCTGCCGGGTGCGGATACGGTTGGCAAGGTGGCGCAGTCCTCGGGGGTCGATCCGCAGCAAATGGCGAAAGATGCTGTGATGAACGACGCAAACCAGGCTTATCGCAGCGTCGGGGCTATGAAGGGATCCGGAAACGCTGATGACGGAAATTTGATCCTGGGCAATAATTTTGTTTATGATGAGGAGATCTGGCGCAGAAACATCGGAAAAGTGGATGATAACGGCGGGGCGCTGAATTATGCCCAGTCCAAAGTCCTGGAACCGGGCGAGTCCATGAAGATCGACATTGAACTCATGAACCTTTCGGAAAGTCCCGCGCCTGTTTCCCAGCTGTATAAGATCGAGGTGGTGCAGGTGCCGCAGACGCGTCTGCATCTTTCAAGCGTGAGCCGTTTCCTGAACGGCATCGTGATGTTTGAGAAGGTCTCGGAACTTTCCCGGGTGATGCCTTCCGTGATCTCCTTCGTGCTGATCCTTGCGGCGGTCCAGATCATCGCAGGATTTACGTACTTAATCTTTTAAAATTAGAAATTAGAAATGAGAAATGAGAAATTCGCCCGGAGGGACGGTACCCGCAGGGGCCTGTACCTTGGGGAGCAGACTTTAGACGTTAGACATTAGACATTAGACTTTAGGAAGCACACGGGGGCGAAGCTCCTGTCCCGAATCTGATGTGCGAAGCACTATCCTTACGGGGCAGGTTCAGTCGCGGTTATCCTGCTGCCGCGCAGCCGGCACAAGAGAACTGTCACCCTGTGCGCTCAGAAAAGGGTGAAAAGAGCATATGGATGGACAGGGATACAGCAGAGAGGTAGCTTTCAGCCAGTCAGTCATCAACATCGGGGCTGATAACGGCAATGATATTGTTCTGAGAGGGAGCAGCGTCGCGGACTTTCACGCCCTGATGCACTATGACAGCGGACACTGGTCCTTATCCTCACTGAACGGGGCATACAGAACATCCGTCAACGGGCTTGCCATGGGAGCTGAAGGCACTGTCCTCCAAAACGGTTCCATCGTTGAGATCGGCCCCTACCGGCTGACGATGATGCTGAACGGGATAAACACCGATATCATCATCCAGTCCCCGGCCGAAGCAGGCTCTTCCCCGGATGAGGACAGCATCGGGACCAATGAGAACATCCAGCTTGAGATCACCCGGATGGACCAGACGGAACTGGATGCCGGTGCGGCTGCCGAGATCGAACTGACAGTGACCAATGCAGGGCCGCTGGTAGCGAACATGCAGCTGCAGCTGCAGGGCATCCCCTCTGCCTGGGTGCAGATCATCCCGCCGGTGCTAAACCTGAACGAAGGCCGGAAGGGCACCTTTCTGGTCCGCATCAGCCCGCCGCGCAATTCGAGCGCGGCTGCCGGTTTATACAGCATCCATTTTGTTGCCATTTCACCGAACTACCCCCGGAACACCGGCGTTGCTGACACGACCCTGACCATCCTGCCTTACAGTGAGTTTCTCCTCAGCGGGCCGACGCCCCTGCAGCTGAAGCTTTCCCGCGGAAAACAGACGGATATTGCCGATTTTGTGGTTATCAACAATTCCAACGCTGTCGGCGCCTATTTCGTCCAGTCCCGTGATGATTCCAATGAACTGAATTTTGCCTACCAGAAGACCGGCAGCGGCGCTGTGGCAGCCGGGCAGGAGATGATCACGGTCCAGGCCGGCGACAGAGCCCGGATCCCCATGGAGATCACCGCAAAGAAGGTCCCGCTGCTGGGCATGACTTCCAAACATCATCATTACTATACCGAAGTCACACCCTCGGACCGTCCCGGAGAGACTCAGACCATTGCCGGTGAGGTGGTGGTCAAACCGACGATCCACACCATGGTGCTGCTGTTGCTGCTGGCGCTGCTTGTTCTTTCGGTCGCGGTCATTTTCCAGCCTTATATCCATACGTTTGACCTTCAGGACGGCAGGAACAGCCAGGTGATCGTAGCCGGAAGCTCGACACATCTCCGCTGGAATGTTTCCCGTTTCGCTTCCACCATCACGCTGAATAACGGTCAAGCGGATTCAGGGGTCTCTCGCGGCGGAAGTGAGTATGTTAACCCGACAAGTTCTGTCACCTATACGCTCACTGCGGAAAACTTCCTCAGCAAGCTGCTCAATATTACCCATAAAAAGACCGTTCAGGTCCTGGTGGTTCCCATGCGTCCGGCGATCGACGTTTTCAGCGTCGATAAATCCAGGGCGCTTTTCGATGAATCTGTCACCCTGAACTGGTCGGTGGAGCCTAACGCGACCTCAGCCACGATCACGACCAACAAAGCTGCCAACCAGCTGACTGCTGAAAATTACACCGGCAAGCTCTCGCAGGGTTATCAGACCGATTCGCTGATCTCCCTGAAGGCACAGAACGATTCCGGTTATGACGTGAAGAGTCTTTTTGTCAACGTGGCAGAGGATTCCATCACGCTG
Organism: Flexilinea sp.; assembly: GCA_017432685.1. Taxonomy (GTDB): domain Bacteria; phylum Chloroflexota; class Anaerolineae; order Anaerolineales; family Anaerolineaceae; genus Flexilinea. Next base: position 22,021 of record JAFRIR010000119.1, on the reverse strand, counting down.
AACAAATTCGTTGTCTGGGTGCGGCCGAACGGGATCGCGGTACCGGAGAACAATGACGTACGCCGCAACACCCGCTGGGGTTCCCTGCAGGTGACAGGCGGTACGGCCAACCGGGGTACAGGGGTCAACCCCCAGCCGGCGGCACAGTCCAACACGCTGGAGATCCCCGACAATTTCAATACGGTGGGATACGGTACGCAGAACCTGAACCCGGAGGTGATGGCGGTCAGCGGCCAGGCCATGCCTTCCGGCTCCTACAGCTATCAGCCTCCCGCCGGCAGCGGCAGCCCGTCAACAGAGCTGCTGGTGAGTCCGGCCCTGAACCCGACGGCAACGCCCATCCCGACCGTTGATGCGCCCTCGCTTGCCGCGGACAACGTGATCGTCCGGGCGACGGCAGCGCCGTCCACCTCTCCGGAGGGGACTTCCTCCAATCGGGATTTCACCATCAAACTTGCCGAGGTGATCGAAGACCCGCTGGCGGATTCCGGCTACCGGGTGATCTCTTACTACCCGGACTACGTGCTCCAGAAGCAGGAACAGATCCTGGTGGAGTGGAACGTGGACGGGGTCAGCAAGGTGAAGATCGAAAACCTTTCCGGTGACGACCTGACGAACAACGGCGGGGAATATTCCTACCCGGAAAAGTCGACCACCTACACGCTGACTGCTCAGGTGGGGGAGACCAAAAAGGTTTATTCCCTGCCGGTCAACGTGGCGGGTGAGGCGGACAACGGAGAAGGTTCGGGCCTGAACTGTGAACTGAAGGCCAACGCCACGACGCTCAAGGTGCCGGGGACGGTGATGCTTACCTGGTCCGGCGGCGGCACCAACCGGGTCCAGCTCGTCTCCTCAACGCAGGCGGAAAAGGAAAACGACGAGGCGGAGAAAAAGAAGGAAGAGGAAGCCAAGGCTGCCGGACAGTCTTACACCAAACCGACGCCCGGTCCGCTTTCCGGCGGGACCATCGGCGACTACCTGCAGCCCTCCGGCTTTATGCGCGTGAATGTGGACAAACAGACCACCTTCATGCTCAACGCCTATGACGCTTCCAACAATGTGATCTGCACCAAGTCCGTGGAGGTGAAATATGAGGGCGGCGTGGACAAGAAGGATGTTACGCTGGCCATCACCCGCATTGCGGATTCCAATAACGTGGTTCGGGGCGTTTATACCCTGGGACAGACTGTCTTTTATACCGTGGCGCTTTCCGGCTATGAAAAGGGAAAGGACCCCAGTGGAAATGTGATGCTGACAGACGGGGTCACGACCTGTTCCATGACGCTGCCGGTGACGACCTGCTCTTTCCAGGCGAAAAAACTGGGCGATCTGACCATCACCGCGGTTTATGCCGGTGATGACACCTATAACAAGGCCACTGCCACTGCCAAAGAAAGGGTGGTTGAAAAGCTGCCGACCTCGATCCAGATCAATTCGGCAATCAAACCCACGTCTGACACAGCCGATGTGGAAGTGGAACTGCTCTGGGATCACAACCATTCCTACGGGTTTGTACCGGGCGGAATCGTCACGCTGACCGCGGGAAGCTCCAGCTGTGATATCAACATAGACGACAAGTCCATGACCTGTGCCGGTGAAGTGAATGTGGTCAAAGTAGCGACAGCGGAAGATGAGAATCAGAAAGAGAATAAAGAAAAGGGTTACACCGCGGGCAGTGTCTACATCTCTGTTAAAAATCTGGGACTGAAGGATCTTACCGCCGACCGTGTCACAGCGGTCTATAAGGGGGATGATTATTTCAAAACCTCAACTTCCCAGTCGGTTCTGTTTATGAAGATTCCGACGACGATCGAAATATCAGAAGCGTATAAACCGGATAAAGACCATGCAAATGTGAAAACTTTGCTTTCCTGGGATGAGAATAAAACTGGTGGCAGATTACCGACCGGAACACTGAAATATACAGTGGGGAACGGAAGCTGTACGTTAGAAATCGAAACGGGTAAACTGAGTTGTGAACCGAAAACGGGAACGGTTTCGAAAGACCACCATAATTACACGATCAGTAATATGCTTCTTGAACAAAACGGAGCAGATCGTATTTCTGTTGAATACAGCGGAGACAGTTTGTTCAACGCATCAACAAGTACACAGGTTCTGTTTGCTACCATACCGACCGAGCTTGAGATCAGCGAAGCTGAAAAAACCTCTGACGGTGGTCTTAATGCAACAATAACACTGAGCTGGGATAAAACAGCGCCTGAGGGTATGACACCGGGAAAAACGATTAAACTTACATTAAGTTCTGATAATTCAGGGAAAAACAAGTCGGCAAGCGTGACTACTGAAAGTACGGGAGTGAATTCTGTATCTGATAGTACTACAAATACAGATACAACTGAAACCGAAACAACAGGTGCTTCCTGTACATTATTAATTACTGGAGATGAGCCGAAATTTACGGATTGTAAAGGTGAAGTATCTGTAAAAACTACAGAAGATAAGAAACGAATTTATGAAATCAAAAACCTGGACATGGGCTCTTCGAAAGGTGATACACTGAAAGCTGAATATTCTGGTGATGGCACTTTTATTTCTTCGACTTCTCTTCCGGTATTTTTTAACATAATCGACACGGAACTGACGCTGAGTAATGCGGTGAAATCCTCTGATAACCGGATTTCGCTGACAGCAAAGCTCACACCGGACGAAGAGGATCCGCAGGGCAGAAAAACGACAGGGACGATTGTATTCACGTCCGGCGCTGCCACCTGTACGCTGGATATCTCCGATCCGGAGAAGCTGAAGTTTGACGGCTGCACGGGTAACGTGTCTGTGGACTCGGATGGGAATTATACGATCACGAACATGGTGATGAAGGGCACACCCGGTGCGAGTATCTCAGCCGAATACAGCGGGGACGGTGTTTATGGAAAATCGACCAGCCCGACAGTTACATTCAATAACATCATCACGGAAACGACGATCACCGATGCGTCAAAGACCAAGGTTACAACAGGTGGGGCGGAAAAGGACGCCGCGAATCTGACCGTGACGCTTTCCTGGGTCGATTCTGTCGCCGAAGGCAAGAAACCGACCGGTACCATTACGCTCACGGCCGGGAGCGGGACCTGTGAACTGAATGTGGAGACCGCCAAACTCAGCGGCTGTGACGGAACGGTCACGAAGAGCGGTTATAAATTTGTGATCACGAACATGATTCTCAGCGACTCCCAGGCCGGCACGGTGAAGGCGAAATATAACGGCGACTCCCAGTTCCTCGCATCGGAATCGCAGGAAATCAGTTTTAATAAGGTCGATACTTCCATCTCCATCGAATCGCTGGCAAAAATCAGTGAAGAACTGGCTAATTTGGAGGCGATCCTGGACTGGGACCAGAGCATTGCGGCACAGGAACCGACCGGGACGCTGACCTTCATCGCTGCCGACAGCACGGAGGAGAAGAAGTCCTGCGTTTATGACATTGAATCAAAGGCATTTACCACCTGTACTGAACTGGATGGGAGCAGTGTCGACCCGTATAATACTTTCACGTTCATCGTGAATAATATGCCGCTGGGAGATGCTTCTGTGGACCGCATGACGGTGAAGTACAGCGGTGACGATGTGTTCAACCCTTCCACCAGCACCATGAAACTGTTTGAAAAGATCCCGACCGAACTGGTGCTCAAGGACGTATCGAAGCCGGGTTCCCTTTCCGCTAACGCCACCGCGGACCTGACCTGGAGCGGTGCGAACTCCGGCGGCGCAATGCCGACCGGGACGATCACCTTCACCATCGGTACCGGCGGGGAGACCTGTGTCTATACCATGGGCAGCGGTAATTTCACCTGTCTGGAGGAAGGTCAGACGGTCATTTCCGTGACTGAAAAACCGGACGGCGAATTTATCCTGGCTGTTACCAAAATGTTGCTGAAAACCACGGGTGCGGACCGCATCAGCGCCAAATACAGCGGGGACAGCCTGTTCATGGAATCTTCCACTAACTATTACGGTTTTGACAAGATCGATCCGAATCTGACGATCCTCAAAGTAACGGATGATGAGGGCAAAACTCATGAATGGTACAAACCGGAGCAGGACGTCCGTGTTTATATCGATATGCCCGGTGAAGTAGCGGGGACTGCCCCGACAGGACCGGTCACTGTCACGATCGATTCGGCAACCTGTACGATCACTTATCCGCAGAATTTCTGTAGCCTCAAGCTGTCCAAAGTCAAGAGTGACGCGATGACGGTTACGGCGACATATGCCGGGGATGACTTTTATCTCAGCGGCAAGGCGACGTTGGATCCTCCGATTAAAGTTAGAGATCCGCAGCCGCTGAAGGTGGAGATCACAAAAATTACGGATGAGAACGGCAATGAACAGAAAGAGGCTGGTGAATACGTTTATGCCATAAACGAGCCTGTCATTGTTTCTGTTTTCCTCTCTGATTTCGATGAAACAGAGCAACCTACCGGCGACATCAAAGTGAATATCGGTTCATCAAGCTGTACGATCAGCTGGCCAAACGCTTCTTCCTGTAAACTGACAACGCCGAGTGAGAAAAAAACATATGAGGCAATAGCGGAATATCAGGGAAATGGATATTACGACAAAACATCTTCCGACCCGGTTAAAGTCAATATTACAGGACTAAAGATCAATTTGGAAATAACATCCATTACAAATACGAATCAGGATAGTCATGGTGATTATATTGAACAACCGTATTATGTTTATGATCCAAAAGGCGGAGATGAACACAAAGGAAAAGGGCAGACAATACGTGTTTGCACTTATTTATCTGATTATGATACAACCCAGACTCCTACTAACCAGATAACTCTTTATGATCTTGAGCACGATAAAGACAAAACGGATCAGCTTGAGAGTTATGATGCTCCGGGAACCTGTAAAACATTCGATGTGCGGAAATTTACAGGCGAAATTACGCTGACTGCGTTATATAGCGGGGATAACAATTATGTCAGCAAAACCGCCACAAAAACGATGATCGTCCAGAACAAGCTCGAACCGGAAATGTACTTCCTGGCTTACAGGACGGTTCCATATTTCAGTAATAAAGGTTCGATTTTGTTTATGTTCGACTATGATACTTCACTGCCGGATCAATATGATGTCAGTCCCTTTGTGGATGGGTCTGATCCCGTTCATCCCGAACAATCCATCAGTTTTAAAATCGGGACCGACTGGAAATGCACCTATAATCTTGGAAATGTGAAAAATGTAACAGAGGAGGGAATAACTGTTGATCTAACATCAGGTTGTGGAGACGGTGCGACAATCAAGGTATATAAGGATTATGGTATATTTGAGATCGAGAATGTGACATTTCCGGAGTCAACTGAGGATATCACGGGATCATATGACGGCAATACGTATTTCTATGACGAAACAGAGACAGATAAAGTTTACCAGGAAGATCAGGGGTATACCCGCATTGATCTAAGTGACGCATTAAGAATCAATAATGAGAAAGACAACAATGCGCATGCATTCCTCACCGCTGCTTTGTCTTATAACCAATCAATTAAAGACGAAAGCGGTAATAAACAAAAACCTGCCGGGAAGCTGGTGGTGAAAAACGGAGAAAGTAGCATCGCGGAATGTCCTTTTGACCTGGATGAAATGACGTTCTCAAACTGTGGGACGGTGGCAGAGAGCGGTGACAGGTTCATCTTTACATTTGAAAATTTGCAAATTACGAGCTCTGTTGACAAAGTAATAGTACAGTTTGTTGCGAATACCGGTGGATATTTTCAGGATTCAAATAAAGCTACGTCTGATGAATTCAAAAATGAATCCGCTCCGGTTATTGAACTTCAGGATGCGCTGAAGCTCAATGCCAATCAGGCGGATTTCCAGATCATTGTAAGGGGAGTGGGAACGCTGACAAAGAAATATAACGTTTACCCGTATGTCCGCATCAGCTCAAAGGTCGAGAAAGATGGTGAGGATACCAGAACCTGCCTGTTTAACATGAATGAGAAAAAATTTGAAGGCAGCGGCTGCTTCCTGAGCGGGTATTCAGAGGATGGGGATGCCTTTACGCTGAAAGGTGTAAGAGGAACTGATTTCATTTATCAGGAGGATAGATGGGCTACCGTAATATTGGAGACCAAAAATTTCGCAAATTTGTCTTCCCATCTTTTTGAAAACCCTGTGGATACCACTGCTTATTATGGTGTAAAGATCCCGACTTCAATCGTCTTGTCCGATGTGTTGAAATACAACGACAGACATGCTTTCCTGACCTTTGCCCTGACGTATGAGAACGTAGAGAATCCCCCGTTCGGTGATGCTCCGAACGGATGGATAACGATCAGTCAGAACAATACTGACGGTTCTAACCCTTCACGATGTTATATTCAATTTGGAACGGAATTGGTTCCCGATCAAGGCTGTAATGAAGATATGGAAATATCCGTAAATATTGATCAGACCACCGGGGTCAGCTATTATTCGATTCAGGGGCTTGACAGCTGGGCAGACCAGACAAAAGTGACGGTCTCCTATGGGGCTGATGATAATTATTCAGATTCCAGTGCGGAATCCGCCTTCACGTCCGAGTATCCGCAGGCGGTGATCCAGAATGTGGTCCACAAAGATGGGCTGGCCTATTCGGTCTTCGAACTCAAAAACATGGGCAGCCTTTCGGAAAAATATGAGCTCAATAACGCGATCCGTTTCACCTCCTATGGCAGTGGCGATCCGAAATCCTGTGATTACAATTTATCTTCCGGGACGATCAGCGCTTCCTGTCAGTTAGGATCCCTGACCAAAAACGGTGATACATATACGCTCAAAGGGCTGAACGGTGGTTTCAAGTCAGACGATACACATTTTTCGGTCTCGGTTTTAAGTGATAAATATCCCTCGGAAACTGTTTTTTCCCGGGACAAAGAACCTTATGGCAAGATCAACACGAGTTTAAGGATTTTAAGAGAGAACGATGGGTTTTTCCCCATGCGGATCCTTGATGCCCACGTGTTCCTGAAAGCGGAACTGACCTATACGGATTACTACGGCATCATTCCCTCCGGGAAAATGGTTTTCTCAACGGACGGAAATAATAATAATCATACATGGAGTTGTGAAGCTGATGCTGCCTCAACAGGCGTATGTACTCCAAAGAAGGGAGATGGTTATGGCGGAACAGCTTCCGTATCGGTAACGACAGGGTCCGCCGGTATGACTACATATATAGCGAATAATCTGTCAATGGACAAAACGTGGCTAAACAACGGGTCCGGAACCAGAGTTGATGCAGCTTATTCCGGTGATGAGGTCTATTCCAATTCATCCGCAGGTCAAATGGCAACTTATATTACGCCTAATTACTATAATGTCAGCGCTTATAAATATCAAAATGGTGCGCGGATCGATGGTACATTTCAGGTTGCAGTTTTGGATCATACCCAGAAATATAATTTCTTCAATAAAATTACAGTTCGTGTGAGCGATAACCAAGAATGGGGCAAGGGAAATACGATCAGCAGCTATGCAGATCTTTCGTCCGGAGAGATTCCGCAAAAGTTTACGGTAACAAATGGTGGTTATACCGGAACGGTCAATGTATCTACTACCTACCAATATCATACGTTTCAACTGACCAATTGGCATTATCGCTATTCCTCATCCGGTTTTTCTTCGATATATCGCTACTTTTGGGTCGCTTTGGAAAGTCCGTATCTGGAGACGCCGTGGAATTATCATGTTGCTTTGGGAACACAATCTTCAAGTTCCGCCGCATCGGTATCCATGTCGCTGAGCCTCGGGAATTAATGTCACATGGGGACGGGTCTCAGTGACAGTGGGGCCGGTTGCCCGGAGGCACGCTAAGCCTTGTCATGAAAATCATGACAAGAGCGTTGTGCCGGAGTGGAACCGTCCCCATCTGTCACGATCGGTTGCCTGTTTCTTCAAGTGACAGGTGGGACGGTTCCCTCTGCACCCTCATCGCTCAGAAAGGGGGAAACACTTCCCAATCCCGCCACCCGGCAGGGAAAGATCACTTGCGGTGCGCCGGGCAACCGGCCCACTGTCACCGGGTCAATCATGCCGGACGCCGAGTCCACGAGGGACGGGCCCCTGTGCTGCAAAAAAAGCATAAAAAAGACAATAAAAATACATAAAAACTGCATAAAGGAGTATAATACATACAGATAAACTTATGCGGGTAAGGGGATCTCATGGATCACTGACATCAGAAAGAGAAACAGACATGCAGCTGCCGGATGAACTTTTTTATCAGATTCAGCAAGGTGAATCATTGACCGTTGAATTCAAAAAATCAACCAGTGAGATCACCACTGACGTGTATGACTCAATCTGCGCCTTTTCCAACCGGGAAGGCGGATCTATCTTTTTTGGTGTCAGCGATAAAGGAAATATTCTCGGCGTTGATCCCGATGCAGTTGAGAGAATGAAGAAAAATTTTGTAACCACCATCAACAATCCCGGCAAAATTTATCCGCCGCTGTATCTCAGTCTGACGGAATATGAATACGAGGGGAAAATCATTCTGTATACCTATGTTCCGGTCGGAACCACAGTCTGCCGCAAGGCCGGAAAAATCTTTGACCGCAACAATGAATCTGATGTTGATATAACCAATAATGCCGATCTCGTCTTTCGCCTTTATGCACGGAAACAGGAAAGCTACTATGTAAATAAAGTTTATCCTGTCTTCAAGGTGTCTGATCTTCGACATGATCTGCTGGAAAGAGCAAGGAAACAGACGCGCAGCGGTCATCCGTGGCGCAGTATGGATGATGAAGCCATACTGCGAAGTGCAAAATTGATGCTCACTGACAGAATGAGCGGACAGGAAGGCATAACCCTTGCAGCGATCCTGCTGTTCGGTCCCGATCAATTGATCTACTCTGTACTTCCGCAGCATAAGACCGATGCGCTGGTGCGTGTCTATGATACCGATCGATATGACGACCGTGATATGATCGAGACCAACCTGTTGGATTCTTATGACCGGTTGATGGAATTTGGACGGAAACATCTGAATGATATCTTTACGCTGGATGGCATCCACCGGGTCAGTTCCCGGGATGAGATTCTCCGGGAAGTGATTGCGAATCTCCTTTCTCATCGTGACTTCAGCTCCGGATATATCGCAAGTATGATCATTGAACGGAGACAACTGGTGACGAAAAACGGGAATGTCGCCAACGGATTCGGCAGTTTGAAACTTGGTTCTTTCAAACCTGTTCCCAAAAATCCTCCGATTGCAAATGTTTTTCGGGAAATTGGTTGGGCTGACGAGCTTGGAAGCGGGATGCGGAATACTTATAAGTATACGCGGCTGTACAGCGGAGCAGATCCGCAATTTATCGAAGGTGATATGTTCCAGACGGTCATTCCGCTGAAGACAGGGGCTGAAATCAAATTCGGTCCCGGTGGAAGTATGATTCAGGAAGAGGCGGAATACACTTTTGGACAATATACGGAGCATCCGTGGCATAATGGTTACCAATTTAGCCAACTTACAGATGAACCGCATAACAACTACATAACAACTTCATATAAACCGCAGGAAAAAGATTGTGAAGTTATAAGCAAAACGGAACGGGAAATCCTGCGTTTGGTCTCAGAGTCACCATATATCACGATTGCTGAGATTGCAGACAAAATCGGATCTGCGGACAGAACTGTGGCAGCCAATATCAAGAAATTGAAAGATAAGAGTCTTTTGGCTCGTATCGGTGGAAAAAAAGGCGGATACTGGAAGATCATGAAGTAAGAAAGAAAAACGAATCTCGCGGAGATTGCTCTGGCGCTGCGGAGAAGCCCGCACGGCAGTGCTGTATCCCGTGATGCGGGAAGAAAAATGAAGTAATAAAACGGTTTTATGGATGAGAGACGTGGTATGAAGATGAAGAAATTATTTAGCATTATGTTGGTTCTGATGATTTTCAGCCTGATCGGGGCTGAGAGTGTTTTCGCGCAGGATGCGGAATATGATTACGAAGCTTCCGCAGATACAGAAACCATGTCGGAAGAGACGTTCTTCGAGGACCCCGTTCCTGAGCGCATCCCGGTGGATGGATCCTCCCTGAGCGCCGGGGACCCCTTCGTCTTCACTATCACGATCAACTCTGACGAAAACCTTTCCTTTGCCGATGCGCAGACAAGGCTTTCCGCCCTGCTCTGCCCGGTCGGGGAGTCTGCGGACGAGTGCCTGACCATGAACATGATCCCGGACAGCGAGGACGATGTCACCATGCGGGTCACTTTTGAGATGGAGGAGCTGCCCTTCTCCGGTGACTATGAACTGGATGTACGCTTCAGCGACGAGACCGGCACCTTCGCGAACCAGTCCGCTTTCTATTTAATACAGAACGTGCAGGAGGGCGAAAATCTCGAGATCCCGGTGACGGTGAACAAGGTCACCCTGATGCCGGAGCTGCTGGATGAAGCGGGCGAGCCTCTGCTTTATAATTCCGTGCTTTATGTCGGCCGCCCTTACACCCTGCGTGTGAGCGCGGACAGCGCCATGAACAACAGCGTGACGGTGAACGCAGCGCTGCCGGAGTCCATCCGGAACGCGCCGATCGACCCGGACTCGGAGTGTCTGCAGTTCCTGAACGAGGAACGAACCGCTTTGACGATCCCGGGCAGCCGCTGGACAGCTGAAAGCAGCAACGTCTTCAGCTGCGGCATTGCCTTCCGCGACAGCGCCTGGGTCACCGCCGCACCGGTCACCTTTTCCATTGAATCCACGGGACGACGTGCAGCCGAAACCTTTGAGATGGATCCGCTGAGCTGGAGCGCCTACCCGGTGAACATCTCCAAACAGCCGGCGACCCATCAGCTGCAAATTACTGACAGCCGCGGGAATCTGCTTTGCTCCGACACGGTTCCCTGCGGCGTGTTCAATGAAGCTGACAGCTATATCCTCACTTACCGCTTCCCGGCTGAATGGGGCAGCGCCCTCCCGGGCGGGATGGACCTCAGCGCGACCCTGAACTGGCCGGGGGACTGGGCCGATGCCCTGCGTCAGTCCCTGAACCGGGATCTGGCTGCCCAATTCGGGACCGCCTGCACGGTGGACGAAGAGGGACGCAGCAGTTTGACGCTGACGGAAATTTCCGAAGGCCGATATCAGGTTTCCTGCACATTCTCTCCTGCAGGACTCACTGCACCGGCTGTAAACCCGCTGACGCTGCATTTGAATGACAATGCCTGGACGGTCACAGATCTGAAAGTGATCCTGCCGTCCGCCATCATTCCGGCTGAAACGCTGCCGACTGTTTCGCCGACAGAAGAAATAACCCCTGAACTGACGGAAACGGAGTCGGCGTCTCTTTTGACTGAAACACCCGTTGCCACGGAGGCTGCGGATCAGCCGCTCATTGAACCGACGGAAACGCAAACATCTGAGAGCCTGATCGCTGTGACCCCGACGGAAACTGTTGCCGCGGAGCTGCCGGCTGAGGAAAGCGAAATGATCGAGACACCGACCGAAGCGCCTGAGATCACTGAAGAACCCCTGCCGGGGATCGAGATCACACTGGATGTCAAACCGGTGCACCTGACTCCGACGATGCGGGATGAGGCGGGCAATAACCTGATCTACGGTTCTACGATCTATGTGGGCGAGCCGTACTATCTGCAGATCGACGCTGACAGCTCCATGAATGACAGTGCGGCTGTGATGGTGAAGCTGGGCGCCGGTCTGCTTTCCGCACCGCTGGACCCGATGTCCGGATGCTTCGATTACCTGAGCGGGGACGGCACGACCCTTTCCATCCCGGGCGGGTTCTGGAACGAATATGACGGCAATTCTTTCCGCTGTGAGCTGCGCTTTACGGACAGCGCCTGGCTCCCTTCCGATCCGATTGAATTTTCGGTGGAGCCGAACGTGTTCCCTGCTGCCGATGTTACGGAAACCTATGCCATGGACAGTTTGAGCTGGAATTATTATCCGGTAAACGTTGCAAAATATGCTGCTACCCATCAGATACAGATCACGGACAGCAGCGGCAACCTGGTCTGCTCTGACATGGTGCCCTGCGGTGTGTTCAATGCGGATGATGTTTATACCTTCACTTACAAATTCCCCGCTGATTGGGGAGAGGCGATGCCCTCCGGAAAGTCTTTCAGCGCGGATCTGAACTGGCCATGGGATTGGGCGGCCGGTCTGCAGAATTCTGAGGACTGGGCGGTAGCCGCACAATTCGGCGAGGTCTGCGCGGTGGGTCCGGACGGCATGACCCATTTTGACCTGACGGAAAATGCTCAGGGCAGATACAGCGCTTCCTGCACCTTTGTGCCGGGCGGGATCAGCAGCCCTTCCGCTGCCTCTGCGCTGCTGCACCTGAATGACAATGCCTATCACGTCAGTGATCTTCAGGTTACCCTGCCTCAGACGATCGTCAAACGTCAGGCGGTGTTGAATCCGTCTCTGACGCTGCAGATGACAGCTGATACCGAAGGCGCCGAACAGATCAGCAACGGAGGTATCGGTGCGCTTTACCGGACCCTGAACGATTTTCCGAACCTGACGGGCGGATTCGGTTCTCCTGCTCTTTACACACTGAAAGCGGTCATCAACGGCGTTTCCGCAGTTCGTACGCCTCAGTTCAGCGATTCCGTGCAGGTGCGCTGGAGTGTGCTGGATACTCTGGCACAGACCGGTGACCTGCCCTCCTGCCTGACCCCTTCCGGGAATGGCTATCAGCTGGGCGATCTTTACCAGTCAGAACCCGGCACGTGGCAAGCGGAGTGTTCCTTCCGCTTCCCGGTGACCATCCCTGACAACACCTCCGGTGACGTGCTGAGCATGGAGCTTGTTTCCGGTATGTACAGTACATCAGCCTCTGTGGCTGTCACGCCGCAGCCCTTTGCGAAGAAGGCGCTGAAGGTGAATGTGGATGTGCCTTCGACTCCGGTCCTGAACCAGGATATGAACATCCATGCCTGGCTGAGCGATGAGACCGGCGGGCTTTCCGAGTATGCGCGGACCATCCTTTCCCAGACCGGCGCGGGTCTTTACAGTGAGTGGATCTTCAATTCTGCGCTGAGCTGTCAGGGAACCTTTGACCTGACCGCTGCCGGTGAGGATAACTGTACGATGCGCTTTGATGTGCCGAACGGTCAGGATTCCAACATGCACTTTGTGCTGAATGCTCCGGGACTTGAGCAGCTCTTCAACGTTGAGTTTTCCCCTTCCGCTGACATCCATATTGCACGGATCGACAAAACGGACGCGGTCCTGACTCCGTCGCTGACGCTGCGTATGGAGCCGGAGTCCGTACCCGCCGAGCAGATTGCGGGCGGTTGGATCAGCACGCTTTACCGCTCGATCGGCGAATATCCGAACAGTTATTACGGCATTGAAGCCCCGGCTTATTATGAACTGCGGGCGAATGTCAGCGGCCTTTATCCCAATGCTCAGCCTCAGGCCGGCGATTCCGTCCGTGTGTACTGGAATGTGCTGGATGAGCTGGCCTATAACGGCGGTCTGCCGGACTGCATCACACCGGCTGATGAGGGCTATACACTGGGGACACTTACACCGAGCGGTGAAACTGATTGGGAAGCTTCCTGCGGCTTTTACTTCCCGCAGACCATGAGAGAAAGCCTTTCTGCCGGTCCACTGCGGATGCGGCTGGTAACTTCAGCCTATAACGGCTCGGCCGAGGCGCTGATGAACGGGCCTGCCTTCCGGCGCGGAAATTTGTATGTGTCGCTGGATGTTCCACAGAACATGCTGATCAAACAACCGACAGAATTCCGCGTGAAAGTCTCGGATGACAGCGGTGGACTTTCCGAATATTCCCGCGCGATCCTGAATGGCGCCGGTTCCGCGCTCATCAACGACTGGGAATACAATTATCTGACAAACTGCCAGGGTTTCTTTGAGGTGATGGATGACGGAAGCGCCACGTGTGAGGCCTGGTTTGACACACCGACCGGGGTGGAATCGAATATGAACTTCGGCTTCGGTTCCCCTGCTGTGGAAACGCTGTTCAATGTCAGCTGGACACCTTCCCGGGAGATCCATATCCAACCGGTCAATGCGCCGGTGCTGGAGCTTTCCGTGAAGCTCTTCCATGCCGGGACGGAAATGCCGCTACCGTCTTCAGATGAGGATGTGTTTATAGTCGGAGAAGATTATCAGCTGCAGTTCTATCTCACTCCGCAGCCGGAATACCGCTCCATCATGAACGCGGTGGCCGTGGATGGAGAGGGTCTGGTCATCGACTGGTTCGAGCCGCTGCGCATCCGCTGGGGCATGCTGCCGGGTGGTGAGACAGGCGTGAATTTCTATCGGGACGGAGATACCTTTGTCGGTCGCTATGAGTTCAGTTTTGACACAGGCGGGGTCCAGCTGGAGGGGAACCTGAGGGAGATGATTTTGGAAGCCTGGATCGATGGCTGGGAGATCAATAATCCCTATGGCATGGACGGTGTGAGGCTGCCTTCCCGCATTGAACGCAAACCCTCGTCCCTGAGCCTTTCGGACTTCAGCTCTCCGCTCACAGGGGAACGTGTCGATGTGATCCGTGTGGATGAGGAAACAGCCTTTAATGTGACCTTTAACGGTTCATTTGACAAATTTGACCCGCTGCAGCTGATGGTGGGGTATGAAGCAAACGGCATCCGGACGCCTATCGACTGCTTCCCGGATTCTGAAGACGGGTCACTGCGCTGCACGTTCATCCCGCAGTGTACGGATTACAATTTAGACAATTACAGCGCCGTGTGCGGAACGGACCTCAGCCTTTATGCGGTCTATAACGGAGACCCCTATAACGAGCCTTCAGAGACGGTTACGAAGACCTTCAGCGTGAACCGCAATGAAGTGAAATTCTTTGCAGTCGAAGAAGGCTCGCTGAGCAAGCTGGATATGATTTCCGTTGAGTCCGTGCAGGCGAACCTGGAAGAGATGGGATATGCCTCCATGCTCATCGGCGGCTGGAACGTGGATTCTTTCCTGCCGCGGGAGATCCGGAAGAGCTCCGGTGCGGAATATCAGGTCTATCCGGTCATTTTCCGCTATGAGCTCACCGGAAACGCGGCTTTGGATGAATCGCTGCTGAGCCTTGAGGTGCGCTATCAGACCGGGATCGGCAGTGCTCCGGTCGACGACCAGATCCTGCTCAGTCCGCGTTCTGTGATCGATGACAAGATCTATTTTGAGCTGGATTTCGGCTCCTTCGAGATGCTGGACGACGGACGGACAGTCCGTGAGGCGCTGGAGGATGCGGTGACGATCCTGAGCCTGACTGTACGCTATGCGGGCAGTCCGCTGGTCGGTGCGTCGACTGGAAAGTTTGAGGCGGAGGATCTGACCTTTGCGCTGAAGGTGGCAACGCTTTTGGACATTGATCTGGATAGTTCCATCCCGGGAACGCTGCGCTTCGGCGGGTCGGGCGGCGCTGAGATGCAGATGCAGCCCTTCACGGTCTACTGTTCCCAGCTTTACCAGCCGCTGCTGTGCTCTGCAGAGGCGCCGCTGCCGATCACCAATGAAAACGGTGAGCCGGAGCTTTCCGAGATCGTGGATGAAGGCTGCTGGGGCAAGGTGCAGACAAAAGCCGGTTCGGCAGAGATCTATATAAATAACGGGTTTTATCCGCTGTGTTATGCCGCAGCCTGGAATGACGGCAAACAGATCATGATCGGGATGGACCTGGAGTAACGGTCCGTTTGAGAGGGAAAAAGAATGAAGAAAAAGACGATCATCATTATTCTCATCATTGTGATCCTGCTGGTGATTTTGGGGATCATCCTTTACAACAATACGCGGGTTGGCGCGGTGAAAGGTCCGTTTGAGGTTGCGACGGTTTGGAGCGCTGAGATTGTCAGGACAGAACCTTCCGGGGATACGCTGAATTTCGATGCTGATGGAATGCCGGATTATCTCAAGCTGGCCCGGCAGGGATTCGAGAAGGGTATGCAGGATGCGAAAGGTGACCTGGACATTCGGGAGGTTTTGATTGGGGACAACGGTGATGTTCAGCCGTATACCAGAAAAATCAGTGAGACCTTTTCCCAAAATGATATCCTGATGACTGTCGGAACCATGTCGGATGAAACTACGATGTACACCTCCATGGAAACGAATTTTTTCAAGATTCCGATGCTCATTCCTTTCGCGAACGGGAACCTTTCCCCGGATGGTGCGGACAGTGATTATTCTGTCCGTTTAACGCCGACTTCGAAAAAATACGGTGCCTTTTTCAATACATTGTTTACGAACTCTCTGAGTGATTTTTTGAACACCTATGTGTTCAACGGCAAAGCGCTGCCTGTGGTCGGCAACGGCGTATCTGTGTTTTTCAGGGATAATTTCCATGGAAATGAAACCGCTGTCATTATTACGCAGGAGATGCTTGATAACGGTTATGATGTACAGAGTTATACGCCATTTTCCATGGGTGGATTGACCGGTGCGGTCCAGACAGCCTGGAACAGCGATCCGGATGGTCTGACGAATTCTAATGCGGTGATCATTATTGAGGAGGACGGCGCCTCTTTGGAAGGGATGGAAGATATCCTGAAAGCCTGGAAAGATCGGGGCCTGTCTCCGCAATTTTTCCTGGTCGGCTATGAACCGATAGAAATTCCGCAGGCGGTCCTTGAGGCAGACAATGTGTTTTTCGTCCAGCAGCATGTGGATATGTCCAGCTGTCCTGCCGGCATCGAGAATCGTGTGGAGGCTATGGGTTATGCCGCAGGTCAGATCATGTGCAGGGCGCTGCAAAATGCTGTGCAGAAACAGTCTCCCGAACCTTCCGGGGTGAACAGATGGTTTCAGACGGAAGAGAGCAAAAATGAGGTACATCGGGAATATATTGATTCTTTCCGCTCCAACGTTCTTTCTGCTTTGATCGCTATGGACGACGTGATCCCCTGTTACGGTCAGGTGAATTTCGACGCCGATCCGGATGACCGTGTTGTCCTTGAACTGGTGCGCTATACCGGGAGAAATCAGTATGTACCGGTAGAGACGGGTGTGTTTATCAATTCTGTTATTGAGAAAAACCGTGCATATTATGGGCTCGAGTAATACAAATGGAACAAACAACTGACGGCAATGTATATTTTCAAAATTATCTGAAGCTGCTGGATCTGCGGCTGTTCACGCTGCTCGGCTCCTGCCCGGAAGAGACCCGCGGGGAAGCGAAAGACCGCATCATTATGGCGGTGGATTCCTCTGCCCCTCCGGTACAGTGGGCGGATGAGGATGAAATGCGGACCTGTGAGGCGATGGTCAATGAACTGGTCGCTGAGCAGGCTGCGCTGCGGAGACAGGCGGAAGAAGCAGGGGATCAGCCGCGCATCGAACTGCTGCAGCAACGCTTCGGGCTGAGTTCGGATGAGATGCTTCTGTTGACGGCGATTCTTGCGTGTAGTGAAGATGAGCGTTTTCGCAGGATCTACCGGTTGTTCCAAAACAGTGAAGAGCCGCGCATGGACCTGCTGCTGAACCTCATCGATACGGACGGGGCGCCTTACTCCCGGGCGGAGCTGCTCGGTCCGGAGGGCAAACTGCTTTCATGTGGTTTGGTGGAAACGGTGAGCGGTGTTTCCGACCCGGGTCCGATGACAACTTACCGACCTGCTCCCGGGCTGCTGGCATGGCTGAACGGGGCTTTGCCGCTGGACGTTTTTCACGGGCGGGCACAATGGGTTTTTGATTTTGAAAATGTCGACACGGATGGAGCCTTTGCGTCTGTTCAGCGGGTGATCGAGATATCCGAAAGCGGGTCTGAGCCGGTTCCGCTGGTTTCGCTGTACGGTCCGGATGAAGAGAGGCTGTTAGATGCGGTGAAAGAGCTCTCTGCTGAAATGCGCCGGCCGTTCCTGCGTCTGGCTCTGCAAGGCATGACTCCTGAAGAGTCGCTGCCGCTGCTGCGTTTTGCACTGCGGGATGGGGTGATGAACAGGGGACTGGTGGCGCTGTCCGGGATCGATCACTGGATCGATTCAGGTGCGGTTTTCCCTGCTGAAGCCGGCTCTTTGCTGGAAAAATGGACGGCCCCGGTGGTGACATTGACAAAGCGATCTTTCGTTTTCCCTCTTGGCACGATGTCCAAAAGGCTGGTGCTGCGCATCCCGGTGAAAGGATTGACGGGTTCAGAGCGCTTTGCGGTATGGCAGGGGCGGCTTGCCGAACAGCTCCTGGAGGATGAATTCGAAGAAGCTGAGCTGCGGACGCTTGCCGGCCAGTTCACGCTGACCTCTGCCCAGATCCGCTCTGCGGTCAATTATGCTTTAGGCTTGGCAATCACGGAAAACCGGGACCTGACGATCGCTGATCTCTATGCCGGCGCCCGGATGAGTTCCATGCATCATCTTTCTGACCTGGCGAAGCGGATGGAAAGCCGCTATACGCTCAAAGATCTGATCCTGCCGGAAAAACAACAACGCGAGATCGATGCGCTGATCGCCATGGCACGCAACCGTTCTCTGGTGCTGGATGACTGGGGCGCCGGGAAAAAGCTGGTCTCCGGACGGGGTATCTCTGCCCTGTTCACCGGAGTTCCCGGAACAGGGAAAACCCTTTCAGCTCAGGCGATCGCCGGCGAACTGGGGCTGGATATTTATCGCGTGGACCTTTCCACGATCATCAGCAAATATATCGGTGAAACGGAAAAGAACCTGGAGCGGATCTTTACCGAAGCCCAGAATTCGAACGTGATTTTGTTCTTCGATGAGGCGGATGCTTTGTTTGGACGGCGTTCCGAGGTGAGCGATTCCCATGACCGCTATGCCAACATCGAAGTGGGCTATCTGCTCCAGCGCATCGAGACCTATGACGGCATCGTGCTGATGGCGACGAACCTGGGCGCGAACCTGGATGAGGCTTTTGCCCGCCGTATCCATTTCATCATCGATTTTCCCTTCCCGGATGAGGAGACCCGTCTGCGGTTGTGGAAATTGCTGCTGCCGGAAAACATCAAAAAGGAAGCGGAGATCGACCTGGGTCCCTTTGCCGGAGCTTATAAGATCGCGGGCGGCGGCATCCGCAACGCGGTGGTCTGGGCAATTTATGAGTCCGCCCGTCTTGGCCGTCCGCTCAGCCGGGAGGACCTGCTGCACGGTGTGGAGCGGGAGTATCAGAAAATGGGGAAGGTCTTTATCCCGATACGGTAAAGAGAAATAAGAAATAAGAAATAAGAAATAAGACATACGAAATAAGAAATAAGAACATAACGGTTCCGGGCTGCGGACCGTTTTGCTTTAAGGGCACCTCTAAAACATTAATTTCCATGAAATGATCGGTTTTGAAATACCGAAATCGGTATAAATAATGAGATATCGTAAATAAATACCGAAATCGGTAATAATAAGGTATAATAGCTTGTAAATACCGAAACCGGTAATATTAATTTTGGCGAGGTGAAGTATGATACGTCAGACAACCTATTTAGAGAGATTAACTTTTTGGCGTGAGAAGAACGTGATAAAGGTTATCACGGGAATCAGACGCTGTGGAAAATCTACTTTGTTACAGCAGTTTCAGGACGAATTACGGCTCATTGGCGTTAAGAATGAACAAATCATCTCCCTGAATTTTGAAGATCTGGCGAACGAACCTCTGCTGGATCACCGAAAATTGTATGCTCATATCACTTCCCGGCTTCAAGCGGACAGGATGAATTATATTTTTCTGGATGAAGTACAGATGGTTCCGGATTTTCAAAAAGCTGTGGACAGTTTGTTTATTCAGCCGAACACAGACATTTATATCACCGGTTCAAATGCTTATCTGCTTTCGGGCGAGCTTGCTACATTACTTTCAGGCCGTTATGTTGAAATCAATATGCTGCCATTGTCTTTCGCGGAGTATTATTCTGTACATCCCAAGCCAAAAGATGAAGCATTTGCTGATTACATGCGTTGGGGTGGTTTCCCGTTTGTAGTTACCGGAGAGGACCCTCAGCGCTTGAGTGATGATTATCTGGAAGGAATTTATAACACGATCATCGTAAAGGATATTGAACAGCGTCAGATTCGACGTCAATCTGATCCGAACAAGCGGAAAATCACGGATATTGCTTTGCTGAAGAACATTGCCAGATTTCTTGCGAATTCTGTGGGTAACCCGATTTCAGACAGGAAAGTTTTCGATTATATTACGTCAGGCGGAAGGAAAATTTCTCAAAGTACAGTCAGCGATTATGTTGATGCTTTGATCGAACCATATATTTTTTATCCTGCTGAACGGATCAATGTGATCGGGAAAGAACTTCTGAAACAGAATCGGAAGCTTTATATCACGGATATCGGACTGCGGAATCATATCCTTCCCCGCAGCAGTTATGACCTTGGATTTTCACTTGAAAATGTTGTTTTTCTGGAGTTGAGACGGCGGGGTTATAGCGTAAATGTTGGAAAGGTTGGTGACCTGGAAATTGATTTTGTGGCTCAAAAAGATGCTGTTATCAGCTATTATCAGGTTACGGCTTCGATGATGGAAAAGAGCACTTTCGACCGTGAAATGGCATCGCTGACAGCTGTTCGAGATAATTATCCGAAAACAGTGCTGACACTGGATCGGTTCACACCCGGAGACTATAACGGGATCCGGGTTGTAAACGCCGTCGATTGGCTGTTGGATGGGTGATCTAACGAATTTCAGTAAAAAAAATTACAAAGTAAACGAAACGATATATAATAGATACATAAATCATGTATCAGGGAGAAGAATATGGCTACTGTTCAAACACAAATTCGTATCGATTCAGATGTCAAACGTCAGGCGACAGAACTGTTTAATTCTCTTGGTCTGGATATGTCCAGTGCAGTTAATATTTTTCTTCGGCAATGCCTGTACAGGGATGGGCTGCCTTTCACGGTTGAAAAACCGCATTACAGCCAGGAAGTTCTTGATGCAATCGAAGAAGCCCGCCAAATTGCAAAAGACCCCAATGTGAAAAGTTATAGCACTTTTGAAGAATTGTTGTCTGCGTTGGAGTCTGACGATGAAATATAGGGTTAAGTTCACAAAAAGATTTCAAAAGAGTTATAAGAAGATCAGCCGCAGCGGTCTTAATATTGAATTATTGCATGTTGTTATCAAAAAGCTCCAAAACGGGGAAAAACTTGAACCGAAATATAGAGATCATGAACTGATTGGCAATTTCGCGGGATTCAGAGAGTGTCATGTCTCTTTTGACTGGGTCCTTGTTTATTATTATGAGAATGATGTATTGGTTTTAACCCTGTATGATACGGGCAGTCATGCTCAGGTGCTGGGACTTTAAAACTCAGCGCTGCTTTCCAATGGCGGGTTTGACAATCTGGAACACCCTAAAAAAAATGAATTTAAATGAATATAATTATAAAGGGTACTTCTAAAAACTATCGGGCGGGGGTATGGGGGCTGCATAGCCCCCGAAGACCATGGCGCGGGGAAGTTGTTTTCCGAGTAATATTTAATCAGAATCCCGCGCCATATTGAATGAACAGTGAATGAGAATAATATTTTAAGAGTTTTTAGAGGTTCCCTTAATGGTAGAAAGGCAAAACGGTTTTACCCGGCAGCATGCGGTGTCTCATAAACAAACTCGCGCTGTTCGGTGTGGAATTTTTATAAGAAAGAAATAAAAAATTATTGACAACTGTGAATTTCTGCTATAATAAAAATTGTCAGGGCATAATGCCCGTGATTTTGCGATGCCAACAAGTATTCATTGTGTGAAACAGCTGGAAAGAAAGGCTGGAGAAAATGAGTAAATTTGCGGAACAGGAAGAGAAAAAAGTAAAGAAGGAAAGTGCCAAGCCGACTGCACCGGTCCAGGAGACCGTGCAGCGGGATCTTTCCGATGTCAATGGCCCTGAAGGCGGTATGCTGCCGGGTGATGTTTCCGCGAAGATCCAGAGTATGCGGGGCAGCGGGCAGAAGCTTTCCGATAAGCAGAACCAATTCTATTCCCAAAAGTTTGGCCGGGATATGAGTGACGTTCATGTCCACACGGATGCCGCATCCGATACCGTCAGCCGCTCGCTCAATGCCCGGGCATTCACCATCGGCTCGGATGTATTTCTCAGTAAAGGC
>JAFRIR010000013.1 GCA_017432685.1 Flexilinea sp. | reverse complement strand
CCCGGATCGGGTCCAGTCAGATCTGTCCCTCGCGGACGTGTACCTCGCGCGGGATCGTGAAGGCTCCGTTGCGGACAGCGTCGGAGGGCAGCGGGGCATAGTGCGGCATCCAGCCGATCAGAATGCGGCGGCCTGCGCCATCAGTTTTGTCATCCGAATTCCCGGCGGCGATGTCAGCCGGGTTCGTTGCAGTCTTACCATCCGAGGCTGTGTCATCATAAAAAGTCTGCGGAGCATAGAAATTCGGGCCTTTTTCTGGCTGCTGGAAACTCTCCGGAATGAAGCGGTTGCCGTCAAAATCGCCGAGAATAAACTGCTCGGTCCGGACTTTTTCCATGCGGGAGAACATCAGAATCCAGCGGCCGTCGACCGGATACATTCACGCAGGTAGTAAAGCCAGTTTTCAACGCCGGAACCGGTGAAAGCCGAGATCGGGATGATCTGTGCATGGTCATTGAGTGCGGCAACATTCTTCTGCAGCTTCTGCAGGTCAAAGTCAAAAATCTCATCGGTGTCGATCTTGTTGACCAGGATACAGTCCGTCACCTGAAACATCAGCGGATATTTGAGCGGTTTGTCGTCCCCCTCAGGAATGCTGAGGATCATGACCTTCAGGTCCGCACCGGTGTCAAACTCTGCCGGGCAGACCAGATTTCCGACGTTTTCCAGGAAAATCAGGTCATATTCATCCAGATCCAGGGTCCGGAGCGCCTGCAGTGTCATGGAGGCATCCATGTGGCAGGAGCCGCCGGTGTGGATCTGGACAGCCTTCGCCCCGCGGGCCTCGATGCGCTTCGCGTCCACGTCCGCATCCACATCCGCTTCCAAAACAGCTACACGATAAGCGCCCTTCAATCCGTCGATAGTCTGTTCCAGCAGGGAGGTCTTCCCGGCTCCCGGAGAAGCCATCAAATTGATCAGGCGGACATGATGCTGCCGCAGTAATTTTCTCACCTCGGCTGCGAATTTTTCATTCTCAGCTTCAATACCGGCTTTCACTTCAATGATCTCTGACATTTTGTTTTCCTTGACTATAGTGGTCTGTGACCGGTGTCCGGTGGTCGGTGAACAGGCGTCGACCATCGACCACCGATCACCGGTCACTTTTTCTATTTTCCTGAAATCTTCCGGATCAGGATCTTTCCTGCCCGTTTTGCTGCATAAGCCGCGACTTTCGGTAATTTGTCCTCACAGCGGCACATGTTGCTGGCTTCCGGCATATCCCGGCGCAGATGGATCGCGTCGAAATTGCATTTGGTCGTGCACAGACCGCAGCCGACACAACGGTTCGTGTCAACCGTGGTCGCGCCACAGCCCAGGCAGCGGGCGGCTTCAGCCTTGACCTGCTCTTCCGTCAGACACAACCGCAGGTCATCAAAGGTCTTGCTCGCGATGCCGGCTTTCTTTCCCGGGATCTGACGCTGAGCGTTATCAAAGCTTTCGCGTTTGGTAACATCCTCAATATCATTCTTGTCCAGCTCGATGAATTCTCGGCGGTCGCGAGCCAGATCCAGCCGGTTGCCCGGGTGGACAAAGCGGTTCAGGGAAACGGCGCCTTCCCGTCCGCCGGCAATGGCATCAATGGCGAAGCGCGCTCCGGTGAAGACATCACCCCCGACAAAGATATCAGGTTCTGCTGTCTGTCGGGTCAGCGGATCCGCCTTGGCGGTGCCGTTGCGATTCAGTTCAACCTTCGTCCCCGTCAACAGATCGCCCCAAATCACGGATTGACCGATCGAAAGAAGCAGATTGTCACAAGGAACGGTAACGGTCTCGTTTTCATCATACTGCGGATTGAAACGATGCTGTTCATCAAAGACAGCGGTGCATTTTTTGAAGACGACTGCGGTGACTCTGCCGTTTTCGCTCAGGACTTTCATGGGACCCCAGCCGTTCATCAGTTCGATCCCGTCCTCCAATGCCTCAGCGACCTCATCCTTTGCGGCGGGCATTTCATCCCGCTGTTCCAGACAGAGCATGGTAACTTTATCCGAACCGGCACGCAGCGCCGAACCGGCGACATCAATCGCCACATTGCCGCCGCCGACCACAACGGTCTTCCCCTTGAGAGTAACGGAGTGATCCTGATTGATGCGGCGCAGGAAGTCCACACCGGTCTCCACGCCTTCCGCATCTTCACCCGGGACACCCGCGTGCCTGCCGCCCTGCATGCCGATCGCCACAAAGAAGCCCTTGTAGCCCTGTTCGCGCAGCTGCTGGATGGTTACGTCCTTCCCGACTTCCACTCCGCACTTGATCTCGACACCCATCTGACGGATAACGTCAATTTCAGCATCGAGGATATCTTTTTCCAACCGGTAGGACGGAATGCCGTTGATGAGCATGCCACCGGGTTTTTCTTCCTTTTCGAAAACAGTGACCGGATAACCGTCCTGCCGCAGGAAATACGCGGCAGACAGACCGGCAGGGCCGGAACCGATCACGGCAATTTTGAATTCATCGCCCCACATACCGCCGTCATGCTTTTCACACAGCGGAATATAACGTTTTTCCTGCTTCAGCTCAAGGGAAGCGATAAATTTTTTGATCTCATCGATGGCCAGTGGCTGGTCGATCGTCCCACGGGTGCAGGCATCTTCACAACGGCGGTTGCAGACCGCACCGCAGATCATCGGGAAGGGATTGTCCTGTTTGATAAGCTTCAATGCGTCTTCATAGCGCCCTTCGGCTGCCATTTTGATATAACCCTGCACGGAAAGATGAACCGGGCAGGCGGTCTTGCAGGGAGCGGTACCGCTGTCGTAGCAGTTGATCTTTGCGTCATCGCGGTAGTTGTAATTCCATTTTTTCGGACTCCACGGCACATCATCCGGGAGTTCCGCTTTCGGGTAGGTCACTTCACTGCCGTTCCTGCGGCAAAGCTTCTGACCTAATTTGGCTGCGCCGACCGGACAGACTTCCACACACTTGCCGCAGGCCACGCATTTTTCTTTATCAACGTGAGCCCGATAAGCCGAAGCGGACATATTCGGGGTGTTGAAGAGCTGGGAAGTGCGGAGCGCGTTACAGACGCCCGGGGCACAGTTGCAGATAGCGACGATCTTGTTCTCACCGTCGATGTTGGTGATCTGGTGGACGTAACCGTGACGTTCAGCGCGTTCCAGAATCTCGTAGACTTCTTCTTTGCTGACCAGATGCCCGATACCGCGGTCATCCATGTATTCGGCCATGTCGCCGACACCGATGCAGTAGTCACCGCGGATCTCACCGGAGCCTTCCCCGCGCATGGTTTGCTGTTTGCGGCAGGAGCATTCAGAGATGCCGAATTTATCGTACATATCGATCCAGCGGGAGAGATGTTCCACCGGGACAGAGGTGTTTTCCATGCTGATGGCTTTTTCCACCGGGATAACGTGCATCCCGACACCGGACCCGCCCGGAGGAACCATTTCGGTGATGCCTGCAAGCGGCAATTGTGTCATCAGGTTGAAGAATGTCGCCAGCTGCGGAAACTCATCCGTCAGTTTGTCCTGCATCATCATGAATTCGGCGCTGCCGGGAACAAAGATCGGCAGCTCATACTGCAGATGTTTATCGGGTGTCTTTGCCCGGTTCTGTTCGATAATGCCGATCCAGCGCAGGCGTTCAACCATTTTCTGCGTATCTTCCAGAGACATGTTATTCATTTGCGCCAGTTCAGGGACGGAGTAAGGCACACGGGTCTTTTTAAAGTTCAGCAGGAATTTAACCTGTTCTTTATTGAGGATCAGGTCCAGCATCCAGTATTCCGGATCACGGTTGTTCACCTTTTTCGTCAGTTTTTTGACGTAACGATCCGTGATCAGGGTGGCAAGCTGCAGAACCAGCTTCTCTTTCTCAGGGTCTTCGGCGACATAATTCGGATCCTGCCAATAATCGTTTTCATTGATCATCGGGTCTCCGGGTTTCCAATCCGCAAGGCTCTTTCCCATCTCTTACTCCTTAATTATCATTATTCCGGGAACAGTCCCGGGCAAACATAGAACTATCCCGTAATTTCAGATCATCAGCGGTTTAACGCACAAAAATCCGAAACAATCCTGTTTCGTTTTCAACATCTATTGTACCTTAAACGTTTACAAAAGCATTCGGGAAGGATTCACTGATTTTGCTGTCAAATGTCATATTTTTCATCGGTCAGAAAACGGGACTAATCTGCTCCGGTCAATTTTACCAAAACCGGTTCAATTCCCAGCGCAGGAAGAATTTTTTCCGTCAGGTCACGGGTCGCAAAGCGGATCGAACTGGTGTTTTCACAGGGGTGGCAGCCGAAATATTCTTCTTTCAGCACATCCTCATCGATCACAAGCCGAACCCGATGATCCTTATCGTTCATCAGTCCCAGCACCGTCACACTCCCGGGATGAAGATCAAGGAACTGTGCCATGTATTCCTCCTCTGCAAAAGAGAGCCGGCTGATTTCCATCTGTTTGGAAAGCTCTTTTGTCTTGAAGGGCTTGTCTCCCGGCATGATGAGCAGATAAAAATTCGTCTTTTGACGATTACAGAGGAAGAGGTTTTTGCAGATATGAATGTTCAAAACCGCATCGATCTCCTCACATGCTTCCATCGTCATGGCCGCCGGATGGTCTGTGCGGTCAAATGCAATTTCCAATTCATCGAGAAATCGATAGGCTCTGATTTCCCGCTCGCTCCGACCGGTCATATCAGACGGTGATCCGTGAAATAATTCCATGTAGTACTCCTTTTACCCTGTGTTCTTCCCCTGATGATAACTGCAGCCTGTTCAGTCTTCGAATAATTCAGTCTGCTTTCTTTCGATTCCGTTCGCATCAGGCCATACAGAAACATCCATGTTCAGGCTGCCGGCCAATTAGTGGTATCGATAAAAAATATTACCATACCTGATATACAATTTATAAGGGCACCTCTGAAAACTAATGAGCGGGGCTTTTAGATGCGTCCGTTATATTTTTTCCTGTCAAATGTCATATTGTCTTTACGGCCCATCAATGATACAATGAATATCAGGTAGTTTATGCAGGACAAGGACCTGCATTGTTTGAGTGACACTGTTTGTTTTCCATAACAATTATGAAACGGGCTGTGTCCTTTTTTGTCTTTTTTGCTCTTCAAAAGAGAAAGGAGTAAGTTCATAATGAAACGCTGTTATTTGTTCGTGCTGCTGGCTGTCGCTCTTGCAGCGATGCTGGCTGTTCCGGTTTTTGCACAGGACGAGACGCATGTTGTCATTCTCGGCACTTCCGACATGCATGGGAATGTCTGGAGCTGGTCTTATGAAGATAACGCTCAAACCGCCAACAATGGTATGCCGCGTCTTTACACCTATATTCAGAAGGTCCGTGAAGAAAATCCTACGGTGTTCCTCGTTGATTCCGGTGATGACATTCAGGGAACCATCCTGACTGACGACCTGGCCAACAAGAATCCGGATGAACCCCATCCGGTAATTGCCGCCATGAACTACATGGGCTTCGATTCCATGACCCTCGGCAACCATGAATTCAACTGGGGCATTGAGAACATGAAAAAGTTCCTCAGTACCGCTGAATTCCCGGTCCTCGGCCAGAATATTCTCAACCCGGACGGCTCCTATGTGACCGGATACGGCTGGACGATCATCGAACGCAATGGCATCAAACTGGCTGTCATCGGTGTCTGCACCCCTGATATCCCGATCTGGGACGGTCCGAAGGAAGGCATTGCTGACGTTACCTTTGAAGCAGCCAATACTGCCGTGAAGAAGGCTATTGCTGAAATCGGCGACCAGGCTGACATCATCATGGTCTCTGCCCATATGGGTTGGTTTGCCGAATTCGATGAAGACGGCGGCGCTGATGCCGGTTCCAAGATCATCGAAGACAATCCGGAAATCGACATCCTTCAGGTCGCTCACATGCATATCACCGTGAACGAAGAACACGATGGCGTGATCGTCGGTGGTGTCCGCAACTCCGGCCGTGAAATTGCCCGCTATGACATTACCCTCGATGCAGACAAAAACATCACGGGGAAGACCCTCGAAATCGTTGATATGGTCGACTATGAACCCAGTGAAGAACTGCGTGAACTGCCGATCCTCAAGGAAATGCATGAAAAGACACTCGAATTCATCTATGGCGGCGGCAGCGGTGAAGAAGGCGAAGACTATGAACCGCTCGGTGTGACCACTGCAAAATTCCAGCCGGAAAATGAAATTCTCGGTCTGCCGGAAGGCAAGCTGCAGGATACAGCGGTCATGGACCTGATTCTGAACATCCAGCTGGCTGAATCCGGCGCTGATGTGACTGCCTGTGCACTCTTCAAGGATACCAGCGACCTGCCGGAAGGCAACATCAATTACGGCAACATCTTCGATATTTACAAATTCGACAACACCCTTTACCGCATGACCGTCACAGGCAAGGAACTGAAGGGTTATATGGAATGGGCAGCCGAATGCTACAACCAGTGGCAGCCGGGTGACATCAACATCTCCTTCGATCCGGAATATCCGGGCTATCTCTATGATATGTTCCAGGGCGTTGATTACGAGATCAACCTTTCCAAGCCGAAGGGTGAACGTATTGAAAACGTTATATATCATGGTGAGCCGCTTTCTGATGACGAGATCCTGACTCTGGCCGTCAACAACTACCGCTATTCCTCCGGCATCAAGGCCAAGAACCTGGCTGAAGGCAAGCGTGAATGGGAATCCTCTAACTCCATCCGCGATATGATCGTGGCTTACTTCGGCGCAAATTCCCCGGTGGAACCGACCGTCGACAACAACTGGAAGATCACCGGTGTTGACCTGAGCAAGGACGATCCGCGCCGTGCCGAGATCATCGGTTACATCAACGAAGGTTTGCTGCCGACGCCTTATGACAAGAGCTACAACCTGGCTGATTACGACGCTCTGGTTGCAGAAGCCGAAGCCAACCGCGCCGCCGGCGCCGAATTTGAAAGCGATCAGTCCCATTGATCGTGTCCAACATTCCATCCTGAGATGATGGCAGGGGGACTGTTGCCTGACGGCAACAGTCCCTTTTTTGTTTCCGGGGTCGGATACCGCAGACTCGCGCGATGTGCGAATTGGATGCCCGGGTGACAGTGGGGCCGGTTGCCCGGAGGCACGGTGAGCCTTGTCATGAGAATCATGACAAGCGCGTAGTGCCGAAGTGGAACCGTCCCCATCTGTCACGACAGGTTGACAAAGGTGACAGCGGAGACGGTTCCACTCTGCACCTTCACCAGCCAGTATGGGAAACGCCGCTTCCAATTCTGATAGCTGCCCGGGAAGTTTCCCT